>NZ_UHIP01000001.1:2400000-2700000 GCF_900460245.1 Vibrio fluvialis
CTGCTTAAGATACCGTTCGTCAATACATTGATTAAACGCAAACTGGCTGATGGTCTTGGCCTCGATAAAGCGCGAGTGCTCGGTTGTGGCTCAGCACCTGTGTCCCCAGCACTGCTTTCCTGGTATCACAGTGTTGGTTTGAACATTACCGAAGCTTGGGGAATGACCGAGTCATTTGCTTACAGCACGATCAACTATCCATTCCGCGCCGATAAAATCGGAACGGTCGGGCAAGCCGGGCCGGGTATCAATCTCAAGATTGCCTCTGACGGAGAGATCATGGTTCAGGGCAAAGGCTTATTTTCCGGTTACTACAAAAATGATATTGCCACCCAAGAATCCTTTGATCGCGAAGGCTGGTTGCACACCGGAGATATTGGTTCGTTGGATGCTGAAGGCTATCTGACTATCCAAGGGCGTAAAAAGGATACCTTCAAAACAGCGAAAGGTAAGTTCGTTTCCCCCGTACCGATCGAGAAAAAGTTGTTTGAGTACAGTCGGGTAGAGATGATGTGCCTGATTGGCCTTGGGCTCCCCGCTCCTATTCTATTGGTCGTCCCTCATGATTTTCCTAACTTTGACCGGGCACGTTATGAACGCACAACGCGCAAAGTGATTGATAAAATGAACAACGAGTTGGAATCTCATGAACAAATTAAGGGCGTACTCATGATCAAAGAGCCATGGAGTATCGACAACGGCATTCTGACACCGACGCTTAAAATTAAGCGTCACGTGTTGGAACAAAAATACCATGAAGTCGGACAAAATTGGCCCAAAGGTCAGCTTGTCGTCTGGGAAGAATAATGAAAAAGGAGCCCGAGGGCTCCTTTTTCATTTTCACTATAAGTAACGCTGATAATCACGAGCGTTGTCACCGACTTCTTCTAACCCTATGTCTCGTCTAAGATGGGCATTTTCTGGTTCTGGTAATGCTCGACGGTGTTCCTTTTTCATGCCAAAAATCTGCTGAATCGCGTTAGTTATCTTTCTAATAACAGAATATTGCTGCTTAACTTGAATAACCTTTTCCATACATATCTTCCTGTACCCACCACCGCATAGCCCGTATTATGAAAAGGACGCTGACGCGATACGAACGATCATTTAACACACCGACTATAAGCAGAGATTATGGACAATCGCCTCAAACACCTTGCTGGTTTACGTTATTTCGAAGTCGCAGCACGCCTTCGAAGCTACAGCGCTGCCGCTACAGAGCTGTTTATTTCTCAAGCCGCCGTGAGCCAGAAAATCCGCCAACTGGAAGAAGGCCTGAATTGCAAACTTTTCGTCCGACAGGGCCGAGAAATGCAACTTACCAAACAAGGTGAAGCGCTCTACCATCAAGTCAGCAGTGGCTTTGAGAAAATCATCACTGGTCTTAATCAAATTCAAAGCGAACCGGTTGAAGGAGTACTGTGTGTACGTACTCCACCTTCATTTGCTTCACGCTGGCTGATGCCAAGATTGTGGAAGTTCACGATGGAGCATCCGTATATTCCGATCCGCCTCATTACCGATTGCGATACACCCAATATTCGCCACACTTCGATTGATGTGGCGATATGGCAGGGGGATGAAGAGGTCAATGATCCTGGCTTGCACCAAGAGATGTTGTTTGAAGAGCCCGTCTATCCCTTTTGTTCACCTGAGCTGGCTAACTCAATGCAATTCTGTGAGCCGGAACAACTGCTGAACTGCTGGCTGATCCACTTCGACTCACAGAGTTTTTCCTGGTCTCAATGGTTCAGACAAGCGTCCGTCGTCATGGCCAAAGATACCGTTCAATGGATGGAAGTGAGTACCTTCGACATGGCTCTGAATGCCGTGATTGCAGGTCATGGAGCCTGTTTGGCGACCGACAGTCTGGCCGATGATTTTGTTGCCCGTGGCCTGTTAGTCAAACCGTTCTCTGTCGGATTAACACCCGGTGTGCGCTACAGCTTGATCAGCGATCCTTCTTCATCCCGCGCAGCCCGTATTGAAGCATTCAATGACTGGCTGCGACGGGAGCTGAGACAGCAAGCACCGCTTTAACGCCAGAAGCTTTTGTTAACTTCTGCCTCAATCTGCTCACGCTCAAGACCCAGGTCTTTCCACAGATGCGGCGGCAAGTCACGCAGCTGACGACGAGTGCGGTAGTTTTGTCGCCATTGCATTAACTGACTCAAGAAAGTATTAACTGAATAACTTGGTAATTGGTGCTGAGTACATGATTTTTCGATTTGAGTAACGTTCATAAGTCCCCCTTGAACCCTGATTTGTTATGACTAATAATCGTCATTAATCGTTATCCCGACAAACGATAGATCTTGCCATTCAGTTAAGGAAAACTAATGTGAGTGAACGTATCCCGCCTTTTCAAGGGCTGTTTTATTTTTATACAGCCGCCGAAACAGGCAGTTTCAAAGTCGCAGCGGAAAAGCTGTTTGTGACACCAGCGGCCATCAGCCAACAAATTCGCCTATTAGAAGAGTGGCTTGGGGCTGAACTGTTTGTTCGCCAACACCGAAAAATTCATCTGACCCATGAAGGCAGTGTGCTGTATCAACAGGCTCAGAAAGGCTTTGCTCACCTGCAGGAAGGTATTCGCTTGATCAACCAAGATCCTTCACCGCATCAATTGTCGATTTCCACTCTGCCCTCTTTCGCTCAGCATTGGTTAGTGCCACGCATCGGCGATTTTCGAACCCAACATCCCGAAATTTCATTATTAATTGAACCCACCAGCGATCTGGTGAATTTTCAGGACTCCAGTGTGGATGTCTGCATCCGCTATGGCCGCGGTGACTACAAGAACGTCCATTCCGAATGGCTGATGGATGAAGTGCTCTACCCGGTCTGTCACCCGATTTACCAGCAGCAACACAATATTTATCAATTGGATGATCTGGTGCGCGCTGATCTCATCGAGGATATCTGGCCGGATATGGATTGGGGGTTATGGTTGCGTAACTTGGGCTATCACAGTAGCAAGTCGACTCTGCAGTACAACGGCTCTCAATTTGTGCTGGAAGGCGCACTGGCCGTTCAGGGGGTAGCTTTGGTGAAACATGCGACAGCATGTCGATACATTGAAGAAGGTAAACTGGTTCAGGTGGGAAACGTCGCCTTAAGACCGCGTTTTCAATTTTATCTGTGTGCGCCAAGTGGTTACTTCAAACGTCCAAAGATCCAGGCTTTTCATGCCTGGCTGAAAGAAGAAATCGCACAGTTCCAGCAGCGCTATCCTTACACGGGTGAGATTCGGGAAACACAATTCGAACTTTAGACAGTGTCTCTCGTTTGCCGCGCAGAGAGCTTAAATCTGAGCCAAAGAAAAAGCCCCGTCAGCTTTCGCCAACGGGGCTTTGTTGTTAAATGCTTAACTCAAGAATTACTTCTTAGCGTTACGCTCTTTAACTTCAGCAATCACTTTCTCAGCAACGTTTGCTGGACATGGTGAGTATTTTTCGAACTCCATAGAGAACTGACCACGACCTGAAGTCATAGTACGTAGCGTACCGATGTAGCCGAACATTTCTGATAGAGGAACGTCTGCTTTAATACGAACGCCAGTTGCACCAGCTTGTTGGTCTTTGATCATACCACGACGACGGTTCAGGTCACCGATAACGTCACCAACGTTATCTTCTGGAGTGAACACGTCAACTTTCATGATAGGTTCTAGAAGTTGCGCGCCTGCTTTTGGCATTGATTGACGGAATGCGCCTTTCGCTGCGATTTCAAATGCGATTGCAGATGAGTCAACTGCGTGGAAGCCACCGTCGAACAGTTCAACTTCAACGTCAAGCGTTGGGAAGCCCGCAAGCACACCGTGCGCCATCATGCTCTCAAAACCTTTCTCAACTGCTGGCCAGAATTCCTTAGGAACGTTACCACCAACTACAGTTGATTTGAAAGTGAAGCCTGAGTTTGGCTCACCTGGTTTGATACGGTAGTCGATCTTACCGAACTGACCTGAACCACCAGACTGTTTCTTGTGGGTGTAGCTGTCTTCGATTGCTTTAGTGATAGTTTCACGGTAAGCAACCTGAGGAGCACCGACTTCCAGTTCAACACCGTAAGTACGTTTCAGGATGTCCACTTTGATGTCCAGGTGAAGTTCGCCCATACCTTTAAGGATGGTTTCGCCTGAATCTTCGTCAGTTTCAACTTGGAACGATGGATCTTCTGCAACCATTTTACCGATCGCGATACCCATTTTCTCAGTTGAACCTTTGTCTTTAGGAGCAACAGCAATAGAGATTACTGGCTCTGGGAAGATCATTGGTTCTAGCGTACATTCGTGTTTTGGATCACACAGAGTGTGACCAGTTTGAACGTTTTTCATACCAACAACAGCAATGATGTCACCTGCTTGCGCTTCAGTGATCTCAGTACGGTCGTTCGCTTGCATCTCAACCATACGGCCGATACGTTCAGTTTTACCAGTCGCAGCGTTAAGGATGGTGTCACCCTTCTTCATGCGGCCAGAGTAGATACGGATGAACGTCAGAGCACCGAAACGGTCATCCATGATCTTGAATGCTAGCGCTTTCAGTGGCAGCTCTGGATCAACGATCGCTTTTTCACCAGTTGGTTCACCAGTTTGTGGATCAGTCAGATCTTGTGGTTCAACTTCAGTTGGAGCTGGTAGGTAATCTACTACCGCGTCAAGAACAAGTTGCATACCTTTGTTTTTGAACGCTGAACCACAGAATGTTGGGAAGAACGCTAGATCACGAGTACCTTTACGGATACATGCTTTGATTTGCTCAACAGTTGGTTCTTCACCTTCCATGTAAGCCATCATCAGCTCGTCGTCTTGCTCTACAGCAGATTCGATCAGAAGCTCACGGTACTCTTCTACTTGATCAACCATGTCTGCAGGAACGTCTTGAATACTGTAGTTTTCTGGAAGACCAGTCTCATCCCATACGTATGCTTGACGGTTCAGTACGTCAACAACACCCACGAAATCGTCTTCACGACCGATTGGTAGCGTCATCACCAGAGGAGTCGCCGCCAGTACGTTCTTCACTTGTTCAACAACGTTAAAGAAGTCTGCACCCATACGGTCCAGTTTGTTAACGAAGATGATACGTGCAACTTCTGATTCGTTCGCGTAACGCCAGTTAGTTTCTGACTGAGGTTCAACACCGCCAGAACCACAGAATACACCGATACCGCCATCAAGAACTTTCAGTGAACGGTATACTTCTACTGTAAAGTCAACGTGTCCAGGAGTATCGATAACGTTTAGTCGGTGTTTTTTCCACTCACAAGTTACCGCAGCTGATTGGATAGTAATACCGCGCTCTGCTTCCTGCTCCATGAAGTCTGTAGTCGATTCACCATCATGTGTTTCGCCTGCTTTATGGATTTTACCAGTAAGCTTAAGAATACGCTCAGTGGTAGTGGTTTTACCCGCGTCAACGTGCGCGAAAATACCAATGTTTCTGTATTTCGATAAATCTGCCATTGTCTTACTCTGTTAATAAGGTATAAAGTGCGCGCAGAGTATATCACAATCCGTCAAGACTGATACCCCTGCGTACACTTGCTGAAAAAAAATAGTTTACGTCCGCCTACTGCTGATGAAATATAGGCGATCCGGCACTAAGACGCGAGTCGATGAGCGAAATATTTAGCGAGCGTTTTGAATTCGCTTCCTCACAGTTCATCAAAAGCGGCGATAGCTTCAGACAGCTTGCGAACGCCGTGAATCTGCATTCCCGGAATGCCACCTTTGGGCATATTCGCAATCGGGACGATGGCTTTTTTAAAGCCATGTTTGAACGCTTCGTTCAATCTTTCTTGTCCACTCGGCACCGGACGGATCTCGCCCGCCAGCCCCACTTCACCAAACACCACCACATCTTTTGGTAGTGGTTTATCACGAAAACTCGAAAGCAGCGCCATCAACAGGGCCAGGTCGGCACTGGTTTCGGTGACTTTGACACCACCGACAACGTTGACGAACACATCCTGATCCGCCATTTGCAAACCGCCATGCTTGTGCAGCACGGCCAGCAGCAGTGACAATCGGTTCTGCTCTAAACCTACTGCAACGCGACGTGGGTTGGCCAGCTGCGAGTAATCCACCAGCGCCTGAATCTCAACCAAGAGTGGACGCGTGCCTTCCCACACCACCATCACCGAGCTGCCGGAGGTGGCTTCTTCACCACGTGACAGGAAAATCGCTGACGGGTTGCTCACCTCGCGCAACCCTTGCCCGGTCATGGCGAATACGCCCAGTTCATTCACTGCACCAAAGCGGTTTTTGTGACTGCGCAGCGTGCGAAAGCGGCTGTCTGAGCCACCATCCAGCAGTACCGAACAGTCGATGATGTGTTCGAGAACTTTCGGGCCAGCCAGTGTGCCATCTTTGGTCACATGACCGACGATAAACACCGCTACGTTATTCTGCTTGGCGTAACGGGTCAGAGCCGTGGCCGCTTCACGCACCTGAGCCACACTGCCCGGAGAAGATTGCACATCGGCAACGTGCATGACCTGAATCGAGTCAATCACCATAATGCGCGGTTGTTCTTTTTCGGCAATCTGGCAAATACGATCGACGTTGGTTTCCGACAGCATTTTAAGATGCTCTTTCGGTAACCCAAGACGAGAGGCGCGCATCGCCACTTGTTGCAGCGATTCTTCGCCCGTGACGTACAGGGTTTTCATTTGCGATGAAAGCAGACACATGGTTTGCAGCAACAGCGTCGATTTACCCGCCCCGGGGTTGCCACCGATCAAAATCGCTGCGCCCGGCACCACGCCGCCACCTAACACACGGTCGAGTTCTTTGAAGCCACTGGTAAAACGCGGCACTTCCTGCAAATTAATGTCGGACAGGGTTTGTACTACCGCTTCCGTGGCACTGCCCGCGTAGCCACTTAAGCGTTCATTGCGCGCCACTTGTGGCGACGCTGCCAAGCGAACTTCAGAAATGGTATTCCACGCTCCGCAGGCATTACATTGCCCCTGCCAACGCGGAAAATCCGCGCCACAGTCATTACAGACATACGCACGTTTTGCTTTAACCATGAATCCTCAAAAATCGTCTAAGTTG
Organism: Vibrio fluvialis; assembly: GCF_900460245.1. Taxonomy (NCBI): domain Bacteria; kingdom Pseudomonadati; phylum Pseudomonadota; class Gammaproteobacteria; order Vibrionales; family Vibrionaceae; genus Vibrio; species Vibrio fluvialis. The sequence goes on from NZ_UHIP01000001.1 coordinate 2,407,064, forward strand.
TGACTACACAGGTTTAATAAAATGTTGAATCACTGCAACATATCGCTAAAGATTTTACATCCAGAGCCGATGTATCATGAATGAGAACCACACTCTAACAGAAAAATATGCAGCAATCTGAAATTCTCTCTTTCGCTGAACAATTAATTCCGGTGTTTAACTCACCCGATTTCGAGCGCCTGCTGAACCAATTAACCAGCAACCATCCACCGTCAGTCAAACTGTTGGTAAAGATGGAGCTCAACCGTGTGATGGCGCCGTGTAGCAAAAGCATCGACCTGCGTGGTCGGGTGCAAGGTGAATGCCGAGAGTATGATCTGGATGGCCGCAAACACTGGCTCGATGATGTGGCCTTTAACGCCTATCACAAAGGGCTGAAGAAATACGGCAGCTACACCGAAGGGGTGTGGGATACACTGTATAACACGCGCAACAACTTCCGGGTCATGCAACAGCGTGGCACCCTCAATCAATCAAAACTCACCAGCGCCGACAGTCCGTTTGAAGTCGAACCAGTCAAACTCGGCTACGATCTCAAGCGTCAGGAAAACCGTTTAAAAATCGCATCACAGGTCAAAATTCACCTGCGTACTCGCGAACAGGTTGTCCACGGCCTGAGTGTTGATCTGTCAGCCTCTGGCGCCAAGTTCAAAGTACCTTCCGCGTTTGATTACAAACTGGGAGACGTTATCTCGGTGCTGTTCACCGAACTTGAGCAGACCTCAGAGATTGGTGGCCTCAACAAACCTATCGAATACCGTATTCTGGCGATTGAAGAGTCTTACGACAACGATGCCGTGAAGTTTTTACGCACGCTTAAGCTCTCCGAGACCAACGTCGTTGAGCAAGTGATCCTTGAATCACTGCGTAACAACGCGCAAAAAGCCAAACACGATAACCAGGACAAAATCATCCGCGCCCGTACTCGAGGGTACGAACACAGTTATCTCAAACACACCGCCAACCTGCCGGTCTTTTTCAGTGGCAGCGAACTCAAACTGGTGTTGATGACGGAAAACAACCAGCCTATCTGGCAATACTGGCAGGATGAACGCAATCAGCAAGCGTTGGGCAGCCTGTTCAACAGCAGCCGCATGGAGATGCTGACCAAACCCGGTATTCGTGGCAGCAACAACGTACTCTATTCCTTCAAGCACGACCACCAGGGCAAAACCCTGTTCTTTTCAATGATGATGCCAGAAGCGACTCGCGAACAACGTAAACTGTTCTGGCACATCGGTGCACGCAAAAACAGCTGGAAAGCGTTTCGCCTGTCGGTATTTGAGCTCTCTGAAGAGGAACGCGTTGAACTGGCGAAACATTCGCAAGAACTGGCCAATCACTCCAGCGAACTCACCCACTGCGGTATTTTGCAGGAAGTGAGTGATGTCAGCTCAGCGAAAGATTACCTGTTGGTGGACAAACCCGCCTTAGCAAGCAGCGAGCTCAACCCTTTCCGCCACCCGCGTAAAGTTGAAGGCATGCCGCTCAACATCTATTTCGATGCACGCACTCGCCGTAAAGAGCCACGTTATAAGTTCCGCACGCCGCTGCAACTTCACCTTAACGACCAAGTTTTGGCTGAGGGCTTTACGGTCGATCTGTCTAAACGCGGCCTGAGTCTGGTCCTCAGTAGCCCGGTGGAACTCAAAGCCGGCGATATGGTAAATGTGAACTTTCAGGAACTGAAGCTATACGACAAAAAGCTACCGCTGGATGCGTTGCCTTATAAAGTGATACGCATCAGTCCGGAAGGCCGCCGCCTGCAAATGGTGATTGAAGAGAATACGCAAACCATTAAGAGTATTGCCTTCTTTAACAGCATCATCGAAAACAACCAGGACAAGCTGCTACGTAAAGAAGAGATTCTGCCTAGTCAGTCATTGCTGGAAGGGTTGCACAACATTCTGCTGGACAAAATGGTCAGCACACCGATTTTCGTCGAGAAATCGGGGGCCAACCTGAGACCACGCGTCATCGGCGTCAACTACCCGTTGCCACCCCATCTGGCGCTGCTGGCGAAACTCGGACACGAGAACCGAATTTCACTTGAGCCGATCTTCAAAGGACACACCAATTCTTTACTCGCCACCCCGATGCGGCGCATTGATGGTGCCGAACCGCAATATAACGAGGTTTACATCGCGGCAATGAAGTTTGGTTCACGCATTCAGTCGATTGAATCAAGGCTGGTGAATGATTTTGCCAACACCAAAGAGCGAATGCAGTTTATTGCTCGTGCGCAGCACATGGGCGAAATTTACGTGCTGCGTGTCAGCGGTGTGCCGGTGTTTGACCCCATCACGATGTTAATGCGCAGCGACCTCAATGAACTGACCCAAATCAGCATGCCGCACGCCAAATCGCTGGAGAAAGAACTCAGCGCAATCATCGGCTTTGGTGAAATCATCGATATCACCGAAGAAGTGTTGATTCGTCTGGAACTGACCCAATAAAAAAACGAGGCATCACGCCTCGCTTTTTTTATCATTTCGCATCAATTACGGCTGCGCTTTCCAGCTCAGCTTCTGCTGCTTCACCAAACCAGCGGAGAGAATACACAATACGCCGCCCAACGCCGAGAAACGAACCGAGGTTTGCGCTTTCGCTTCGACTTTCGGCTTGGCATGATACGCCACGCCCAATCCCGCGGCGGACATCATCACCAAGTCGTTGGCACCATCGCCGACGGCAACCGTGTTGTGCATTTCGATATCGAACTGCTGCGCCAGTTCAACCAGGATATCGGCTTTGGTTTGCGCGGACACCACATCGCCCAGCACCTGTCCCGTCAGTTTGCCATCGACAATTTCCAGCGTGTTGGACTGAGCATGATCCAGTGACAACATCTGTTTGAGATGATCCGAGAAATAGGTAAATCCGCCTGAGGCAATCGCCGTTTTCCAACCAAACGACTGCAATGTGCCAATCAGCTCCGGCAGTTCAGGCATCAATGGCAGTTCACTGCGCACCGCTTCCAGAATTGCAGCATCGGCATCTTTCAGTTTGCCCACTCGTTGGCGCAGGCTCTGTTCGAAATCCAGTTCTCCCTGCATCGCACGTTCGGTCACTTCTGCCACTTCTTCCCCCACGCCGGCTAACTTAGCAATTTCATCGATACACTCGATTTGAATCGCCGTGGAGTCCATGTCCAATACGATCAGCCCTGGTTTGGATAGATCGGGCACTTCCGAGATGCGGGCGAAATCGAGTTCCAAACCTTTGAGGATGGTTTCATGCTCCGGCGTCAACTCACCCGCCATTAACGCGACGTCGTAACGACCCACTTTCCAGGTTTCCACGATGGTGTTGTACTGACCAGTGAAAAAATCAATGTCATCAAATTGCTGTGGCGACAGAAACTCGCCAAAAATGATCCAGTTGGCTTTGGATTTATCTAACTGGCTAGCAAAACGGGTTTCTGGCAGACGGTTGAGCAAAGTCGTATGTTTTTTAATAGTTAAGGTTTTCAAAGCGTCCATGTCCACTTTCCTTTGTTGGGATTCCCTGACGTTACCCTATTGCAATTTAAAAACGCAAGTCTCAATATGAGCCCAGTCTTATTTTTCTTTGGGTTAACAGTGTATGGACGGCTCTTTATTTTCCTTCCGTATGGTGATTCGTATCCTGGCAGTCCTCCTGTTGGCGGCGATGTTTTTCACCACCATCAAAAACAGTGTTGTGATCAGTAAAGGCAACGAACGGATTCAGGCCAATCAGTTGGAAACCCTGACTAAAGTGCTGATCACGCAAGCATCGTTGTCTGCGAGCAGCATGATTACCGATCAGGATCAGGAGCGTTTGTTAGCACTGACTAACCAGTTAGCCCAGGAACGTTTGGTATTTGATGCCACTATTTATGATTCTGAAGGGGTGAAACTGGCCGCCAGCGATTCTGCCCTGAGCGTGCGTGAAGTACTCGGCCTGGACACGCCACTGCAAACCGCCAGCATCGGCCGCCAGCAGTTAGTTGAACCGGTGATGCACGATGGCAGCCTGATTGGCTTTGTACGTATCACCTTTGAAACTGGTAAAGTGACCGCCATTTCCGATCATCACTACCGCAAGAGTGATCGCTACATGTACCTGATGCTGCTGATGAGCTTCATCAGTGGCGTGTTGTTAACGCTGCTATTGCGCCGTAAACCGAAAAACAAAGGCGAAAACCTGCTGTTGAAAAACGCCGGATAACCTGAAGAAACGCATAAAAAAACCTCAGCACATGCTGAGGTTTTTACGTTTTATCTTACTGAGAAAAATCAGTAACCTTCTTGGTCACCAATCAGCACTGAATCCAGCGCAATCTCAATCATTTCGTTGAACGTGTTCTGACGCTCTTCTGAAGTAGTTTGCTCACCCGTCTTGATGTGATCTGAAACAGTACAGATAGCCAGTGCTTTTGCACCGTATTCAGCAGCCACACCGTAGATACCCGCAGCTTCCATTTCCACACCCACGATGCCGTATTTATCCATCACTTCGAACATTGATGGATCCGGCGTGTAGAACAATTCAGCCGAGAACAGGTTACCCACTTTAACGTCGATACCGCGAGCTTTGGCTGCTTCTTCCGCCGCTTTCACCATTTTGTAATCCGCAATCGCAGCAAAGTCATGATCTTTGAAACGGATACGGTTCACTTTAGAGTCGGTACAAGCACCCATGCCAATCACGACATCGCGCACTTTGATGTCTTCATTAACGGCGCCGCAGCTACCAACACGGATGATTTTCTTCACTCCGTAATCTTTTACCAGCTCAGTCACGTAGATTGAGCACGATGGAATACCCATACCGTGGCCCATTACTGACACTTTGCGGCCTTTGTAAGTGCCTGTGTAACCGAACATGTTGCGCACGTCGCAGACCTGAACCACATCGTCCAGGAATGTTTCAGCAATGTATTTCGCGCGCAGCGGGTCACCCGGCATCAGTACTACATCAGCAAAATCGCCCATCTCAGCATTGATATGTGGAGTAGCCATGTGTGTTTTCCTTTATTGCGTTTACCCAGTCTCTGGATAAATTTTAATCGTTGAATTTGGTTTCTGCCCACAGGCAGTCAAATCTTTGCCCGCAGACGTGACAGGCCGATGACGTCGTCATCACGTGTTCGTCTGCGGCGCGCTATCACAGAAAGTTCTTTCCGTAGTCCATTGCTGAGGTACCGAAGTAGCTCGCCAGTGTCTGGCCGATGTCAGCAAAGGTTTCGCGCTGGCCCAGAGAGCCCGGTTTCACTTTTTTGCCGTACACAATTACAGGAATGTGCTCACGCGTGTGGTCGGTGCCCGGCCAAGTTGGGTCACAGCCGTGATCGGCCGTCAGGATCAGCAGGTCATCGTCCTGCATCAGTTCCAGCACTTGTGGCAGACGGTTGTCGAAGTATTCCAGCGCCGCCGCATAACCGGCAACATCACGGCGGTGGCCGTAAGCGGAATCGAAATCGACGAAGTTGGTGAACACGATGGTGTTATCACCAGCAGCTGAGATTTGCTCCAGAGTGGCATCAAACAGCGCCGGAATGCCGGTCGCTTTGACTTTTTTGGTGATACCGCAGTTGGCATAGATGTCAGCAATCTTACCGATCGATACAACCTGACCCTGTTTCTCATCCACCAGCTTTTGCAGCACAGTCTCTGAAGGCGGTTCAACCGACAGGTCACGACGGTTACCGGTACGCTCAAACTGACCTTTACCCGGGCCGATGAACGGACGCGCGATCACACGGCCAATGTTGTAATCTTCCAGCTCTTCACGAGCGATTTGGCACAGCTCCAGCAAACGATCGAGACCAAACGTCTCTTCGTGACACGCAATCTGGAACACCGAGTCTGCCGAGGTGTAGAAAATTGGCTGACCCGTTTTCATGTGCTCTTCACCCAGATCATCCAGCACTTGAGTGCCCGATGCGTGGCAGTTACCCAGGAATCCGTCCAGACCCGCGCGCGCCAGAATGCGATCGGTCAGCGCTTTCGGGAAGCTGTTTTGTTTGTCGCTGAAGTAACCCCAGTCAAACAGTACCGGCACACCAGCAATTTCCCAGTGGCCTGATGGCGTGTCTTTACCAGAAGACAGCTCGGCAGCGTGGCCGTAGGCACCGATGATATCGGCACGTTCATCCAAACCCGGAGCAAAACGCCCCGTAGCTTCTTTGTGTGCCATTGCCAAACCCAGTTTGGACAGGTTTGGCAACGTCAATGGGCCTTTGCGGTTCGCATTGTCGGCTTCACCGTTAGCACACTGATCCGCGATGTGGCCCAACGTATCTGCACCGACATCACCAAACGCTTCGGCATCTGGTGCCGCGCCAATACCGAAGGAATCTAAAACTAAAATAAATGCTCTTTTCATTGCTCACTCCTAGCCGAAACTACACGTCTTCTTCACGAATCTGACGGTACACTTCCGGAGTTGGTACATACTCTCCGCCCACTTTGATTGCACGTTGTAGTGCGTTGGCAGCGTCTTGCCACTGCGCTTCAGTACGGGCGTGAATCATTGCTAAAGGTTTATTGCTGTCGGCGACTTCACCCAGACGGATAAACTGATCAAAGCCGACGGCGTAATCGATGCTATCGGTCGCCACACGGCGTCCGCCGCCCATACCGACCACCGCCATGCCAATAGCGCGGGTATCCATTGAGGAAACCACGCCGCTTTGCTCGGCGTACACAGGTTTGATGATGTCGGCTTTATCAAGGTAGTTATCGTAGTTTTCCACGAAATCTGCCGGCCCACCAAGACCTGCCACCATCTTGCCAAAACGTTCCGCCGCCTGGCCGTTATCCAGCACGGTTTGCAGTTTGGCACGCGCTTCAGTGGTGTCTTTGGCCAGCTTACCCAGCACCAGCATTTCGGCGCACGACGCCATGGTCACTTCAAACAAGCGTGGATTACGGTATTCCCCGGTGAGGAAACGCACCGCTTCGCGCACTTCCACGGCATTACCCGCCGATGACGCCAGCACCTGGTTCATGTCGGTCAGAATGGCCGTAGTTTTGGTACCAGCACCGTTGGCTACTGCCACGATGGATTTTGCCAGATCTTCCGATGCTTCGTAGGTTGGCATAAACGCGCCCGAACCCACCTTGACGTCCATTACCAGCGATTCCAGACCTGCCGCCAGCTTCTTCGACAGAATGGACGCGGTAATGAGGGAAATGTTGTCTACCGTTGCGGTGATATCACGAGTGGCGTAGACACGCTTATCCGCGGGTGCCAAATCGCCAGTCTGACCGATGATGGCCACGCCGGCTTCTTTGGTCACTTTGCCGAACACGTCATTAGTTGGCGTAATGTTGTAGCCCGGAATCGATTCCAGTTTGTCCAGCGTACCGCCAGTGTGGCCAAGGCCACGGCCAGAGATCATTGGTACGTAACCGCCACACGCTGCCACCATTGGGCCAAGCATCAGTGAGGTTACGTCGCCCACACCACCGGTGGAATGTTTGTCGACGATCGGGCCATCAAAGTTCATGTGGCTCCAGTCGATCACCATACCGGAATCGCGCATTGCACAGGTCAGCGCAATACGTTCAGGCATGGTCATTTCACGAAAGAATACCGCCATTGCAAATGCTGCGATCTGGCCTTCAGAAACCGTGTTGTTCGCAACACCCTGAACAAAGAAGTTGATCTCTTCTGCGGTCAGGACTTCGCCATCACGTTTTCTGCGAATAATTTCTTGAGGTAAATACATGAGTGCCTCCCAAGCTCTGAATCAGAGCCATGGTCTATATCGTATAGAGAGAATATAGGTGGCGCAGAGCGCCACCTGAGACGCGAAACGAATTAGTACGCTGCAGGATCTGCAGTTTCGTTGGTCACTTCTAATGTATTTAGTAGATTGGTCAGCAAGCTTGATGCACCAAAACGGTAGTGACGGCTGTCTACCCAGTTGTCACCCAGGATCTCATCTGCCATTGCTAAGTAAAGGGCTGCATCTTCTGCAGTACGAACGCCACCCGCTGGTTTGAAACCAACGCTTTTCGCTACGCCCATATCGCGGATCACTTCCAGCATCATGCGCGCGTATTCAGGCGTCGCATTCACTGGCACTTTGCCCGTAGACGTTTTGATGAAGTCTGCACCGGCTTCGATACAGATTTGAGAAGCTTTTTTGATCAGCGCTTCTTCTTTCAGTTCACCGGTTTCGATGATCACTTTCAGTAGCACTGTGTCACCACAAGCCGCTTTACATTGTTTCACCAGGTCAAAACCAACCTGTTCATTGCCTGCCATCAGAGCGCGATATGGGAACACCACGTCCACTTCATCTGCACCGTAAGCCACTGCGGCTTTGGTTTCAGCAACCGCAATGTCCACATCGTCGTTACCGTGTGGGAAGTTGGTTACCGTTGCAATATGAACGTCTGGTGTACCTTGCTCACGAAGGGTCTTCTTAGCAATAGGAATAAAGCGAGGGTAGATGCAGATCGCAGCGGTGTTACCGACTGGGCTCTTCGCATCATGACAAAGCTGGATCACTTTCGCATCCGTGTCATCATCATTCAGCGTAGTCAGGTCCATCAGTTTAAGTGCACGTAGTGCTGCTGCTTTTAAATCGCTCATTTCTATCTCCGATCAATATATTCAAATAGTTCACTCCCCGACCCGAAACGGATGTTTCATGGCGGGCAGCCACAAATGAACGGACTTGGTTCCTTGAAGACTCGGTGCTACGCACCAATTGCTATCCCTGTCACCGCACAGTACCAATTTGGTCTATGGCACAACAATCTGCGATTGTGGTGTCTAACGTATGTCAGCAACATCGGTTGCCTCAGCGTGAATGATACTCCTTGTATCCACTCATGCTAACTAAAACTTCCCAATCATAAATTAAGAAGCAATCCCACCCGACGCATCTTTATCACTCCCGTGACTGAAGAGTGCGCAACAGATGGCTAAACACAGAACAGCCACTCCCGAACAGAAGAAATGGTCACCGTATTACTACGATTTATCCCATGCTCTTTAGTTTTATACAGTATAGATATTCGTCGCAAAACTGTAGCGCCGCTGCTAGAGCAAACGGTTTGTATCTCAAAATAACCAGCAATCGAAACGAGGTTCAGCCCTTGTCGGAGCTGGATTTAGCGTGCAATCCATTACACGTTGCCCTCATTTTCGATGGCCAGAAAACAAAAAAACCCCGCAGCAATCTCTTGCTACGGGGTGATGTTAAACGGCGTCTATATAATCTTTCTCTACAAACTTAGAAAGACAGGAAGAAGCCAGCAATGGTTGCTGCCATCAGGTTAGATAGCGTACCAGCAGCCACAGCTTTCATACCGAAACGTGCGATGTCGTGACGACGGTTAGGAGCAATACCACCCAGACCGCCCAGCAGGATCGCGATAGAAGACAGGTTCGCGAAACCACACAGAGCGAAGGAGATGATTGCAGCCGTCTTCTGAGACATTACCGCACCAGTTGCTGCTACTACTTGAGCGTTTTCGCCCACGTAAGGAACAAAGTTCAGGTATGCAACGAATTCGTTTACTACGATCTTCTGACCGATGAATGAACCGGCAAGAGTTGCTTCAGACCATGGCACACCGATGATGAATGCTAGTGGAGAGAATACCCAACCCAGCAGCAGTTCAAGAGTCAGTTGTGGCATACCGAACCAACCACCGATACCACCCAGAAGGCCGTTAATCAGAGCGATCAGACCGATGAACGCCAGCAGCATTGCGCCGATGTTCAGTGCCAGTTGCAGACCCATAGACGCACCGCCCGCCGCAGCGTCGATTACGTTTGCTGGTTTGTCGTCGCCACCGTCGATGTCTACTGTGCCCAGTTCTTCATCTGGAGCCTCAGTTTCAGGTTTGATGATTTTCGCGAACAGCAGACCACCAGGTGCCGCCATGAATGACGCTGCAACCAGGTACTCTAGAGGCACACCCATTGATGCGTAACCAGCTAGTACACCACCTGCTACAGAAGCCAGACCACCACACATTACTGCAAACAGCTCAGACTGAGTCATTTTTGGAACAAACGGGCGCACAACCAGAGGTGCTTCAGTTTGACCAACGAAAATGTTTGCTGCTGCAGACATAGATTCCGCGCGAGAAGTGCCTAGTGCTTTTTGCAGGCCACCACCCAGAATCTTGATAACCCACTGCATCACACCCAGGTAGTACAAAACTGAGATCAGTGCAGAGAAGAAGATTACTGTAGGCAGAACTTGGAAAGCAAAAATGAAACCGATACCGTCAACAGAGAAGTTAACCAGGCTGCCGAACAGGAAACCGATACCATCTTTACCGTAGTCGATTACGCTCTGAACACCAGCAGCAAAACCTGCCAGCAGATCACGACCCCAAGGGACGTAAAGAACGAAACCACCTAGTGCGAATTGGATAGCAAATGCGCCACCCACGGTTCTAAAGTTAATAGCTTTACGGTTATCAGACAGTAGTACTGCGATTGCAATTAGTACTGCCATACCGATTAGGCTCATAAACAGGCTCATAGTTTATGACTTCCTTATAAGTTAATTGTTGGCGTGTAAAACTTTGGTTTGTTTTCGCAGCGGATTATACGCACCCGCCAAAAAAAAAGTAACGCATGCATCACGCAATATTGATAAAACTCTTTTTGTTGCATTTATAATTGAGAAGCCAATCACAAATAATTGTGTAGATAGTGTTCAGAGTTGCTATTTGACCGGTTTGGTGTGCAAAAAATCCGACACGTCGAACTCACCCAAATGCAACCGTTTGCTCAATTTAAAACCCATAAAGATCGCAGCACGTTAACGACAAATTCACGTTTTTTATTTTCATTTCGCTGCGTTTTTTCTCATTATTGGCAAATAAAAACTTGTGTACTCAGTCACACCAATTTGAAACAGTTTTCACTGGTTTTTTCGGTTTATTTGGCTTTCTTTGTCTGACCTGTTTATTTATCCATAAATTTATTTTCTTTCTGATATTCAATTCTAGTCAGTGAAATTTCATTACCGCTATTTTTTATATGAAATTATAAGCACTTCGTTATTACGCATGAATGAGTTAATCGATTACATTAATTTAGCGATGACACTCACACAAATCCTGCTATTCACCCGACCAATTGTTAATAAAAACAACAATTGATTAACAATTCAAAACCTAATATTTTGTTCTTCGAAAAAAAATGTGACTTGATGTGAACTATTGCACTTTTTTTTGCAGCGCAAACGATAAACTTATAATTGGTAGGCTCAATGAGTTGACCTATTGGTCAACATTTTATTATCAATTTAACAACAGTGGTTTTGTAACATAGGGATATATACAGTGAAAAAATCCATCCTAAAAATATCTACCCTTGCTCTCGCAATCTCCTCTTTCCACGTATTCGCAGAAGCAAAACCTGCCGTTATCTACGATACCGCAGGTAAATTCGACAAATCGTTCAATGAAGCGGTTTATCAGAACGGCGTAAAAGTCATGGAGGCCGAAGGCCTTGAAGTTCGTGAGTTTGAGCCTCAGAACGAAGCTCAACGTGAACAGGGGCTTCGTCGTCTGGCGAGCCGTGGTTTCTCACCAATCGTTGCGGTGGGTTTCAACATGGCGTCAGCGGTCGAGAAAGTCGCCACTGAGTTTCCAGACATCCACTTCACCATTCTCGACATGGTGGTTGATAAGCCCAACGTACAATCGATCGTCTTTAAAGAACACGAAGGTTCGTTCTTAGTTGGCGCACTGGCCGCGAAAGCCTCTAAATCAGGCGTTGTCGGTTTTGTCGGCGGTATGGACATTCCTCTGATCCGTAAATTCGAATGTGGTTACGAGCAAGGCGCGAAATACGCCAATCCACAGATCACCGTTCTGCAGAACATGACAGGCTCGACACCCGCAGCGTTTGCAGACCCGGCAAAAGGTTCAGAGCTGGCGAAATCTCAGTTTTCCAAAGGCGCTGACGTGATTTACGCCGCAGCAGGTGGCACTGGCTTAGGGGTTTACCAAGCAGCAGCCGATGCGGGCAAACTGGCCATTGGCGTGGACTCAAACCAAAACCATCTTCAACCAGGCACCATGCTGACCTCAATGGTGAAACTGGTCGGTGCGGCGGCTGTCGACAGCTGGAAAGAAGAAATCAACGGAGCTTGGCAACCAGGCATCAAGGTACTGGGCTTGAAAGAAAACGCGGTTGACTGGGCGTACGACGAGTACAACAAGCCTCTGATTTCCGAAGAAATGAAGTCCTACATGGAAAGCCTGAAAGCCGACATCATCGCCGGCAAGATTCAGGTCCATGACTACATGTCAGACAATAAATGTGATTACTAAAACGCTCTGACTATCCATATAAGTCTGGCCTTGCGGGCAACACCGCAAGGGTAAAGAGCCAATGGATAACCCGATACGCCGCTGCTGATGTAGCGGCGTCTATTGATTTGTATTGCGCCCCTTTTGGCGCAATAAAGGCAAGAAACTCATTTTCGTTCAGGAAGTTTTCGTGTGACTCAATCTCAACACTTTGCCATCGAACTTAAACAGATCGATAAGCGTTTTGGTGCTGTTCATGCCAACCGCGCAATCGATCTGCAAGTCCCGGCCGGAACCATTCACGGCATTATCGGTGAAAACGGTGCAGGCAAATCGACGCTCATGAGCATCATCTACGGCTTCTACACGCCTGATGCCGGAGAAATGCGCGTCAACAACACCCCATACTCCCCCAGCAATTCGCAAGATGCGATTGGTTCAGGGATCGGCATGGTTCACCAGCACTTCATGTTGGTGGATACCTTCACCGTTTTGGAAAACATTGTTCTGGGCGCGGAAAGCGGCTGGAAATTGAATGACAGCCTGAGAGCAGCGCGCAAAAAGCTCATCCAACTGGAAAAAGACTACGGTCTGGACGTCCCGCTCGACAGTCTGGTGGGCGATCTGCCGGTTGGCTTACAGCAGCGCGTCGAAATTCTGAAAGCGCTCTATCGCAACGCTAACGTACTCATTCTCGATGAACCCACTGGCGTGCTGACACCTCAGGAAGCGGATCACCTGTTTGCCATTCTCGATAAATTACGCAGTCAGGGAACCACCGTCATCATCATTACGCACAAACTGCGTGAAGTACTGGCGATTACCGACAACATCTCGGTGATGCGTCAGGGTCAGATGGTCGCCCATGTCAAAACCTCAGACACCAATCGTGAAGAACTGGCCGAACTGATGGTGGGGCGTAAAGTCCGCCTCAAAGTCGAAAAGTCTGAACCTCATCCGCAACAGGCGCTGTTGCAGGTTGAACACCTCAATTATGTCGACAGCAGTGGCGTGCCGCGTGTCAAAGACATCAGCTTCTCCGTTCGCGCTGGTGAACTGGTGGGTATCGCCGGCGTTTCCGGTAATGGTCAGTCTGAAATCCTGTCGCTGTTGTCCGGCATCCTTAAACCGACGTCCGGTACGATCCAGATGAATGGTCACACGATTTCTCCTCAACACCCGGCTGACCCACAGCAAGTACGTGCTATGGGTGTCGGCCATATTCCGGAAGATCGCCACAAACAGGGACTGATCAATAAGTTTGAAGCGCAAGAAGCTTACATTCTCGGCTACCACAACCTGCCGAAGTACAACAAAGGGCTGCTGCAAGATAAGCAGGCCATCGCGACGCTGTGTCAGGAAAGCATGAACAAATGGGATGTGCGGCCAAACGACATCCATCTGAAAACGGCTAATTTTTCCGGCGGCAACCAGCAGAAACTGGTGATTGCACGCGAAATGGAAGAAGAACCGGATGTGTTACTGATTGGTCAGCCGACGCGCGGGGTCGACATCGGCGCGATTGAATACATCCATCAACAGATCATCGCCTGCCGCGATGCGGGCAAAGCGATCCTGCTGGTATCGGTTGAACTCGACGAGATCCTCAGCCTGGCAGATCGCATTCTGGTGGTCTTTGACGGCGCGATCGTGGGTGAACTGGATGCCAAATTGGCAGACGAGAAAACCTTAGGCCTGATGATGGCCAACATCGTGCCGGATCATGTAATACAATCACAGGGGAACTTGGCATGAGTCAGACAAACGTCCCTGCCTGGGTCACGATAGGGTTGCTGCCTGCGATCAATGTTCTGGTCGCGTTTCTGGTCTCTGCCCTGCTGTTTATCTACATCGACATCAACCCGCTCGATGCAATCAAAGTCATGTGGACCGGCGCTTTTGGTTACGCGGAAGGCTTCGGTTACACCCTCTACTACACTACGGGCTTTATCTTCACTGGTCTTGCCGTTGCGGTGGCTTATCATGCTGGCCTGTTCAACATCGGGGTAGAAGGTCAGGCTTACATCGGTGGTCTTGGTGTCGGCTTAGTCTGTTTAACACTGGGCGAATACGCGCCTTGGTATGTGGTATTTCCGGTTGCGGTGCTCGCCGGCGGTGCCTTTGGTGCGGCCTGGGCGTTTATTCCGGCGTACCTGCAGGCGAAACGGGGCTCGCACATCGTGATCACCACGATCATGTTCAATTTCATCGCCTCTTCGCTGATGGCTTATCTGTTGGTTGATGTGCTGAAGCCGGAAAACACCATGGCAACCGAAAGCCGCGTGTTTGCGGTATCGAGCTGGTTACCGAAAATGCATGAACTGCTGGCTGTGTTTGGCGTAAAACTGGCCGCAAGCCCACTCAACATCAGCTTTTTGTTTGCGCTGCTGAGCTGTGTTTTCGTCTGGCTGTTTATCTGGCATACCCGTTGGGGCTATGAGATTCGCGCCATCGGCGCCAATGCGTCCGCGGCTTCTTACGCCGGGATTAACTACATCAAAGTGATTGTGATTACCATGCTGCTTTCTGGCATGTTGGCCGGTTTCTTTGGCATCAATGTTCTGCAAGGCGAGCTACACCAAATCAAACTGAACTTCGTCGAAGGCTTTGGCTTTACCGGGATTGCCGTCGCACTGATGGGTCGTAACCACCCGGTCGGAGTCCTGCTGGCGAGTTTGCTGTTTGGTTTCCTCTATCAGGGCGGTGCAGAACTGAGTTTTGAATATGGGGTTGACCGCAATATTGTCGTCGTTTTGCAAGGTTTGGTGATTCTGTTCTCCGGCGCGTTGGAGCACATGTTCCGCCCATCGCTGGAACGCACCTACCGACGTCTGTTCGGCCAGTCAAAACAAGGAGTGGCATAAGCTATGTTTGAAACCTTTATTCTAATGGCCGATGCCACGGTCCGAGTCTCGACACCGCTGATTCTGGCCGCCTTGGCTGGCATGTTCAGTGAACGCTCCGGCGTCGTAAACATCGCGCTGGAAGGGAAACTGCTCGCCTCAGCATTTGCCGGTGCGGCGACCGCCTCTGTAACAGGCTCAGCCTGGCTTGGTTTGCTGGCGGGTGTCGGTGTTTCCATCCTGCTCGCGCTGCTGCACGGCTTTGCCTCTATTACCCACCGCGGTGAACAGGTCGTCAGCGGCATGGCCATCAACATTCTGGCGACAGGCTTGACCATTACCCTCGGCCGTTACTGGTTTGGACAGGGCGGCCAGACGCCAACGCTCTCAGGCGATGCGCGTTTTGCGCCGCTCACCCTGCCAGGTGCAGATGCAGCTCAGGATACGCCTGTGATTGGACTGCTGTACTCCGAGTTGATCAGCGGCCACTCAATCATTGAATACATCGCCTTTCTGGCGGTACCAACCGCTTGGTATGTGCTGTTCAAAACCCGCTTTGGTCTGCGCTTGCGCGCGGTCGGTGAGTCCCCTGCTGCGGTCGATACCGCGGGGATTTCGGTCGTCGGCATGCGTTACAGCGCCATGGTGATCTGTGGCCTGTTGGTCGGTCTGGGCGGCGTGTATTTGTCGGTCGGCCAGACTGCGCAGTTCATTCCAAATATGAGTGCTGGTAAGGGCTATATGGCCCTCGCCGCGCTGATTTTCGGGAAATGGCGGCCTGTGACGGCGATGGCGGCCTGTTTGTTGTTCGGCTTTCTCGACGCACTGGCAATTCGCTTGCAAGGGGTCTCAATTGGTGATTTCCCCATTCCGGTCCAGGCAATCGAAGCTTCGCCTTATATACTGACCGTCTTCCTGCTGGCTGGCTTTATTGGTAAAGCGGTGGCACCAAAAGCGATTGGTGTGCCTTACACCAAAGAGCGCGAGTAACCACCAAATAGTAAAGGGCACATATCGTGCCCTTTACTTTATCCTTCAGATCAGAATTGTCACTCACGCTTCAGATATGCCAAACACGCGTAAACTGTTATCCCACAGTTGCTGCGTCAGTTGATGTGGGTCTTCATTGCGAAGCTGCGCCAAAGCATCAAGTACCTGCGGCAGATAACGCGGATGGTTGGGTTGTCCCTGCAAGCCTGACAACGGCATATCGGGAGCATCTGTTTCCAGCACCAACGACTCAATCGGCAACACCGCCACAGCCTGACGCGTTTTATTGGCACGTGGATAGGTGATGACACCACCGACACCGATGTGAAATCCCAAATCAATAAACTGCTGCGCCTGTTGCACACTGCCGGAAAAAGCGTGCAACACCCCGCCGTATTGAAAACGGGTTTGTTTAAGCAATTGCAGCAAGCGATTGTGCGTTTTTCGGCTATGCAGAATAACGGGCAGTTGCGCACTCTGCGCGATTGCCAGTTGCCCAATTAATAACTGTTCCTGCAACTGGGCATCGACAGCAATCATGCCATCAAGCCCCATTTCGCCGAGCGCGATACATGCCTCACTGCGCACACTGAGTTCACGCTCCAGTCTGGCTAGCGGATTGTGCCAATCTGATTGAAGAAAATAGGGATGAAAACCCAGTGCGTAATAAACCGCACCGGGAAACTGCTCAGCCAACTGCGCAACACGTTGCCAGTTCTGCGGCCCAATAGAGGGAATGAGAAAACGTTCAACCCCAGCTTGTTGTGCCAGCGATATCTCGGTCGGGAAATCACTGGCAAACGCATCAAAATCAAAATGACAATGGGTGTCGAACAGGCGGACCTCAGACTTTATCGCCATCTTGATCGTGCGCCGGGTCTTTACGGTATGGTACGCAGCAGCGCTTTTGGTCCGGCGTCAGCCCCATGGCCCGACACCAGGCATCGTAGCGCGCGATCATTGCCTTCATCCATGCCCACATAGCAAACTCTCCTGTGCGTAACGATTACTGTTCTTCGCGCTTGAACACCAGTTCAGTAGCGGTCGATTCTGCCGCCACAAAATAGTAGCCAGCGGTATCAAACGCTTCCAGCTGTTTTACCGACTCAATACGGTTTTCAATAATGTAACGAGCCATCATGCCGCGCGCCTTTTTGGCGTAGAAACTGATCACTTTATACTGACCATTTTTGCAGTCTTTGAACACTGGCGTGATGACCTGCGCGTCCAGTTGTTTAGTATTGACCGCTTTGAAATATTCATTGGATGCCAGATTGACCAGCACGTTGTCGCCTTGAGCGGCAATCGCTTCATTGAGCTTGTCAGTAATGACATTGCCCCAGAACTGGTAAAGGTTACTGCCACGATCGTTCGCCAGCTTGGTGCCCATCTCCAAACGGTAAGGCTGCATCAGGTCCAGCGGCTTCAACAGGCCATACAGGCCAGACAACATGCGTAGATGTGACTGTGCAAAGCTCAGATCATCATCGCTTAGCGTCTCAGCCTCAAGCCCGGTGTACACGTCCCCTTTGAAGGCAAAAATCGCCTGGCGGGCGTTTTCAAAGGTGAAGGTCTCACTCCACTCAGCAAAGCGAGCAACGTTGAGTCCGGCAATTTTATCGCTCACCTTCATCAGCGCGGAAATGTCCGCCGGTGTCAGTTTACGGCACACCTCAATCAGTGCTTTTGAGTGCTGGGTCAGTTCCGGTTGTGTGTGGCGCTCGCTTGGCAGCGGCGATTCATAATCCAGTGTTTTTGCAGGTGAAACCACAATCAGCATTGTCTTATCCTAATTCTTTGATTGGTTGAGCTTTCTATAGCCTACAAAAAAAGCCATGCATTGTCTGCATGGCTTTTCCAATCTCTGGTATTGACGCTGTCTATTAAGACTTTTTGTTGTTGTCCCAGATACCGTCTTCCAGCTGAGATTTCAGCTCAGGGTATTCATTGGCATCAAAAGTCGGCACTTTGCCCGCTTTCAACTGGCGGTTGTAGTCTTTCGCCAGCTTAATCACAATGCCAGACAGCAACAGGATCGCTACCAGGTTAACAATCGCCATCAGACCCATCGACACGTCAGCCATTGACCAAACGGTCGGCAGCGTTGCCAGAGAGCCGAACATCACCATGCTCAGGAAGATCAGGCGGAAGACCACCAGACCTTTCTTGTTGTTGTGCTCAAGGAAAATCAGGTTGGTTTCTGCATACGAATAGTTAGCAATGATCGAGGTGAACGCGAAGAAGAAGATCGCAAACGCCACGAAAATAGAGCCCCAGCTACCCACTTGTGAGCTCAGCGCGCGCTGTGTCAGCTCGATACCGGTAATTTCACCATGTGGTACGTATTCACCCGACATCAGGATGATAGCAACGGTAGCCGAACAGATTACGATCGTATCGACAAACACGCCCAGCATCTGCACGTAGCCCTGAGAAGCAGGGTGTGGTGGATATGGAGTTGCGGATGCCGCTGCGTTTGGCGCAGAACCCATACCGGCTTCGTTCGAGAACAGGCCACGTTTCACACCGTTAATCATCGCCTGGGCAATCGCGTAGCCCAAACCACCAGCAGCGGCTTGCTGGAAGCCAAACGCGCTCTTGATCACCAGGCTGAATACGGCCGGCAGTTTTTCAAGGTTCATGAACACGACAAACAGGGCAATCGCAATGTACGCCAGCGCCATGAACGGCACAATGATTTCCGCGGTGCGCGCGATCTTACGGATACCACCGAAGATAACGAACGCAGACAGCAGAACAATCGCAATACCAACGTAGAGCGGTTCGTAGCCAAATGCGGTGTTCATCGCGTTAGTGATGGAGTTCGCTTGTACAGCGTTGAACACCAGACCAAATGCAATGATCAGGAAGATAGAGAACAGCACGCCCATCCAGCGCATGCCCAGGCCTTTTTCCATGTAGTAAGCCGGACCACCGCGGTAGTTACCGTCTTTATCGCGGGTTTTGTACAGCTGCGCCAGCGTACTTTCCGCAAAAGAGGTCGCCATGCCCAGGCAAGCCGTCATCCACATCCAGAAAATAGCACCCGGACCACCAGCGGTCAGAGCGACAGCCACACCGGCCATATTACCGGTACCCACGCGGGCAGCCAGACTGGTACAAAGGGCTTGGAAAGAAGAAATACCAGCATTGTCCTCTTTTCGGCTGTTCTTCAACACGCTGAACATGTGGCCGAAATGACGGAATTGGATGAAGCCTAAACGTAGAGTGAAGTAAATACCTACACCCACTAAAAGATAAACCAGAATCGATCCCCAAAGCAGATCGTTCATTAAATTGATTAAGTCTGTCACAAGTACCTCTCGTAGAGTGATTGCGCTGATCTGAGCTAAAGCCAGCACGGCAAATGCACTTTCGCGTCCCGCGAAATTATCAGAATTGTGGTTACATTTGATGTCGTTTTGCCGGTCAGAATGACCGTCAAAATAAACCAGCGTATTTTTTGACGGGCGGATAATGCAACCTGAGGTAGTAAAAATCAATATGCAATCAAATTCATTTAATTGTTATTTTTTACTATAAAATCACCATTCATTAACACGCAACCAATCAAAAACAACACAAAATTAGAACAAAACACCACACATATCGCAACATTTTAGAGCAAAAAGCAACCATAAAAACCTTATTGCATAAACTTAATCTCATCCCCTGAGAATAAAGGGATGGGACGTTCAGGCCGGGAAATTTGTCAGCAAAAAGTCATATTTTGAAATCAAACGAACAAAAAATAACCACCCAATCATTCTGGCACGAACTCTTCAACACCTTTTTAACAACCTGCCGAACGCAATAAAAACGTTTGCGCAGTTCAATTGCTGATTTTTTACTCAAAATTTCCGTCAGAAAAGTGTGAATTCCAGTTGAAAAACTCATCAAAGCTTCATCCAAACGAAACAAATGAGAAACAAATCAAAGTTACGCTGCGGCTAACTGTGCTATTTAGACAGCACTCATGGAATGACAACAACGACAATGAGGCTAGATTATGGATGACTTGCACTTCGATGAACTGTTGGATAGGGAAATCACGAAAATCCGCGCCAACCGAGCGAAACCGGTAAAGCGCATGTGGAGAGAGATCGAAGCCATTCGAGACAAGAAGCGATTGGAGAAAGAGCTTCTCGATATGGATATCTGTCTGGAGATTGACGACATCAAATTATGAAATAAAAAGGCACCGCTCGGTGCCTTTTTATTATTTATCTCATTGCGCTATCAGGTGCACTCGGATTCGCTTTTCCGCACTCGGCGGGCCAGCTGAGCAAAACGTTCGGCAATAGTCTCACCAAACACCGGATCATCTTCATTTTCGTTCCATTGCGACTCCACTTTCTGCCAATCGGCAACGGTAAACGTGCGATTGATCAGTGGCAGAATGGACTGCTCTTCCATTTCCAGATGGCGGCGCTGCGCACTGATAAAGCTTTCCAGTTTCTCGATAATCACCTCTTGCGGCACAACCGCATCCTGCAGAATCATCTCAATGATATTGAGGAAAGCATGTGTCTGCTCGGAAAGCACCATGTGCTCTTTCTCCAGATCGGCCACCGTGTGGTGTTCACCATAATGCTGCATATAGTAGCGGTAAATGATGTCCTCTTTCGGGTGATGGACGGTTTCAGAGTGACTGGCAAGGTAATCAACGATCTCTTTTACCAAGCTATAATTGATGGCTTGTTCGGCTTTAAGCAATTGCAGCTTGTCGCGCAGTATCGCCAATAGCCGAGTCATGTAGCCATGCTCGCGTCTGATTCTCTCAATCATCATCGTGTTTCTCCCTTACACATACTTTATGTAAGTGTATATAAGGATTCAAAAACACGCTTTGATTCTGGTCGAAAAAACACCAATTAACACATTAGTCGAGCTGTGGCTGCCAGTTGATTGGCGCTTTACCTTGCTGCTCAAGCAACTGATTGGTTTGTGAAAAGTGGCGACAACCCAAAAAACCGCGGTGGGCAGAAAGTGGCGACGGGTGCGGAGCCATCAGCACATGGTGCCGCTGACGATCGATCATGCGGCCTTTCTTCTGAGCGTGCGAGCCCCACAGCAGAAACACAATCCCCTGGCCATTCTGATTGAGAGCATCAATCACGCGATCAGTGAAGGTTTCCCAGCCGGTATTGGCGTGCGAATGCGCTTGACCTTGTTCGACGGTCAGTACGGTGTTGAGAAGCAAAACGCCCTGCTCGGCCCAGCTTTTGAGATAGCCATGGTTCGGGATCTGAAAGCCAGGAATATCCTGTGCCAGTTCCTTATACATGTTGACCAACGAAGGGGGAGTTTTGATGCCGGGTTGCACGGAAAAACACAGCCCGTGAGCCTGATTAGGCCCGTGATAAGGGTCTTGGCCGAGAATCACCACTTTCACCTGGTTAAATTCCGTGAAGCGAAATGCGTTAAATACGTCTTTCGCCGGAGGGAAAATTACCTTGCCCGCCTGTCGTTGTTGTTCAACGAATGCGAGAGTCTGCTGAAAATAGTCTTGCTGCTTCTCGGCACCAATAACGTCATGCCAGGTCAGTGACTGAGTCATAAAAGATCCTTATTACTTGAAGAATAAGGGCGATTGTACCCTGATTTCTTCTCAGACGTCAGGCATCAGTGATGACTCAGTGCGCATTCCGGCCATGCTCATCAATGATGAGGACGACTACGTTGTGGAGAACGATGATGTCCCTGCCCATTCACATGACGATTGGGGACCGGCATGCGTGGCACAGAACGAGCGACTGAGTTAACGGCGAGCGATTTAGGTGCGTTCATATTGACATCCTTACTGACATGACACTTACATGAAAATGTAATGAAAGAAAGATGCCAATATTGTGAATTAAGTCGGAATTATAAATTCTGCAAATGAATTTCTCGCAACGCATTGATCTCATCGGCCCAAATATCAGGATCGATTGTCTCCAAAATCAATGGGATACCATTGAAACGGGGATCTTTTGCGATGTATTCAAAGCAGCTCCAGCCGATCTCCCCTTTACCCAATGAATGGTGGCGGTCAACGCGGCTGCCATGAACAGACTTTGAGTCATTGATATGCATTGCCCTTAAATAGTGCATGCCCACAATGCGCTCGAACTCGGCAAACGTGGCTTCACATGCTTCAGGGGTGCGTAGATCGTAACCCGCAGCAAACGTGTGGCAGGTATCGAGACACACGCCGACACGCGACTTATCTTCAACCTGATCAATAATTTCGGCCAGATGCTCAAAACGCCACCCGAGGTTGGTTCCCTGCCCGGCGGTGTTTTCAATCACCGCAATCACCTCAGGAACGGCCTGATGTGCGATATTGATCGATTCCGCAATCGTACGCAGACACTCCGCTTCACTCACCTGCTTTAGGTGGCTACCCGGATGGAAGTTGAGTAACGTTAGCCCCAATTGCTGACAGCGCTGCATTTCATCGATAAATGCTTCGCGTGACTTCTCCAGCTTGTCAGCTTCCGGAGCTCCAAGGTTAATCAGGTACGAGTCGTGCGGCAGAATGTGTTCTGCGGCAAATCCCAAACGCTGACAATTCGCTTTAAAGGCACGAATCGTGGCCGCTTCAAGCGGCTTCGCCACCCACTGGCGTTGATTCTTAGTAAACAGTGCAAACGCATTAGCACCAATCTCTTTGGCGCGCACTGGTGCCTGATCAACACCACCTGAGGCCGACACATGTGCGCCGATGAACTTCTTCCCAAAATCGATTTTACTGTTTGTCATTTAATCACTTTACACTTTCAGTTCCACCGCCTAACTGCCTGATCTTGCGTTATCCAAGTCAAGTTGGCGACTAGTTTTGTAGTAAAATTACAACAAAACTACAGTTAAAATTTGTTTTAATATTTAAAATAAATTGTAATTATTTTGTTTTTAAACAACTTATTGACCAAAATCAAATTATTTACCTTGATAAAAATAAGGTTTATTGTTGTTTTTTGACTTAAATCAATACTATCTCTAAGGATATTGATTATATAATACGAAGCTCAACAAGGTTTGAAAATTAACACCAATAATTGCCACGTTTGTGGACTAGGAGATAGTGATGATCCAAGGTATCCAAATTACTAAAGCCGCTAATGATGACCTACTTAACTCAATTTGGCTAATCGACAATGAAGCGAATGAAGCGCGTTGTGTTGCTGCAGTCGCTGGCTACGAAGCTGATCAGGTTGTCGCATTGAACGAACTGGGCGAATTCGAAAGCCGTGAAGTTGCGATTGAAGCGGCGCCTCGTATCGAAGGTGGCCAACACCTGAACGTGAACGTACTAAAACGTGAAACTCTGGAAGATGCCGTAGCAAACCCAGAAAAATACCCACAGCTGACCATTCGCGTGTCAGGCTACGCGGTACGTTTCAACTCTCTGACTCCAGAACAGCAACGCGACGTTATCGCGCGTACTTTTACTGAGTCGCTATAATCTCAGATGCATGAAAAAAGCGGTGCCTAAGGCGCCGCTTTTTTTATTCTCTCTGCTGGCAACGGTAACCAAAGCTCAAGTTAACCTTGGTTCCGCATGATTCATCAGGCCGATTAAGGCTGCACTTTTACCAGCAAGGCTTTCAGAGCATCAAAGTCATTATCGAGATCAACTGACAACAGCTCCATCACCGCATGTTTGGCGAGCGGCGCGGGCAGTTCGATATCCGTACCTAAAATCTCATCGACGACTTCTTTGAATTTCGCCGGATGCGCTGTACACAAGAACAGACCGGTTTCGCCCGGTTTCAGTTGCTCGCTGAGTACCCGGTAAGCGATCGCGCCATGTGGTTCACACAAATAGCCCAGTTCATTGAGCTCTTGTACCGATTGCGCGCTTTCGTGATCAAGCACCGCACCTTTGCCCAATGTTTCCAGGCCCCAATCTTTCAGGCGGCACAGCTCTTCAATGCGTGGCCAGTTGTTTGGCTGGCTTACATCCATCGCATTCGATGTGGTTGCGACCGTCGGTTTTGGATCCCATTTACCGGTTTCCAGATAACGAGGCACAGTGTCGTTGGCGTTCGTTGCGGCAATGAAACGTTTGATCGGCAGACCCAGCGCTTTGGCCAGCAGGCCTGCAGTCAGATTACCGAAGTTACCACTCGGGACCGAAATCACCAGGTTCTCGCGCTCTGCCTTGCTCATCTGCGATGCCGCTTCAAAGTAGTAACAGATTTGCGCCATCAGGCGGCTGATGTTGATAGAATTCGCGGAGTTGAGGCCGATCTGCTGACGCAGCTCAGCATCATCAAACGCTTTTTTCACTAACGCCTGACAAGCATCGAAGTCGCCATTGATGGCCACAGTATGAATGTTCTTACCCAGCGTACAGAACAGCTTCTCTTGCAATGGGCTGATCTTGCCTTTCGGATACAGAATCACCACATTGATGTCTTCCATGCCGTAGAAGGCGTGGGCAACCGCCGCACCGGTATCACCCGATGTTGCGGTCAGAATGGTGATCTTACCGCCGTTAGAAACCGCTGCCAGAGATTGGGCCATAAAACGACCACCAAAGTCTTTAAACGCCAGCGTAGGACCGTGGAACAGCTCCAGCGCATAAACGCCGTCTTTAACTGACTTTATGGGCGCAGGGAATTGGAAGGCCGCATCCACCATCGCGTTCACTTTTTCTTCCGGTAGCTCATCGCCAATCAGCGCAGACAGAATTTTGGTGCTGCGAGAGACGAAATCTTCCGCCAGCAGTGCATCAATGTCGTCAAACTTTGGCAATTCCGACGGGAAAAACAGGCCTTGGTTGCGGCCTAATCCTTGGCGCACGGCTTGGCCAAAGGAGACTTGTTCATCATTTTCTTTTATGTTGTAAAGCTTCATAGCTCACTTCCTGTAACTTTCGAACCGTTCTTGTCGAGGCGACAAATGTGTACGAATCCTTCTTCATTTTGGACGTAGTTTTGTTCAAGCCAACGAGCGACACGCTCTGCGACATCTTTATCTTTGCATACGCTAAACAGCGTTGGACCACTGCCTGATATCCCGGTCGCCAGTGCTCCTGCAGAGGCCGCGTATTTACGCGCATCGGCAAAGCCAGGCAGCAGTTTCTCACGATACGGCTCCGCGATCACGTCTTTGATCATCTTCGCCGCCAGCTCTGGCTGGTTGGTATGGCAAGCGTGAATAAAGCCCGCCAGATAGCGTCCGTGAGCGATGATATCCTGACGACGGTATTGAGAAGGCAGAATCGCACGCGCTTCCGCGGTGGATACTTTGATCCCCGGATACGCCATCACCCAGTACCAGTCATCAAAACACGGCACTTCCTGACTGATGATGCCGAGTTCTTCCAGCATGAGTTGTACGCCGCCCAGATAGCAAGGTGCCACGTTGTCGTAATGCACACCACCGGAGATCTTGCCCTCCATTTCCCCCATCAGTGCCAGCAGCTCAGTTTCATTCAGTGGTTGGCCATGGAAGCGGTTAAGGGCATCGAGTGCAGCGACGATCGAACAGGCACTGGAACCCAGTCCCGAGCCGATCGGCATGTTTTTCTCCAACGTCATTTCCAGCGGTTTGAGCGCAATTTGCTTTTTATCCAGCTCGCGCGCAAACACGGTCCAACAATCGTACACGATGTTTTCTTTCGGATCCGTTGGCAGCTTAGAGACAAAACTGCCCGCGGTTTTCAGTGTGAACGGTTCGCTGCCCGCTTTGACCTGCACGCGGTCACCAAGCAGAGTGCCGTCGATCGGGGACACGGCGGCCCCCAGCACATCGAACCCGACACTGACGTTACCGATCGATGCCGGTGCATAAACGACGACACTCATATCACTTGAACTCATTGATTAAACCCCTAATTTCCAGCCTAAAGTACGCATCACATCAGAGAATACGCCTGCGGCAGTCACTTCTGTCCCTGCGCCGTAACCGCGCAGAACAAGAGGAATTGGTTGGTAGTAGCGGCTGTAGAACGCCAACGCGTTCTCGCCATCTTTAATTTTGAACATTGGGTCATTTTCATCGACCATGGCAATGCGCACGCGGCACTGACCATCGGCAATCTCGCCCACATAACGTAACACTTTGCCTTCTTGTGCAGCTTTATCGCACAACGACTTAAAGTATTCATCCGCTTGCGGCAGACGCGCCATAAACTCGTCAACACTGCCCGAGGCATCAAAACCCGGTGGCAGAGCTTGCTCGACGATCACATCATCCAGCTCTAACACCATGCCGGATTCACGCGCCAGGATCAGCAGTTTGCGCGCCACATCCATACCCGACAGATCGTCACGCGGATCCGGCTCAGTAAAGCCTTTGTCTTTCGCGACCGTGGTTGCCTGACTGAACGACAATCCTTCATCCAGTTTGCCGAAGATAAACGATAACGAGCCCGACAAAATGCCGTTGAATTTTTCCAGTTCATCACCTGCCGCAATCAGGTTTTGCAGGTTTTCGATCACCGGCAGGCCAGCACCAACGGTTGTTTCGTACATCAACTTACGACGCGAATGACGCGCAACTTCGCGTAGCTGGTAGTAGTAAGCCATGCTGGCGGTGTTGGCTTTTTTGTTTGGTGTCACGACGTGGAAACCCGCGGCCAGGAAATCTGCATACTGGCTGGCAATTTCATCGCTCGACGTACAGTCAACCAGCACCGGGTTAATGATGTGGTTACGTTGCACAAGGGCAATCAGACGCGCCAGTGAGAATTCTTCGGTCGCAGCAGTCATGCGATCGCGCCAGTGATCCAGCGGCAGACCTTCGCTATCAAGCAGCAACCCTTTACTGTTGGCGAGGCCACACACACGAATCACAATGCCTTTATCGGCCAGTTTGGCTTGCTGACGATGGATCTGATCCACCAACTCACCACCCACGCCACCGATGCCCACCACAAACACATCCAGGAAGTGTTTCGAGTTGAACAGGTTCTCGTGACACGCCTTGATCGCTGAAGACACTTTGTCTTCCGGGATCACTGCAGAGATCGCGCGCTCAGATGAGCCTTGTGCAATCGCGACAATGTTAACGTGTGCTTCAGTCAGCGAGGCAAAGAACTGCGATGCGACACCGCGAGATGTGCGCATACCGTCGCCCACCAGTGTGATGATCGACAGATCTTCCATAAATTCGACCGGTTCAAGCAGGCCATCTTTCAGCTCCAGCTCAAAGGTTTCCGCCAACGCTTGTTGTGCCAGTTGTTTGTGCTCCGCTTCAATACAGAAGCTGATGCTGTATTCAGAGGACGACTGAGTGATGAGCACAATCGATACGCCCGCGGCAGACATCGCACCAAATACTCGGCTCGCCATGCCAACCATGCCTTTCATGCCCGGACCGGAAACGTTCACCATGGTGAGATTGTTGAGCGTGGTGATGCCTTTGATTGCCAGCTTATCTTCACCAGTATCCTGACCGATCAGAGTGCCGGGGCCTTGCGGGTTGAAGCTGTTTTTAATCAGGCAAGGAATGTGGAACTGAGCAATCGGTGCGATGGTTTTCGGATGCAGGACGGACGCACCGAAATAAGAGAGCTCCATCGCTTCCTGATAACTCAGGGATTTCAGCAGACGAGCATCGTCAACCAAGCGCGGGTCACAGTTGTAAACCCCGTCAACGTCAGTCCAGATCTCGCAGCACTCGGCGCGCAGACACGCGGCCAGAACCGCCGCAGAATAGTCCGAACCATTGCGTCCAAGGCAAACCAGTTCACCTTTTTTGTTACCCGCGGTGAAACCCGGCATGATGTTGACGTGATTGGCTGGCAGTGGGTTTTGCTTGAAGTGCTGAGTCGACGCTTCAACATCGACCATCGCTTCCAGATAATCACCTTTTGCCAGCAGGTATTTAACCGGGTCAATAAGGTTTGCCGCCAGACCTTTGGCTTCCATGACGGCTTTCATCAGTTGGATGGAAACGCGCTCTCCTTTGCTGATAATGCGAGCATTGACATTATCCGGGCACATACCAAGCAGGTTAATGCCGTGGACAAACTGACGCAGCTGAGACATCGATGTGCGAACCTGGTTATCAAATGCGCTGCCATCGATAGCAGGCAGGACCGCTTTGATGTCCTCAAACAGCACTTGGAATGACGTTTCCAGCTCGGTAATTTGTAACTCGGCTTCGCCATTGCGCAGTGCGCTTTCAATCACCGCAACCAGTTTATTGGTTGTTTTTCCAGGAGCAGAAAGAACGACGGCCACTTCTTCCTGTTGTGCATTGTTGGCAATGATATCTGCCGCTCTTAAAAAACGGTCAGCATCTGCTAACGATGAACCTCCAAACTTTAATACTCGCATCCCTTCCTCCAAATTCTCTGAAAATTGGTATAAAAAAAGGCCTGTATCGGTTGGGATACAGGCCTTTTTTGTGAATTTTTTACGCTCAGCAGCCTGCCCCAACATGCGTAATGTCGGTAATAATAATGGTGGTGGTCATTACTACTAGGCTGTTATTAATCATAGAAATCTTGCGTAACTCGTGTGTTTGCGTGCCTCTACGTTTAACTCATTTCTGCGCAAATAGTCAACGAAAAAATTGTTTTTTTTCGCATCTCTTTCAAATCTTGCCGCTAAGTTGCTAAATCATCTGGATTCATATGATAGAGTGACGATTAAATAATCAAATCATCCGTTAAACAAAACAACTCGTTGCTCAATTTTGCTCAGCAGGTGCAAAATTTTTGTGCTTAACTTAGGGGTACCGCAGTGGAAAGCGTACGCCCAATAATCAATACAAGGAGGGTATCATGAAGCAAATTCTTGGTATGTGTTGCCTGTGTATTGGTTTTGCCGCAAACGCCGTCGAACTTCCCGCGTTACCTTCCGCACAGAACCGTTCCTCTCACAGCGTATTCCTTTACAGTGAACCGGGCAGTCAGGGCTTTGACAGTTGGATTGTGGATGGCGGTTACATGTACAACGTGTTTCGTGATGTGGATTTGTACGTCGGTGCCCGGGTTAATTCATCGTTAAACGGCGGTGAAAATGGCTTTCTCAGTGGTGTCAGCTACAAGATAAGCGATCGTTTCTCGGTTAAAAGTACGCTCTATACTGCGAACAAAAACTTTGAAGATAACAAACGCAGCGAAGTGATGGCTGCAGAGCTTTCCAGCCGCTTACACCTGACGGAAAACCTCGACTTGCACGCCACTCTCGATTATCAGGAGTGGCAGCAAGGGATTGAGTTGGGGTTGGGCTTCCGCTTTTAACTCAAGTCCAACTCGACCGGTGAAAGCAGCACTCCATTCCAGTCGGCATAAATATAATCGCCCGGTTGAATCATCTGATTATGAATCGACAGTGTCACATTGACGTCACCCGCGCCGCGTTTCTCGGTTTTGAACGGACAAGCGCCGAGTGCTTTGATACCCAAATCCATCTGCGACATGGCGACAACATCACGCACAGCGCCATTAATGATCACCCCTTCCCATTCATTTTCAATCGCAGAAATCGCAATCTGATCGCCCATCAACGCTTTTTGGCAGGAACCATGTCCATCAACAACCAGAACTTTTCCTTTGCCATTCTGACTGAGGATTTCTTTAACCTTTGAGTTATCGTGGTAGCAGCGCACAGTCACAATTTGTCCCCAGAACGCACTGCGCATACCGAAATTTTGTAACGGCAGCTCCAACAAAGTCACTTGCGATTCATATTGATCACAAATATCCGGTGTTATATCTCTCATCATTCCTCCATGATTCTTGTTGTGCTTGTTATGTCAGTTTTTCTTGTAGCGAGCCCAGCGATGTCACCTCATCGTCGACACAAGAGTGCAACATCAGCTCATCATCAATAACGTAATAAATGGCATTCTGGCCAAAGTCTCTGGCCATTTGCAGCGCTGTGTCTAAAGGTATCGACACAGCAAAACTCTCTTCATACCAATCAAAATTGTAGTCACCGACCACCACTTTCGACCAATCATAGTTGATCAACGCTTGCTGTAAACGTTGATTATTTACGCAATTCTCATTATTCGACAACCGTTGGCTTTTCGGGTTCCATGCGGTAATGATCGCGAAAGAACGCTTGCGTAGCGGGGATTCAAAGGCAAAACGCACGTTTGCATAGGCTTGCCAGAGTTTTGCATCGATCGTCATCATTCTCGTATTTTTACAACTCGTTATTACTATTCATATCTGTTACATTTCAACTCTTGATGTAAATCAACAAAGTTGTTGGAATTAACAACAGGCCGTTGTTAGCATGCTGTTAACATTATAGAATTCGCTGCAAAGACTAGTAGAACCAATGAGGTGTTGGATCTCAATCGCTAGTGTTATCCATGGATGGCGGGCAACCAAAGACGAGACTTTCTCGAAAAACTTTGGTTTATTATCAACATAAAATTACTTGTATGTTATGTTTTTGCCTAGAATGAGTTCTATTAGCACATTTTTTTCACAAGTTTAGGTACCGCCAATGCAAACCCCGCAGATTCTTATCGTTGAAGACGAGCAGGTTACTCGTAACACTCTAAAGAGTATTTTTGAAGCAGAGGGATACGCTGTTTTTGAGGCCAGTAACGGTGAAGAGATGCACCATGTGCTGTCCGACAACCCAATTAATTTGGTGATCATGGATATCAACCTGCCAGGTAAAAATGGCTTGCTGCTGGCTCGCGAACTTCGCGAACAAGCAGATGTAGCTCTGATGTTCCTGACTGGCCGCGACAATGAAGTCGACAAGATTCTGGGTCTGGAAATCGGTGCAGATGATTACATCACTAAGCCATTTAACCCACGTGAACTGACCATTCGTGCGCGTAACCTGCTAAGTCGTTCAATGAACGCCAGCACCACGCATGAAGAGAAACGTTCGGTTGAGAAATACGAATTCAACGGTTGGGTACTGGATATCAACAGTCGTTCACTGGTCAGCCCTGACGGTGACAGCTACAAGCTGCCGCGTTCAGAGTTTCGTGCCCTGCTGCACTTCTGTGAAAACCCAGGCAAGATCCAGACTCGTGCGGATCTACTGAAGAAAATGACTGGCCGTGAGCTGAAACCTCATGACCGTACTGTTGACGTAACCATTCGTCGCATTCGTAAGCACTTCGAATCTGTGTCTGGTACACCGGAAATCATCGCGACCATTCACGGCGAAGGTTACCGTTTCTGTGGTGATCTGGAAGAGTAATCTTTCATGGTAACGAATACAAAAAAGCCTCTGCATACAGAGGCTTTTTTATTATGCAGCAAACACTCAGTAGACTTTGTCGATCGTGACTTTGTGTTCCACCAGCCAGGTTTCCCCCTGACTATCACTTAAGCCCAGTGCCACACTCACCGGCTTATTCAGATCCACTTCGATGTCGCTTTGAAACACCACTTCCCACATGTTTTCACTCTGGGTACGAAGCTCGACATCGTCACCATCGATGGACCAAACTTTTTCACCTTGTTTGATGACCACGGAACTGACGGTTAAATCGGCGGGTAGCTGCCCGGATGTCTCCAGCGTCAGCGTACCATTAAGGTTCTGGCTATCGACATCCTCGCCCACCTTCGGCATTTGATCGGTCCAGAGGTTACTTTTGAGCTGAATCGCCGTTTCCGAGAACATCGCCAGATTACTGTGCTGCCAGTTGACGGCGTGAGTTGAACAAGCGGTCAATACCGCGCTCACCAAGACCAAAAGCCACTTTTTCATGTTATTTCCTCTGAGCTAACCACTGTTTCAACACCAGAATATCATTCTGGTATTCATTTTTAATTTCATCGACCCAGTCGCCGATATTCTCCCACCAAGCCGGTGCATCTGGCGTTTGCGCTTTTTGCGCCACACTTTGAATGTGTTTCAGACCAATAGACCCCGCCGCCCCTTTGATTTTGTGCGCTTCAGAAACGATACCGTCTTGATCTTTCGCAACCATATTGGAATCCAGCACTTCAATATAGCTTGGCATCATATCCGCAAACATGTCTATGCTGTCCAGCACGGGTTTGGGGCCAACGATGTCGATATAAGACTCAAGCATCGGCAGATCGAGCAAGCGCTGATACAACTCATCATTGCTGTCGGACTGTTCAGGTTGCGCCGAGACAACCGACACATTCGGTTTATCAATCTTATGGACCGTTTTGTTGATCACGTCCTGCACCGCCTGTACTGACAACGGTTTGCTGATCACATCGTCCATACCTTGGCGCTGATATTCCCCTTTGTCTTTCAGGACATTGGCTGTCAGCGCGACCAAAGGCGGCAGATGATCGTAGTTTTCTCGGTAGTACTGAGCAATATCAAAACCGGTCATGTCTGGCAGCTGAATATCGAGGAAGACCAGATCGTAAAGGTCTGGTGCAAACTTCGCTTTCGCCTCTTCACCAGTCATTGCCACCGATACGGTATGGCCTAAACTCTCCAGCAGCGAACGGGCAACGGTAATATTGAGTTCAATATCTTCCACCATGAAGATGTTGAGACTCTTCTGTTCGACCGGGCTTGGCAGCGTCTGGCTCACTTCGGCCAGCGGCACGCAAATGGTTACAGTAAAGGTACTCCCAAAGCCTTCCTCACTGCTGACGCTGATATCGCCGCCCATCAGATTGATCAACTGGCGAGATACCGCGAGACCAATACCGGTACCTACCGCGTGTAAGTTATCTTTGCCCGATTTAACCTGATAATACATGGCGAAGATCTTATCGAGTTCCGATTCTGGAATACCGATCCCGGTATCCTCAATGTCCATCACGATATTGGCAAAGCCATCTTCAATATCCGCACTTACGGTCATGACCACGCCACCTTCTTTGGTGAACTTCATGGCATTACTAATCAGGTTCCACAACACCTGACGCAAGCGGGTGGCATCCACTTCCACCAGCGTAGGTAAATCGGTCAGACGTTCGAGATCAAAACGCAGGCCTTTTTGCTCAGCCATCAACGCCGACAGACTTTCCAGTTCAGCGACAAATTCTTCGAAATTAAGCGGTGCCGGGAAAAGCTCCAGTTTGCGGCGGTCAAACTTATCCATGTCGATAATATCGTTGAAGATGTTACCAAGCGTGACCGCGCTGACGTTGATCGTCTGCATGTGTTTGCGCTGCTCGGGATCGAGTTGCGTGTCGAGCAGCATACGGCTCAGGCCCACAATGCCGTTGAGCGGCGTGCGCAGCTCGTGACTGATGGTCGAAATAAAGGTGGTTTTGTCGCGGCTGGCTTTTTCCAGCGACTCTTCATGACGCTTGCGCTCTGTGATGTCACGTCCAAAGCCGACCAGGCCGAGATGGCGGCCTTCTTTGCTGTAAAACGGCACTTTGCGCAGTTCGAAGTAGTTTTTACGCCCATCCGGATATTCCAGCCACTGTTCATAGGTGAGAGAACGGTTGTTGTTGAACACCTGCTGGTCTGTTTCCACAATCGACTGCGCAATCTCTTTACGATACACATCCCATGGTGTCAGGCCGACCAGCTCACTTTCCCGCTTGCCTGTCAGCTCTTCCATCGCGCGGTTACAGCCGGAGAATTCACCTTTCGCGTTACGGTAATAAATCAAATCCGGCGAGGCATCGATGAAAGAACGCAATAAGGCGGTGCGCTCAGCCAACTCAACCTGCGTTTTTTCACGCTGGTAGACTTCGTTTTCGAGATCCACCATCGCTTCTTCCCGCGCTTCCTCGGCTTTGATCCGCTCTTCAATTTCCTGATTCAGCTTGACGATGTTCTGTTGCAGTTTTTGGTTCAGCTCCTGATCGCGCGAGCGCATGTCTTTGAGCTTGGAGACCAGTTTCGACAGACGTTGACGCGATTCTTCCAACTGATCGACGACCACCGACAGGAAATAGACCGCCCACGGGGTGATCAGCAGACCAAAGAAAACGGAGCGAACAATATCGATATCGTCGACAAAGCCCTTCAGTGCCAGCGTAATACCGACCTGAACCACAACGGCCAATGCCACCAGCGCCAGTGCCAGTAAAATGGAAAAACGGAGGATGCCCAGCTTAACCAACAGATCAACATAATACTGGGCGAGATTTTTCATGGGTTTCATTCAAAGCTCCACGGGAAAGCGTTGGCGTTAGTCTAGCGTGTTTGTGACGTGAACGTCAGCCATTCCAGTCACAAGCCATTGAGAAATCAATAAAGAGTATGCTCACAGCGAGACCGGATGCACACAAGTCTGATTGCGGCCGTTGGCTTTTGCCTGATACAGCGCACTGTCAGCCCACGCCAGCATGATCTCCGGCGAATCGTCGGCCTGAGGCGTACAGGTCACCACCCCAATACTCACCGTAACATAAGGCGATACAGCAGAGCTCTGATGTGGCAGCGCAAGCTCAGCAATCCGGCCATGAATACGTTGCGCCACCAACTGAGCTCCTGCCAGTTCGGTATTGGGCAGGATAATCGCAAACTCTTCTCCCCCATAACGGGCGACACAATCGGACGAGCGATTAATCACGTCATTAAATGCCTGCGCAACCATACGAAGAATATCGTCCCCCTGCAGGTGACCATAGCTGTCGTTGTACCCTTTAAAATAGTCGACATCGCACAACATCACGCTGAGCGGGCGCTTTTCGCGGGCATGCAGGTGCCACAACGTCTGCAACTGCGCATCAAACCGGCGGCGGTTGGCAACCTGCGTGAGGCTGTCGAGATAACTGAGGCGCTCCAGCTCTTGGTTGGCCGCTTCCAGCTTCTGTTCACTCAGATAACGCTCTGAGACATCACGCGCCATGATCAGCACACCACGCGTTCCGGATATCGGGTCGCGAAATGGTGATTTGACCACGTCATACCAAACCTGACGGCCGTTGGAATAGTCCACTTTATCCAGATATCGCAGCGATTGGCCACTTTTCAACACCTGACTGTCACTCTCAGACAGACGGGCGTAAACACTTTCCGGCACCACATCCTGCAGGCGTTTGCCGATCAGTTCACTGACATCGCTCAGCCCCAGCGCATCAATAAATGGCCGGTTACACGCCTGATAAACCATATTTTCGTTGAAGATCCCAATTGAATCCGGGCTGGCATCAAGAATACTTTGCAGAATCGTATCTCGCTGCGCGAGTGCCACTTCGGTGTCTTTGCGCTTTTCCATCTCATCGCGCAGGTTGCGCTGAATGTTGTGCCAGTCGGTTACATCATGACTGATGCCCAACACGCCCAGATGATCGCCGCGCGGCGACATCAGCACAGACTGATACGTTTCCAGCAGGCAACTGCGGCCATCCGGCGTGGTGGTCCAGCGCTGTTGACTGGCGCGTCCTTTCATGATGCCGGAAAAGACTTCGCTGCCTTCCTCTTCTCTGCCCAGCCAAAACTGGTCGAACGCACGGTTGGTCGCGATGCGTTGACCACTTAAGTCTTTGACGTAAATAAGTTCCGACAGTGAATCGAGAGCGGTCTTGGCAATAGAGAGAGAGTTGAGTTCGTGTTGCTGTTCGAACGCAGAGTGATGATAAACCACCGCGTTCACCAGCCAGACTTTACGCCCCCGGTAATGGGTCGCGCGTGCGGAAAGTTCGATATGGTGTGAAGCGCTGCCGGGCATCGGCCACTCAATCACAGCGGCAATCCGCTTTTCCGCGCAATTGGCAATCGTGTTGAGCAGTAACTGCAACTGTTCAGAAGAAAGATGAGGAGGGAAAAAGAAATTTTTCCCAACCCGGCGAATGCCGAACAATGAATACGCAGCCAGGTTGGCGAACATCAGTTCGCCTTTCTGCGCCTGAAACAACAACAGGGCAGCGGGCGAACTTGCCATCAGCAACACCAGATGCCGCTGCTGACGGCGGTAAAGATAAAGGAAACCTGCGCTCATCGTCGCAAACAACGCGACAAACCAGCCCCAGTGTTCCATAAATCCAGTCGCAGCCCACTGCAGTTGATCCATGCTGATGAAAACCTTCAATCATTACCGATTATTGAGTGGGCAAAAGATAACAGTTTCTCGGTTTATGGTCTGCAACTATTCGAGCGAGTGATATTGAAACGGCCGTCCGATTAAGGATCCTTGAGCGCCGTCACGATCCAGTCGGCGTCCAATCTCGGTCATCGCCAGCCAGCGGTTCTCGCACCATAGCGGCGACAGCAACGTTGGCCGCCTCGCAGCAGATGTCACGCGATGAAAGACCACTTCTGGCGGTGTACGTTGAATCATTTCACTGGCAATCGCGACATAATCTTCTAATGTCGGCGCTTCCAGTTTTCCGGCTCGCCACGCTTTGGCCATGGTACTGCCTTCGACGATATGCAGGCCGTGTAATTTGATCCCGTCGGTACCAATCGTCAGCACCTGTTCCAGCGTGGCGATATTGTCATCCCTGCCCTCTTTCGGTAACCCGACAATCAGATGAGTACAGACTTTGATTCCCAGCGCGCGGGCACGGCGGGTGATGTCGGCGTAACAGGCAAAATCGTGGCCGCGGTTGATGCGTTTAAGCGTACGATCATTTGCGGTCTGCAAACCGAGTTCAAGCCAGATTTCAAACCCTTGTTGCACGTATTCCGCGAGTAATTCCAGCACGGCATCCGGGACGCAGTCCGGGCGCGTCCCGACACACAAGCCGACAATATCGGCGGCTTTGAGTGCTTGTTCATACATGTTTTTCAGCACCTGAACTTCGGCATAGGTGCTGGTATAAGCCTGAAAATAGGCCAGATACTTCTTCGCCCGCTGCACTTCACCCGCACGATCTTTCAGTTGGTCTTCAATACTTTTGGCTTGGCTCTGTTCATCGGCAAACGACGCCACATTGCAGAAGGTACAGCCCCCACGGCCGATGGTGCCATCACGATTCGGGCAACTGAATCCACCATGTAAGGTCAACTTATGTACACGCTCTCCGTAGCGTCGCTGGAGATCTTGTCCAATCGTATTCACTAGCTCATGTAACTGCATGGCGACATCCCAAATAAATACAAATACTTCTCAATTACAAAATGTAATTAAATTACACAATTACAAAATTTAGTCACAAATTTTAGGTGTATGAAACGCAGACATCTCTAATCAAAATCAATAAACATTCATAAAAACAGCATTTAACCCTTAATGTTTTACAAATGTTAAACAAGTTATGCATTTGCAAACAAAAAAAGCCCATAAAAAACCCAGACTTTTCGTTGCATTTTCGTGCAACAAAATTGTAGGATACTTACAGTTTTGCACTGA
This sequence comes from Vibrio fluvialis, assembly GCF_900460245.1. Taxonomy (NCBI): domain Bacteria; kingdom Pseudomonadati; phylum Pseudomonadota; class Gammaproteobacteria; order Vibrionales; family Vibrionaceae; genus Vibrio; species Vibrio fluvialis. The sequence continues at coordinate 2,444,283 of NZ_UHIP01000001.1, forward strand.
TTTTTGATTGATTTATTACAAAAAACTCTGCGAAACGTCGGTGATATTCCGCTCCTACCTATATAAACCACTAGAAAAGTGGCCTGACAAAAGGGATATCACTAAGGATTGTTTTTCTCACAAAATTTTTCCTGTGAGAGACGGAAAGGAAGCGAACCCGCCACCATTGGCAGGTTTAGATTCATAACAATAAAGGACGGGATACAGAGCTGGGGCTTGCCTTGGCTTAATTGTGTCCGCTTGAACTGGAAGGATGTATCTATGGTAGATAGAGAGCAAAGTTCGCGAGGTCTTTACACTCCGGAACTCGAGCATGATGCTTGTGGTATCGGTTTTGTTGCTCACCTTAAGAACCGCAAATCTCACCAAGTCGTGACTCAGGCACTGGACATGCTGGCACGTATGGAACACCGCGGCGGTCAGGGCTGTGACCCTTGCAGTGGTGACGGTGCGGGTATTCTGCTGCAAAAGCCACACGAATTTCTGTTGGAAGAAGCCGTTAAGCTGGGCATCAAATTGCCAGCGTTCGATAAATACGGCGTCGGTGTGGTGCTGTTTCCTAAAGATGAGCACAAACGCGCGCAATGTCGCGACATTTTAGAACGCAATGCTAAACGTCTTGATCTGGACGTGATTGGCTACCGCGTATTGCCAACCGACAACAGTATGCTGGGTGCGGATCCATTAAGCACTGAGCCTCAATTTGAACACGTATTTATTTCCGGCGGTCCGGGCATGAGTGCCGACGAGCTGGAACGTAAACTGTACGTTTTGCGTAATTACACCGTCCGCGTTTGTCTCGAAAGCGTGTCGAACATCGGTGATGACTTCTACATCAACTCGCTGTCGTACAAAACGCTGGTCTACAAAGGCCAGTTGACGACCGAGCAAGTACCGCAATATTTCCTGGATCTGCAGAATCCGACCATGGTGACGGCGCTGGCACTGGTACACTCGCGTTTCTCCACCAACACATTCCCGAAATGGCGTCTGGCCCAGCCTTTCCGTTACATTGCGCACAACGGTGAAATCAACACGGTACGCGGCAACCTGAACTGGATGAAGGCGCGCGAGGCGATCCTGCAATCGAATTTATTTACTCAAGCCGAAATCGATATGTTGCTGCCGGTATGCCAGGAAGGCGCGTCCGACTCCGCCAACTTCGACATGGTGCTTGAGCTTTTGGTGCTCTCTGGCCGCAGCCTGCCACATGCCCTGATGATGATGATTCCGGAAGCGTGGCAAGAAAACAAAGCCATGGATCCGAAACGCCGTGCGTTCTACCAATACCACGCCAGCGTGATGGAACCGTGGGATGGCCCTGCGTCTGTCTGCTTTACCGATGGCGTGCAAGTGGGTGCAACGCTTGACCGCAACGGTCTGCGCCCGTCTCGCTATACGGTGACGAAAGACGATTTTCTCATCATGGCGTCCGAGTCGGGCGTGGTGGAAATTGCACCGGAAAACGTTGAATACCGTGGCCGTTTGCAACCGGGTCGTATCTTTGTGGCGGATTTGGAACAAGGCCGCATCATTTCTGATGAAGAAGTGAAAGATGGCATTGCCAACGCCCAGCCCTATGAAAAATGGGTGGAAGATAACCTGCTGAGCCTGAAGAAGCTGCCTGACGCCGATAACGTGCACAGCCAGCCTTCACCAGAACGCCTGCTGCACCGTCAGCAAGCCTTTGGGGTCAGCAGCGAAGAAGTGAACGACATCATTCTCACACTGGCGCAAACCGGTTATGAACCGCTCGGTTCCATGGGCGCAGACTGGCCTGTGGCCGTGCTGTCGCACCAGTCCCAGCATCTGTCCAACTACTTCAAGCAGCTGTTTGCTCAGGTGACCAACCCGCCGATCGACCCGATTCGCGAACGCATGGTGATGTCACTCAACACCTACATCGGCCGAGATCAAAACCTGCTCGCTGAAACGCCTGCGCACTGCCGTAAAGTGGAACTCGAATCGCCCGTGATTTCCAACGCTGAGCTGGAAAAACTGCGTGCGATCGATAACGAACACCTACAAGCCAAAACGCTGGATATCGTATTCCAGGCCAGCGGCGAACCGGGCAAACTCGAACGTGCTCTGAAACGCATCTGCCAATACGCGGAAGATGCGGTCATCGACGGTTACTCGATCATTCTGCTGACCGACCGCGCGGTGAACTCCAACCACGCTGCGATTCCTGCCATGCTGGCTGTGGGCGCGGTACACCATCACCTGATCCGCAAAGGTCTGCGCTCGAAGTGTGGCATTGTGGTTGAAACCGGCGATGCGCGTGAAACGCACCACTTTGCGACACTGGTCGGTTACGGGGCCAACGCGGTCAACCCGTATCTGGTCACGGAAACCATTTTCGATCTGAAACGCCGCAACAAACTGGATGCCGAGATTCCGGTCGACAAATACTTCGAAAACTACCGCAAAGGCATCAATGCCGGCCTGCTGAAAATCTTCTCAAAAATGGGGATTTCAACCCTGCAGTCCTACCATGGCGCGCAAATCTTTGAAGCGCTGGGGATCAGCAAAGCGGTGGTCGATAAATACTTTACCGGCACCATCACCCGCATTCAGGGCATGACGCTGGATGACATCGCCAAAGAAGTTGGCGTGCGTCACCGCATCGGTTACCCAACACGTGAAATTCCGCTACAAGTGCTGGATGTCGGCGGTGTGTATCAGTGGAAACAGCGTGGTGAAAAACACCTGTTCAACCCAGAAACCATTCACCTGCTGCAACACTCGACGCGCAACAAGGACTTCCAGGAGTTCAAGAAATACGCCGCCGCGGTGGACAGACAAGGCGACAAAGCCGTCACTCTGCGCAGTCAGCTCGACTTTGTGAAAAATCCGGCCGGCTCGATTCCAATTGAAGAAGTAGAGTCAATTGACAGCATCGTTAAACGCTTTGCCACGGGTGCGATGTCGTTTGGTTCGATTTCTTATGAAGCGCACTCCACATTGGCGGTCGCAATGAACCGTCTGGGCGCGAAATCAAACTCAGGCGAAGGCGGCGAAGACCCAATGCGCTTCCTGCCAAAAGAGAATGGTGACTGGGAACGTTCGGCGATCAAACAGGTGGCTTCCGGCCGCTTTGGTGTGACGTCTTACTACCTCACTAACTCGGAAGAAATTCAGATCAAGATGGCTCAGGGCGCGAAGCCGGGCGAAGGGGGTCAGTTGCCGGGCGACAAAGTCGATGACTGGATCGGCGCAACGCGTCACTCCACGCCGGGGGTCGGCCTGATTTCGCCACCACCGCACCACGACATCTACTCCATTGAAGACTTGGCGCAGCTGATCTTTGACTTGAAAAACGCCAACCGCAAAGGCCGCGTGAACGTCAAACTGGTCTCGGAAGCGGGGGTCGGCACCATCGCATCCGGGGTCGCCAAAGCGAAAGCGGATGTGGTACTGATCGCCGGGCACGATGGCGGCACGGGGGCCTCACCGATTTCGTCGATTCGTCACACGGGTCTGCCGTGGGAACTGGGTCTGGCCGAAACGCATCAGACACTGCTGAAAAACGGCCTGCGTAACCGTATCGTCGTGCAAGCGGATGGTCAGATGAAAACCCCACGCGACATCGCGATTGCGACGCTGCTGGGCGCCGAAGAATGGGGCGTGGCTACCGCTGCCCTGGTAGTTGAAGGTTGTATCATGATGCGTAAGTGTCATAAGAACACCTGCCCGGTCGGCATTGCAACACAGAACAAAACGCTACGTGAACGCTTTGACGGCCGCGTGGATGACGTGGTGACCTTCTTCCAGTACATGGCGCAAGGTCTGCGTGAAATTATGGCGGAACTGGGTTTCCGTACCATCAATGAGATGGTTGGTCAGGCGCACAAACTGAAACTGCGCGACGATGTCGGTCATTGGAAATACAAGAATCTGGATCTGTCTCCGGTACTGTTCCTTGAGCCTCCTCGTGAAGCCGATGGTATCTACTGTCAGACACAGCAGAACCATAATCTGGAAAGCGTGCTGGATCGCCAATTGATCGAAGTCGCCAAACCGGCGCTGGAGAAAGGTGAAGCGGTGAATGCACAATTCCCGATCATCAACACCGACCGCAGTACCGGCACTATGCTGTCGAACGAGATCTCCAAAGTCTACCAGGACCAAGGTCTGCCGCAGCCAATGCAGGTCAAGTTCAACGGCAGCGCCGGACAATCGTTTGGGGCGTTCCTGGCAAAAGGCGTGAAGTTTGAAGTCGAAGGCGATGCGAACGACTACTGGGGTAAAGGGTTGTCCGGCGGTACGCTGGTACTCTACCCGAACCGCAATTCCAGCCTGATTGCCGAAGACAACATCGTCGTCGGTAACGTCTGTTTTTACGGTGCGACGTCTGGCGAATCTTACATTCGTGGTCTGGCGGGCGAGCGTTTCTGTGTACGTAACTCCGGCGCCAAAGTCGTGGTAGAAGGCGTGGGCGACCATGGCTGTGAATACATGACGGGCGGCGTGGCCGTGATCCTTGGTGCAACCGGTCGCAACTTTGCGGCAGGCATGAGCGGCGGTACCGCCTACGTCTGGAATAAGTCGGGTGACTTCGAATCGAAACTCAACCCTGAACTGGTGGATCTCGATCCAATTGAAACAGAGGACAAAACTCTGCTCAAAGAGATGCTCACCAAACACGTTCAGTTCACAGGAAGTGAAGTGGCACAGTCTTTCCTCGACAACTTTGAAGCCAGCCTTGCCGATATGGTGAAGGTGATGCCGCGTGATTACAAAGCGGTACTTCAGAAGCGTCAGGAAGCAGCAGCGGCAGAAGCGGAGGCAGTGTAATGGGTAAGCCTACTGGATTTTTAGAATTTGGTCGTGAACTACCGAAGAAGATCGACCCGAAAGAGCGCATCAAGAACAACAAAGAGTTTGTTCTCAACGCCGAGTTTGGTAACAAAATCAACCAACAAGCGTCGCGTTGCATGGATTGTGGCGTACCGTTTTGTCATAACGGCTGCCCGATTGGCAACATCATTCCAGAGTTCAACGATGCGGTGTATCGTGAAAGCTGGGAAGAAGCGTGGCACATCCTGAGTTCGACCAACAACTTCCCGGAGTTTACCGGTCGTGTTTGTCCGGCGCCGTGTGAAAGCGCGTGTGTGCTGGGTATCAATCAGGATCCGATCACCATTTGTAATATCGAAAAAACCATCGTTGAGCGCGCGTACCAAGACGGCTATGCCAAGCCGAAAACGCCGCGCACTCGCACCGGTAAATCGATCGCCATTATTGGCTCTGGCCCGGCAGGGTTAGCTGCCGCAGAGCAGCTCAACAGCGCGGGTCACACTGTGACCGTGTTTGAGCGCGATGAGAAAGTCGGCGGCCTGCTTCGTTTTGGGATTCCGGATTTCAAACTGAGCATGGATGTGATTGATCGCAAGATCAACCTGATGGCCGAAGCGGGCGTGAAATTTGAAGTCAATTCGCATGTCGGCGTCGACATCAACGCCCAGCAACTGCGTCAGGAGTTCGATGCCGTGCTGCTGACGGGCGGATCCACCGTACCACGCAACCTGCCCATTCCGGGCCGTGAGCTAAGCGGTGTGTATTTTGCGATGCAGTTCCTGGCACAAAACAACCGCCGTGCCAACAACATGGATCTCAAAACCGACGAGATCCATGCCAAAGGCAAACACGTGGTGGTGATTGGCGGTGGCGACACCGGGTCTGACTGTGTCGGCACCTCAAACCGCCACGGCGCGGCGAGCATCACTCAGGTGGAAATCATGCCCATGCCAGCAGACAAACGCCCGGCGAACATGCCTTGGCCGCAATATCCCATGATTCTGCGTACGTCGACCTCCCACGAAGAAGGCTGCGAGCGTCACTGGAACATTCTGACCAAAGAGTTTATTGGCAACGACAAAGGTGAGGTCACCGGTCTGCGCATTGCCGATATCGTCTGGAAAGAAGCAGCGGCGGGTGAACGTCCGAGTTTCGAGGAAGTGGCGGGCAGCGAGCGAGTCATTCCGTGTGACATGGCATTTCTGGCGATGGGCTTCCTGCATCCGGAACCACATGGTGTCTTGGCTCAGCTCGACATCAAACTGGATGAGCGCGGTAATGTGGCCACACAAAACTTTGCGACCAACCAAAAAGGGGTGTTTGCCGCAGGTGATATGCGCACAGGTCAATCACTGGTGGTACGCTGCATCAACGAAGGCCGCGAGTCCGCGCGAGCCGTGGATGAATACCTGATGGGCAATACCCATCTCGAAGCAAAAGCCGACTCTTTAATGCTTTCAGCATAAAGGTCTATACAACAAGGTTCCTAGAGAGCATATCCCTAGGAACTTTGGTGTAGACACAACAAATTCCTTCCAAACTGTTCCTATTTGGCTAGCGCTCCCGCTAGCCTTTTTTCTCTGTTTCTCATCTGACGAGAGTTAAATGTTAAAAAGCTGTAACATTTAAAAACGTATCATATTGAATTTATTGATATTATTCAGAGTAATGCTTGGTAAATCGCTGACACACATGATTAATCACCAAAAACTTGACCTTTTTCACAATAAGCTATAGGTTGTGAATTCAGTGCAAATTAAACTGTCCAGAATTGTTAAATTTTTAATCAGTTTTAATTAATAAATATCTACATAATAACAATATAAACGAATAGTTAGTCATTTACTGTCTGGATGACAGAGAAGCAAAGGGAGAATTGCAATGGCTCTATATGATCCAAGTCTTGAGAAAGACAACTGTGGATTCGGCTTGATCGCGCACATGGAAGGTCAGGCCAGTCATAAATTGGTTCGCACCGCGATTTCTGCTCTCGACCGCATGACCCACCGCGGCGGTATTGCCGCCGATGGTAAAACCGGTGATGGCTGTGGTCTTCTACTGCAAAAGCCCGATTCTTATCTGCGCCTGATCGCTGAAGAACAGCACTGGAAGCTGGGTAAGCAATACGCGGTTGGTATGATTTTCCTTAGCAGGGATCCGATCAAAGCGCAGTCCGCGCGCGACATCATCAATAAAGAGCTAGCGCAAGAAACACTCACGGTCTCCGGCTGGCGTACCGTGCCAACCAATCCGAAAGTGCTGGGACCGATTGCTGCGGCCTCACTGCCGGATATTCAACAAGTCTTCATTTCTGCACCGGCTGGCTGGCGTGAGCGCGATATCGAGCGCCGCCTGTATATCGCTCGTCGTCGCATCGAAAAGCAAATCACCGAAGACAAAGATTTCTACATCTGTTCGCTGTCCACTCAGGTTATCGTCTACAAAGGCCTGTGCATGCCAGCGGACTTACCACGTTTCTATCTCGACCTGGCCGACCTACGTATGGAATCGGCTATCTGTCTGTTCCACCAGCGTTTTTCAACTAACACGCAACCACGTTGGCCATTGGCTCAGCCGTTCCGCTATCTGGCGCACAACGGTGAGATCAACACCATCGAAGGTAACCGTCAGTGGGCGCGTGCGCGTGCCTACAAGTTCTCATCCCCGTTGCTGCCTGACTTGCAAACGGCCGCACCTTTTGTGAACGAAACCGGTTCTGACTCTTCCAGCTTGGACAACATGCTGGATCTGTTCCTCGCGGGTGGCATGGATATCTTCCGCGCCATGCGCATGCTGGTTCCGCCAGCGTGGCAAAATCACCCGGATATGGATGACGATCTGCGCGCCTTCTACGACTTCAACTCCAAACACATGGAGCCGTGGGATGGCCCGGCGGGTATCGTATTATCCGATGGCCGCTACGCTGCATGTAACCTTGACCGCAACGGTCTGCGCCCTGCACGCTATGTGATCACCAAAGATAAGCTGATCACGCTGGCTTCTGAGGTTGGTATTTGGGATTACGCGCCGGATGAAGTGGCGGAAAAAGGCCGCGTTGGCCCGGGCGAACTGCTGGTAATCGATACCCGCAAAGGTAAGCTGTGGCAATCGGCCGAGATCGACAACGATCTTAAGAGCCGCCACCCCTACCGCGAGTGGATGCAAAACAACGTTTACCAGTTAACCTCGTTTTCCGAACTGCCAGACGATCAGGTTGGCGAGCGCAGCTTCGATGAAGATCTGCTTAAGACCTATCAGAAGCAGTTTGCGATGACCAACGAAGAAGTGGATCAGGTACTGCGCGTCATGGCCGACATGGGTCAGGAAGCGGTCGGTTCAATGGGCGATGATACGCCGATGGCCGTCCTCTCATCGAAAGAACGCCTGATCACGGACTACTTCCGTCAGAAATTTGCTCAGGTGACCAACCCGCCGATCGATCCGCTGCGTGAAAAACACGTGATGTCGCTGGCCACCAGTATCGGCCAGGAGATGAACGTCTTCTGCGAAACCGATGGTCACGCACACCGAGTCACGTTTGATTCGCCGGTTCTGCTTTACTCTGATATGCAGCAGTTACTGACCCTGAGCGATCAGCATTACCGCAATACGATCCTCGACATCAACTACGATCCGCAGGAAAAAGATCTTAAACAAGCGGTATTGGAGTTGTGTGATCAAGCCGAACAGGTGGTGCGCGAAGGTACCGTACTGATCGTGCTGTCTGATCGCGCGCTGACCAAAGGCAAACTGCCGATCCCGGCGGCGATGGCCGTCGGCGCAGTGCAAACTCGCCTAGTGGAATCCAACCTGCGCTGTGATGCGAACATCATTGTGGAAACCGCCACCGCGCGCGATCCACATCAGTTCGCCGTGCTGATTGGCTTTGGTGCCACCGCCGTTTATCCGTACCTCGCTTATGAAGTGGTCGGCAAAATGGTCGACGACGGCGTGCTGGATAAGAGCTATCGTGATGCGATGCAAAACTACCAGTACGGCATCAATAAAGGCCTGTACAAAATCATGTCCAAAATGGGCATCTCGACAGTGGCCTCTTACCGCTGTTCACAACTGTTTGAAGCGGTTGGCCTACATACCGACATTGTCGAACTGTGTTTTAAAGGGGTAACAACCCGTATTCAGGGCGCCAACTTTGAAGACTTCCAGCAGGATTTGTTTAACCTGTCGCGTAAAGCATGGACGAAACGTAAGTCGATGGAACACGGTGGTCTGCTGAAATACGTGCACGGCGGTGAATACCACGCCTACAACCCAGATGTGGTTGGCACGCTGCAAACGGCAGTGAAATCCGGTGAAACATCAGACTACGCTGAGTTTGCCAAACAGGTTAACGAGCGTCCGGTGGCGATGCTGCGTGATTTGCTGAAATTGAAAAAATCAGACAACCCGCTGGCACTGGAACAAATTGAGCCGACCACTGAGCTGTTCAAACGTTTTGACTCGGCGGCAATGTCTATCGGCGCACTGAGCCCGGAAGCGCACGAAGCTCTGGCGACCGCGATGAACCGAATTGGTGGTCACTCGAACTCCGGTGAAGGTGGTGAAGATCCACGCCGCTTTGGTACCGAACGTAACTCGCGCATCAAACAGGTCGCTTCAGGCCGTTTCGGTGTGACGCCACACTACTTGACCAACGCTGACGTGCTGCAAATTAAAGTCGCGCAAGGTGCAAAACCCGGTGAAGGTGGTCAGCTTCCTGGCCACAAAGTGACGGCGGAAATCGCTAAGTTACGTTACTCCGTACAGGGTGTGACGTTGATTTCGCCGCCTCCGCACCACGATATTTACTCAATTGAAGACTTAGCCCAGCTGATCTTCGACTTGAAACAGGTCAACCCGAAAGCGCTGGTGTCGGTCAAACTGGTTTCTGAACCGGGCGTCGGCACGATCGCGACGGGTGTGGCCAAAGCTTACGCCGACCTCATCACCATTTCCGGTTACGACGGCGGCACAGCGGCGAGCCCACTGACCTCAGTGAAATACGCGGGCAGCCCTTGGGAACTTGGCCTGGCTGAAACTCAGCAAGCCTTGGTCGCCAACGGTCTGCGTCATAAGATTCGTCTGCAGGTCGATGGCGGTCTGAAAACCGGTCTGGATGTCATCAAAGGTGCCATTCTGGGTGCGGAAAGCTTTGGTTTTGGTACCGCGCCAATGGTAGCAATGGGCTGTAAATTCCTGCGTATCTGTCACCTCAACAACTGTGCAACCGGGGTGGCGACTCAGGATGAAACCCTGCGCCGCGAATACTTCAAAGGTCTGCCAGAGATGGTGATCAATTACTTCACTGGCCTTGCCGAAGAAGTACGTGGTTATCTGGCCGAACTGGGCGTAGAGAAACTCACCGACCTGATTGGCCGTACCGATCTGCTGGAAACCGTGCAAGGCATGACAGCGAAACAGAGCAAACTGGATCTGTCTGGCATGCTGGAAGTACCCGTGTCACCGGAAGGTTTACCACTATACTGCACCCAGCCGAATACCCCGTTTGACAAAGGGGCGCTCAACCAGAAAATCGTTGATGACGCACTGGAAGCGATCGAAAACCAGCAGTCAGTTGAACTCTACTACGACGTGATCAACACCGACCGTTCGGTAGGTGCGCGTGTGTCCGGTGAAATTGCCAAACGCTACGGCAATGCGGGCATGTCGGCGAACCCGATCAAAGTGGTTCTGCAAGGCACCGCAGGTCAGTCGTTTGGTGTGTGGAACGCGGGCGGCGTCGAGCTGTACTTGACCGGCGATGCCAACGACTACGTCGGTAAAGGCATGGCGGGCGGTAAGATTGTCATCAAACCGCATCTGGGGACTGCTTTTACCTGTAACGAGGCCACCATCATTGGTAACACCTGTCTGTACGGCGCCACTGGTGGTAAGCTGTTTGCAGCCGGTAAAGCGGGCGAGCGTTTTGGCGTGCGAAACTCTGGCACCATTTCAGTGATTGAAGGTGCAGGCGACAACGCGTGTGAATACATGACGGGCGGTATCGTGGCTATTCTGGGTGCAACGGGCGTCAACTTCGGCGCGGGTATGACGGGCGGTTTTGCTTACGTCCTTGACGAAAATGGCGACTTCCAGGGCCGCGTGAACGAAGAGTCCGTCGAAGCGATTGCACTGACCGATCTCTACATCCATCAGGAACACCTGCGTGGCTTGATTGCAGAACATCTGGAAGAGACCGGCTCTGTTCATGCAGAAAATATCTTAGCGAACTTTGATGAATGGATTCCGAAGTTCTACCTTGTTAAACCACAGGCAGCGGACCTGCAGACTCTATTGGGTCACCAAAGCCGCAGCGCTGCTGAACTGCGCGTTCAAGCACAATAATTGGAAGGAGCCGAAGTAATGAGCCAGAACGTATACCAATTTATTGATGTCAACCGAGTGGACCCGGCAAAGAAGCCGCTCACCATTCGTAAGATTGAATTCGTAGAGATTTACGAACCGTTTACCAAACAGCAAGCGACCGCTCAGGCGGATCGCTGTCTGGATTGTGGTAACCCGTACTGTGAATGGAAATGTCCGGTACACAACTACATTCCTCAGTGGCTGAAACTGGCCAATGAGGGCCGCATTCTCGAGGCGGTTGAGTTATCACACCAGACCAACAGCCTGCCTGAAGTGTGCGGTCGCGTGTGCCCGCAGGATCGTTTGTGTGAAGGGTCATGTACGCTGAACGCCGATTTCGGCGCCGTGACCATTGGTAACATTGAAAAATACATCACCGATACGGCCTTTGAGATGGGCTGGAAACCGGACATGTCCAAAGTGGAATGGACGGATAAGAAAGTCGCCATTATCGGTGCTGGCCCGGCGGGTCTGGCTGCGGCTGACGTCCTCGTTCGCAACGGTGTGAAACCCGTGGTTTACGATCGTTATCCTGAAATCGGTGGCCTGCTGACGTTCGGTATCCCTTCGTTCAAACTGGAAAAAGGCGTGATGGAAAACCGCCGCCGCGTGTTTAGCGAAATGGGCGTCGAATTCCGTCTCAACGTCGAAGTGGGCAAAGACGTTCAGTTGCAACAGCTGGTTGACGAGTACGATGCGGTGTTCCTGGGCGTTGGCACCTACAAATACATGCGTGCGGGTCTGGAAAATGAAGATGCGCAAGGCGTGTACGATGCTCTGCCATTCTTGATCTCCAACACTTACAAAGTGATGGAACTGCCGTCGGAAGAGAACTTCATCGACATGGCTGGTCAGAAAGTCGTGGTACTCGGTGGTGGTGACACTGCGATGGACTGTGTGCGCACGTCGATTCGTCAGGGGGCATCACGCGTGATTTGTGCTTACCGCCGCGACGAAGAGAACATGCCCGGTTCACGCCGTGAAGTGAAAAACGCCAAAGAAGAAGGCGTTGAGTTCATGTTCAACCTGCAACCGCTGGGTATTGAAGTCGATGCATCCGGTAAAGTGACGGGCGTGAAAGTGGTGCAAACTGCATTGGGTGAACCGGATGACGCCGGTCGCCGTCGCCCAGAACCGGTCGCAGGCAGTGAACACGTGCTGGAAGCCGATGCCGTGATCATGGCGTTTGGTTTCCAACCGCATCAGATGAGCTGGCTGGAACCGTTTGGTGTCGAGCTGGATCAATGGGGCCGCATTAAGGCGCCGCTCAATCAGGAATTTAAGTTCCAGACCAGCAATGAGAAAATCTTTGCTGGTGGCGATGCGGTACGTGGCTCAGATCTGGTGGTGACCGCCATCGATGAAGGACGCAAAGCGGCAGAAGGCATCATGGATTACCTAGAAGTGTAAAATCCGTGACCTGACTTCACTGTTTGGCAAAAGGATTCATCGTTGATGAATCCTTTTTTCATTTTCGGCCTATAATTGTCACCAGTTGTAACGTGTTGACATTTCAGAGGATTAAACCGATATGCTAACCACCTCTGCTCAATCTGACGCCAACAAGGCAGCACGGATGTTAAGAACTGTAACCCTATCGATGGCTGTGGTGCTGCTCAGCGGCTGCAGCCAGGGAATTGCCCCTATGACCGACCGCACCAACACACTTTGTGGCGAAAAGCCCAACTGCGTATCAACTCAGGAGAGTCGCGAAAAATTCACTCTCGCTCCCTTTATTCTGCGCCCGGGCGTGACATTAGAGCAGGTTGAGCGCGTCGCACTCACTCTGCCCGGAGCGAAAACCGCCGATAAAGACAGTAATTATCTGCGCATCGAATGCACCACGCGTATCATGCGTTTTGTCGATGATCTGGAACTAAAACTAACCGATGACCATCTGATCGTTCGCTCGGAATCACGTGTCGGTTACAGTGACTTTGGCGTCAACCGCCGCCGCGCAGAAAACCTGCGTGAAAAACTGGCCGAAGCAGGCATGCTGCGCCAACCATAACGTCAGCCTGACCTCGCGCAGGCGGCGCGGATCGTGGTAAACTCCGCGCTGTTTTTTCGTAATTCATAAAAGAGATACTGCATGAAAATTGGCATCATCGGCGCAATGCAACAAGAAGTCGCCATTCTGAAAGACGCTCTCGACAACTGTCAGGAAGTCAGCAAAGGCGGCTGTACTTACTATTCCGGTCAGCTGCATGGCGTTGACGTGGTATTGCTGCAATCGGGCATCGGTAAAGTCGCTGCAGCCATCGGCACGGCAATCCTGCTGGATGAATACCAGCCAGATGTCGTCATCAACACAGGCTCTGCAGGCGGTTTCGATGCGACTCTGAATGTCGGTGATGTTGTGATTTCTACCGAAGTCCGCCATCATGATGCCGATGTGACCGCCTTTGGTTACGAGATTGGTCAAATGGCTGGCCAGCCAGCTGCCTTCAAAGCCAATGAACAGCTGATGGCTGTGGCGGAAAAAGCGCTGGAAGCGATGGCGGACAAACACGCGGTTCGCGGCCTGATTTGTACTGGCGATGCGTTTGTCTGCACCGCTGAACGTCAAGCGTTTATCCGCGCTCACTTCCCATCTGTGATTGCGGTAGAGATGGAAGCATCAGCCATTGCACAAGCTTGTCACCAGTTCCAGGTACCGTTTGTGGTCGTACGTGCGATCTCTGACGTTGCCGATAAAGAATCCCCTATGTCGTTTGACGAGTTTCTGCCGCTGGCAGCGAAAAGCTCATCAGAAATGGTGAGCAAGATGGTTGAACTGCTGAAATAACCGACACTTCCTCATGGACGAGATCTTTCATACTTTCTATGCCAACGGTGCGCTCCTCGTTATGTGGGGCGCGCTGCTGTTTCATCTGATTCTGCCGATCCCACGCAGCGCGCATCCTGTCACGTTATGGCATAAGTTTGCCGAAATACTGGCGGACAAGGTCAATACCAACGCCAGCTATGCGCAAAGTCAGCTATCCGGCACGCTCGCGTGGCTGCTGATGATTTTGCCGACGGTTGTGGTGTGCGTGGCGCTCAAGCCTTTGGTGTGGCAACCGCAATTGTTTGAACTGGCACTGCTGCTGCTGGCACTCGATTGGCGCAGTCAGGAACAGTTGGCCAATCGTATGGCCTCTGCACTCGCCAAAGACGATAAGAAACTCGCGCGCAGCCTGTTAATGCCGTACGTCAACCGCGACACCTCTACCCTCTCGCCGCTGGGCCTTGGTAAAGCAGGGGCTGAAACCGTGATTATGGGCTTTGGCCGCAATGTTGTCTGTGTGCTGTTTTGGTACGCCCTACTCGGCGGAATTGGCGCATTTATCTATCGCCTTATGGTGGAGTTGGCCCGCGCTTGGTCACCATCGCGCGCTCGTTTTCAACCGTTTGGTCTGCCTGTAGTGCGAGCGGTCGCGGTGCTTGAATTCGTTCCGCTGCGCCTATTCAGTCTTTTGATCGTCATGGGCAACCAAGCCGCACACACCCTGCAAAACACACTGCAGCAAAGTCGTTCGTGGCCACTACCCGGACCGGGATGGCTGCTGTGCGCAGTTGGCAACAAGCTGGAATTATCACTGGGTGGGCCAGCGATTTACGGTGAACAAAAGGCCGTTCGCGTCAAAATCGGCGGCCGTATTGCACCGTCTGCTATTCATTTGTCACAAGTTCATACCCTGCTGGCTTGGCGAATCTTCGCTTGGATCGTTTTACAAAGCCTGCTGTTGCTCGTTATTCATCGAGGAGTTTAAATGCGCCTTTGGCTGCTCACTCTGCTTTGCTGCAGTACTTTTTCTTATGCCGCCGCCCCGGTGCAACGCGTCATCAGCCTTGCACCACATGCCACAGAGCTGGCTTTTGCTGCCGGTCTTGGTGACAAACTGGTCGCGGTCAGTGAGTACAGCGACTATCCGCCACAAGCGCGTAACATCGAAAAGGTGTCCAATTATCAGGGCGTAAAAGTCGAACGTATTGTCGCCCTTAAACCTGATCTGGTGATAGCCTGGCCCGCAGGTAATCCTGCACGCGAACTGGACAAGCTTAAACAGCTTGGCCTGCCGATTTACTATTCCAACACACGCACACTGGACGACATTGCGACCAATATTGAGCAACTCAGCCAGTACGCTGACGATCCATCTGTCGGGCAACAGGCGGCAGAGGCATTTCGCCATCAACTCAGCACGCTGCGTAAGCAATACGCTACAGCCAAGCCTGTGCGTTACTTTTACCAGTTGAGTGAAAAACCGATTATTACGCTCGCGCAAAACAGTTGGCCCAGCGAAGTCTTTCGCTTTTGTGGCGGAGAAAACGTGTTTGAGCACAGCCCAACACCTTATCCGCAAGTCGGCCTGGAGCAAGTTCTGCTGGCACAACCAGAGGTGATCTTCACCTCCGAGCATGCGATTGAAAACGGCAACATGTGGCAACGCTGGCAAGAGCAACTGCCCGCCGTCAGACAGAACCATGTGTGGGCGCTGACTTCAGATTGGCTCAACCGCCCAACACCACGTACGCTGAAAGCGATTGAGCAAGTGTGTCATTACTTCGACCAAGTGCGAAAATAAGTAACAGATTTAACAAAAATCCCGTACAATTTGCGGCCAATTTTGCCTCTGACTGACTTAACTGAGCGATACACACTTTGGATACTTCACTGCTCTATCTGATCGATATGTTCGGTACTGCTATTTTTGCCATCTCCGGCGTTTTGCTGGCTGGCCGTTTGAAAATGGACCCGTTCGGCGTGATTGTACTGGCCAGCGTGACGGCCATCGGCGGCGGAACCATTCGCGATATGTCACTCGGTGCCACACCGGTATTCTGGATAAAAGATCCCACCTACCTGTGGGTGATTTTCATCACTTGTATCCTGACCATGCTGATCGTACGTCGTCCAAAACGACTGGCTTGGTGGATCTTACCTGTGTGTGATGCAATAGGTCTGGCGGTATTTGTTGGCATTGGTGTTGAAAAAGCGCTCATCTATCAGGAATCATCGCTGATCGCGATCATTATGGGTGTCATTACCGGTTGTGGCGGCGGGATCATTCGTGATGTATTGGCCCGTGAAATTCCAATGGTGCTGCGCAGCGAAGTTTACGCAACGGCCTGCATCATCGGCGGCGTGTTCCACACGACGGCACTGATGATGGGGTATGACAGTTCAACCGCTTTTATTTCCGGCGTGTTATCCACCCTGATCATTCGCCTTGGCGCGATACGCTGGCATTTATCACTGCCCACCTTTGCCATTACCCGCTAAGTTTTAATCAGGCCGCTCAATGCGGCCTTTTTTATATCTACCCACTCATTCCTTTCCTGTTTTCAGTTGCTCCCAGCCTTTCTTTCTCTGGTTGGCACTTTGTCGGCGATCTTCGCCCTGTTGCACGAAAACTACACCACAATGAGATCATCGATCACATAAATACGATCACTGAGCAATTAAATAAAGTTTTATGTTTACTTAGTCGATATTTGAACTAGTTTAATAAGCAAATAACTTTACTTAATAGCTATGGAGGCATCTATGCAAGCTTATGTCGAACACGCCAACATTACGGTCGCCGATATCGATCAGGCGATTACGTTTCTACAAACGGCACTGCCAGATTTCAAGATTCGCCATCAGGGGAAGCAGGACTATCGCTGGTGCCATATTGGCACTGAGCAGACTTACATCGCGCTACAGGAAGTGCTGAACCGTACTGAAGTGGATCGTATTCCTTACCGGGATGTGGGGATCAATCACGTCGGTATCGTGGTCGACGATGCCGAAGCGGTAAAGCAGCGCCTGTTGGCAGCGGGGTATCAGATCAATGAACTATCCGAGAACAACGAGTATCGCCATCGGGTTTATTTTTTTGACCCGAGCGGGACGGAATGGGAATTCATTGAGTACTTTTCTGACGATCCAGCCAAACGAAACCATTATCCCGCGTAATCACTCATCAATATCAGGACCGACTATGAAACGCATTGCGATTGTTTATTTTTCTCAAGATGGTGCGACTCGCCTGCTGGCTCAGCACGTCGCGGAAGGCGCTCAACACCAGGGCGTAGAAAGCATCACGTTAGAGATCAAGGCCGCTGACATCGTTACCGGCCGTTACCAGAATGACGCGTTGTTTCGCCAGTTGCTGGTATGTGACGCCATCGTCTTCGCTAGCCCAACCTATATGGGTGGACCCGCCGCTCAGTTCAAAGCATTTATGGATACCAGCAGTGACGGTTACGCCAACAAGTTATGGCGCAACAAACTGGCGGGCGGTTTGACCATGGGTGGCAGCGTCAATGGTGAGCAGCAGCAGACGCTGTACAGTTTCGTCACGCTGGCCTGCCAACACGGCATGATTTGGGTCGGGCTGGATGTCTCCAAACACACTGATTCCCGTGGTTTGAATCATACAGGCTCAAGTATTGGTGTGGTGGCGAGCTACCTTGATAACACCTCTCAGGTGAACCCGAACGATCTGGCCACTGCATTTTATTATGGTGAACGCATGGCCTCACTGCTCAATCAATAGGAGGGCCTATGTTACAAACCCTGATTTATCGTCTGGTGCTGGCGCTGCTGGCACTCAACCAACGTCAGCAACATCAGCTCTGCCAGCGCAAGTTTCATCACTGGCTCAGCACCCGCGATCACCTGCCCGCCTATCTGCAGCATGATGCAGCGCTGAATGCGGCCAGTGCTCTCGATGAGTGTCAGCAGCAAAGCACAGCGCGCCATCGCCGGCAGTTACGAGCCGTGATTCGAAGCCTCAAACCGTGTGGCTGTTAAATTGGCAGGACTTAAGTACAATGACTGTCATCTATTCCCATTTGTCATTGGATGAGTATGCTACTGGAAGGCATTGAGACCCTGTTGGTTCTCAGCAAAGAAAAAACCATGAGCCGCACAGGCAGCCAGCTGTACATCAGTCAGTCGGCGGTGAGCAAGCGGATTGCCAATCTTGAGCAGAAACTGGGCAAGAAACTGATCGTTCCGGCAGGGCGCCACATCAAGCTCACCGCGGAAGCCGAACAACTGATTGCCAATATTGGGCCGACATTCAATGAACTACGTGGCCTGATCTTTGAGCAGCAAACGCTGGAGGATGATACGCTGATTCGCCTCGACTGCTCAGAAACTCTGGTCGCTGGCTATCTGACTCAGGTGATGGGTGACTATCGCCAGCGCGACCCGCATTTCACCATCACCACTCACCATACGCCGCGTATTGTGGAACACGTTCAATCGGGCAAAGCCACGCTGGGATTTTGCGCTGGCTATCTGCCGGGTAACCATGGGTTGATGACGCTGCATCTGTTCGATGAGCCGTTTTATATTGTCAGTCGCCAGCCACTCACCACCTTACCCGACGAAGTAGTGACCAACGACTTGGCCAACCCGGCGAACACCTATCAGGCAGCTATCCTCGCCAGGCTTGGCATCAATCCGGTGATGGAAATGGACTCCTATACGGCATCCGCGCAGTTGGCATTAGGTGGCATGGCCCCGGCCCTCGTGCCCCTCTCCATCGTTAACGCGCTCAAAATCGAACCGCAATATTGCTTTGATTTTGCCGAATTAGCGCCGCTGTTTCGCCCGATTCACATTTGTGTCCGGGCTACCAGCTACCGCTCACCGCGGGTCAGAACATTGATAGAAACGATTGTGAATGCTGTTCCCACAGCAGTTTAAGTGCCATCAGCATCGACATGGTGATCACCAGAGGGCGAATCCATTTGTGGCCTTTGGTGACCACGACTTTCGCACCCATGCGAGCACCGATAAAACCACCGACCGCCATCGTCAGACCAATTTGCCAGATAGGCAGGCCAGCAATCAAAAAGAAAGTCAGTGCAGCGATATTGGAGGTGAAGTTCAACACTTTGGTACGCGCGGTCGCATCCACCAGACTGAAATGGCCTAACACCACAAAACAGACAGTAAAAATGGAGCCGGTCCCCGGACCAAAGAAGCCATCATAAAAACCGATACCGCCACCAATACATAACGCGAACAGCGCTTCCGGCAGTGGCTTTTTACCCGAATCTGCGCGAGTCTGCGGGGCCAGCAAAAAATAGAGAGAAATCGCGATCAGCAGCAACGGAATCAAGCTGGTCAGCAGCGACGCATCAAACTGTTGCACCAGCTCAGCACCAATTGCTGAACCAATAAAGGTGCACACGATCGCCAGTCGCATCTCTTTAAGGCTGACAATACCGTTGCGCACAAAATACCAGCTGGCTGAGAAGCTACCGAATGAGCTTTGTAGCTTATTGGTGGCAAGAGCCTGAGTAGGAGGCACTCCCGCCGCTAACAATGCTGGTAAGGTCAGCAAGCCGCCGCCGCCCGCCATTGCATCAATAAATCCGGCCACACCTGCGACCAAAAACAACAACCCTAAAACTTCTAACGAGACTTCCATGAACTTCCGAATCAACTACTGAGTAAAACGACAAAGTAGCACTGACGACGAGGTTGCAACAGCGAAACAAACGACAACAACCTATTCCAAATTTTCATCAATATAATACTGAGTTCTCGGTACTGCTGACATAAAAAAGCCCGCTCGAATGAGCGGGCAATGAGGTTGTTAGATAAGTCTGAGACTTACCGATATAGTTATCCGTTAAGCCAGACTTGCTTTCACTTGCGCGTGCAGTTCTTGCACTGAAGTCACGCTCGCTTTTGCATCTGCTGTATGAGACATACAGGTTGCAAACGCCGCGTTCAGCGTAGTGGTGTAGTTCACTTTCTCAGCCAGTGCGCCGCGGCGCAGAACTTTCGAGTCTTCAATCGCCTGACGGCCAGCTGCCGTGTTGACGATGTAGGTGTACTCGTTGTTCTTGATGCGGTCGAGAATGTGCGGACGGCCTTCGTGTACCTTGTTAACCAGACGTGGGTTGATACCCGCTTCGCCCAGAATCACTGCGGTACCGTGAGTCGCATCCAGTTTGTAACCTAGTTTCACCAGTTTAGAAGCCAGGTCAACCACACGCTCTTTGTCACCTTCGCGAACCGACAGCAGTGCACGGCCACCTTCAGGGTAGACGTTGCCACAGCCCAGTTCCGCTTTCGCGTAAGCTTCCGCAAACGTTGCGCCGACACCCATCACTTCACCAGTTGAGCGCATTTCAGGGCCAAGCAGCGGGTCAACACCCGGGAACTTGTTGAATGGCAACACCACTTCTTTAACAGAGTAGTATGGTGGAATGATTTCTTTGGTAAAGCCTTGCTGTTCCAGCGATTGACCGGCCATCACACGCGCAGCGATTTTCGCCAGCGGAGCACCCGTCGCTTTCGATACGAACGGAACCGTACGTGCCGCACGAGGGTTCACTTCAATCAGGTAAACTTCGTTGTCTTTGACGGCAAACTGCGTGTTCATCAAACCACGAACGCCCAGTTCCATCGCCAGTTTCTCAACCTGCTCACGCATCTTGTCCTGAATTTCCTGACTTAGCGTGTAAGCGGGTAGCGAACATGCTGAGTCTCCAGAGTGAACACCCGCTTGTTCGATGTGTTCCATGATACCGCCAATCACGACACGTTCGCCGTCACAGATAGCATCAACGTCCACTTCGGTTGCGTCATCAAGGAAACGGTCCAGCAGAACCGGAGATTCGTTCGATACGCTCACCGCTTCGTTAAAGTAACGGCGCAGGTCAGACTCATCGTAAACGATTTCCATCGCGCGGCCGCCCAGCACGTATGAAGGACGAACCACCAGCGGGAAGCCGATTTCACGCGACTTTTCAATCGCTTGTTCAATCGCAGTCACTGTTGCGTTTTGTGGCTGAAGCAGACCCAGACGGTCTACCGCTTGTTGGAAACGCTCACGGTCTTCTGCACGGTCGATAGCATCAGGGCTGGTACCAATGATTGGCACACCTGCCGCTTCCAGCGCACGCGCCAGTTTCAGTGGCGTTTGACCACCGTACTGAACGATAACGCCTTTTGGCTTTTCAACACGTACGATTGCTAGTACGTCTTCCAGTGTTACTGGTTCGAAATACAGACGGTCTGAAGTGTCGTAGTCGGTCGAAACTGTCTCAGGGTTACAGTTCACCATGATGGTTTCGTAGCCATCTTCGCGCAGCGCTAGTGAAGCGTGTACACAACAGTAGTCGAATTCGATACCCTGACCGATACGGTTTGGACCACCGCCCAGAACCATGATCTTGTCTTTATCTGTTGGGTTCGCTTCACACTCTTCATCATAAGATGAGTACATGTAAGCTGTATCAGAAGAAAACTCAGCCGCACAGGTATCTACACGCTTGTAAACAGGATGGATATCGTACTGGTCACGTAGACGACGAATTTCGCTTTCAGCAACACCGAGTAGCTTAGACAGACGTGCATCAGAGAAGCCTTTACGCTTCATATTTTTCAGAACATCTTTAGTCAGACCAGCAAAACCGCCTGCTTTCACTTCAGCTTCCAGTTTCACTAGCTCTTCAATTTGAACCAGGAACCAACGGTCAACGTTTGTCAGGTTGAATACACCATCAACAGACATACCGGCACGGAATGCATCCGCGATGTACCAAATGCGCTCAGCGCCCGCTTCTTTCAGCTCGTGACGAATCTTGGTCAGTGCATCCGGAGCGTCCAGATCAACCATTTCGTCAAAACCGGTGGCACCCACTTCCAGGCCGCGCAGGGCTTTTTGCAGGGATTCTTGTTGGTTACGGCCAATCGCCATCACCTCACCCACTGACTTCATCTGAGTTGTCAGACGGTCGTTGGCACCAGCAAATTTCTCGAAGTTAAAGCGAGGAATTTTAGTCACAACGTAGTCGATGGTTGGTTCGAATGATGCTGGCGTTGCGCCGCCAGTGATGTCGTTCATCAGTTCATCAAGGGTAAAACCAACCGCCAGTTTCGCTGCCACTTTTGCAATAGGGAAGCCGGTTGCTTTAGAAGCCAGAGCAGAAGAGCGAGATACACGTGGGTTCATCTCGATGATAACCATACGGCCATCTTTCGGGTTGATACCGAACTGAACGTTCGAGCCGCCCGTTTCTACGCCGATTTCACGCAGTACCGCCAGAGAGGCGTTACGCATCAGCTGATATTCTTTGTCGGTCAGAGTCTGTGCTGGCGCCACTGTGATGGAGTCACCCGTGTGGATGCCCATTGGATCGAAGTTCTCAATCGCACATACGATGATACAGTTGTCCGCTTTATCGCGAACCACTTCCATTTCGTACTCTTTCCAGCCGATCAGAGATTCGTCGATCAGCAGCTCATTGGTTGGCGACAAGTCCAGACCACGACGACAGATTTCTTCAAACTCTTCTTTGTTATACGCGATACCACCGCCAGTACCACCCATAGTAAAAGAAGGGCGGATGATACAAGGGAAGCCAACCATATCCAGCACGCGGTACGCGTCTTCCATGGTTTTCGCCGTATCAGCACGTGGACACTCCAGGCCGATAGATTTCATCGCTTTATCAAAGCGTGAACGGTCTTCTGCTTTATCAATCGCGTCAGCTGTTGCGCCGATCATTTCCACGCCGAATTCAGCCAGTACGCCATGTTTTTCCAGCGCCAGCGCACAGTTCAGTGCAGTCTGTCCACCCATGGTTGGCAGGATAGCATCCGGACGCTCTTTTTCGATGATCTTGCGTACCACTTCCCAGTGAATCGGCTCGATGTAGGTCGCATCCGCCATTTCTGGGTCAGTCATGATCGTCGCTGGGTTAGAGTTGACCAGAATAACGCGGTAACCCTCTTCACGCAGCGCTTTACATGCTTGCGCACCTGAGTAGTCAAACTCACAAGCCTGGCCGATAACAATCGGACCCGCACCCAGGATAAGAATGCTTTTAATGTCAGTACGTTTTGGCATTGTTTACTACTCCAAATTAAGCGCGGTGTTGTTTAATCAGTTCAATGAAGTGGTCGAATAGCGGTGCCGCATCGTGAGGACCCGGGCTCGCTTCAGGGTGTCCCTGGAAGCTGAATGCCGGCTTGTCCGTGCGGTGAATACCTTGCAGCGAACCATCAAACAGAGATTTGTGCGTTGCACGCAGGTTCTCTGGCAGTGTCGCTTCATCAGCCGCGAAACCGTGGTTCTGCGAGGTAATCATCACAACATTACGATCCAGGTCTTTCACCGGGTGGTTCGCACCGTGGTGACCAAACTTCATCTTCACTGTCTTCGCGCCAGACGCTAGCGCCAGAATTTGGTGGCCAAGACAGATACCGAAGACTGGCAGACCTTTATCCAGGAATACCTGTGTCGCTTCGATAGCATAAGTACATGGCTCAGGGTCGCCTGGGCCGTTTGACAGGAACACGCCATCTGGATTCATCGCCAGCACTTCTTCAGCAGACGTTTGCGCAGGAACGACGGTCAGTCGGCAACCACGGTCCACCAGCATACGCAGGATGTTACGCTTCGCACCGAAATCGTAAGCCACGACGTGGTATGGCAGTTCGCTATCGTCTTTTGCTTCAGGCAGGCCACCTTCCAGTGTCCATGAACCTTGTTTCCATTCGTACGCTTCTTTGGTCGTTACTACTTTCGCCAGATCCATCCCTTTCAGACCAGGGAATTCTTTCGCTTTTGCCAGAGCCAACGCTTCATCCAGATTGTCGCCGGCCATGATGCAGCCATTTTGCGCACCTTTTTCACGCAGAATACGAGTCAGCTTACGCGTATCGATATCGGCGATGCCGACAATGTTCTGCGACTTAAGGTAATCAGAAAGAGAACGTTCACTGCGGAAGTTAGAAGCGATAAGAGGAAGATCGCGAATCACAAGGCCTTGAGCATGAATCGATGCTGATTCTTCGTCTTCGGCGTTGGTGCCGGTATTGCCAATGTGAGGGTAAGTAAGGGTAACGATTTGCTGTGAATAGGAAGGATCAGTGAGGATTTCTTGGTACCCCGTCATCGAGGTATTAAAAACGACTTCACCAACGGAAGAACCATCTGCACCAATGGATACTCCGCGGAACACTGTCCCATCTTCTAGGACTAACAGTGCTGATTTACTCAAGACAACCTCCAGAATAAAAATGCATAAATTTTAAATTAAACTGCAAATTTGCCTTCCTTTTCGCGTTTAAAGTTTGCTCTAGGGGGTTTTAGACAAATTGGCGGTATTCTAATGTTCGCCGTGACCTCTGTCAACATTCGTTCAGAAATAAAATTAATTTTTGGTAGGTTACAATTAAAAAACCACCCAAAGGCACTAAAACCGCATGTTTTAGGCAGTTTCAAACGATAGTTATGAACAAGCGAATAAAAAATAGGCACTTTAGTATTTTTTTTTCGTGCTTTTTATTATCAAAAATCAGGCAAACGATAATCTACGCAATTTAACTTAAAAAATAACGATTACATTTAAAAGAAACAATCAAACCGCAAAAAGAACAACAAAAGTAGGATTAGATTTCGAAATTGTGCAGAGTAAATTTTGAGGGGCTTTGAAGAGAAAAAGAGGATGCGCCGGAATAAGCCGGCGCATAATTATGTATTTAGAGTTCGTTAAGACCCAGCACGTCGGTCATAGTATAAAAACCTGCAGGTTTCTCAGATAACCAGATCGCGGCTCTTACCGCGCCATTGGCGAAAGTCATGCGATCAGTGGCTTTATGGGTGATCTCGACACGTTCACCAATGTCCGCAAACATCGCAGTGTGCTCACCGACAATGTCGCCAGCTCGAATGGTGGCAAAACCAATTTCATCACGCGTACGCTCACCAGTAATGCCTTCACGGGCATAAACCGCGACGTCACTCAGCTTGTTACCCATCGCATGCGCGATGGCTTCGCCCATACCAATTGCGGTACCTGACGGCGCATCGACTTTATGACGATGGTGCGCTTCAACGATTTCGATATCGCAGTAGTCACCCATCACTTTGGCCGCTTTTTCAAGCAACTTAAATACCAGGTTCACGCCAACACTGTAGTTTGGAGCCATGACGATGGGCATTTCTTTAGCCGCTTCGTCGATCAACGCGCGTTCTTCATCACTGAAGCCTGTGGTGCCAATAACCAATTTCTTAGCGTATTTTTTACACAGTTCGATATTGGCCAGCGTGCTGACTGGTGCCGTAAAATCAATGATGACGTCGAACTCATGGATCGCTTGTTCCAGGTTATCCACCAGTGCCACATCAAAGCGGCCTTCTCCACACAGTTCACCAATATCCACACCGACCAGTGATGACTCAGGACGTTCAGAACCTGCGCCGACAGTGGCTTTAGGGTTATGATGGGCAGCTTTAACCAAATTGCGGCCCATTCGGCCAGCCGCGCCTGCAATCGCAATTCTTACCATTGCGTCTTCTCCATTTTCTTCTCGCACATGCTCTCGCACGGTGTTTCCAACTTGTGACTTTAAACTACCAACTATAGCGGCTTGTGGCTAGCACTTACGCGAACTCTTTCAGTACACGCTCCAGCACCGGAACATTCGCTTCAGGGAAGGTGTAGTTCGTCAGCTCTGCGACATTAACCCATTCACCCTGTTGTCCCTCACGTCCATATGGCTGGTGATTGAATGCTGTCACCAGCATAAAATCGAATTTGAGTGATTTTTCCGGGTAGTCGTACTCCAGATGCTCAAACGGCGCCTGCTGTGTTACTTCGATACCAATTTCTTCATCAAGCTCACGAGTCAGAGCCTGTTCAATAGACTCCCCCGCTTCCACTTTGCCACCGGGAAATTCCCAGAATCCACCTTTATGCAAATTATCGGGACGTTTGGTGATAAAGATTTGCGACTTGTCCTGATTGAAGATAATGCCCGCCACAATGTGAATTCGTTTCATATTTCTATCCTGTTCGCTGAAATCTGTTTGTTTCTAATCGCAAGATGAAGCAATGTCCAGACGCTGCGATAAAAAAAGAGCCGCCAGTGGCGACTCTTGTTCAAGGTGACGGGATCAGTCGATCTTACCGTGACACTGTTTGTACTTCTTACCACTGCCACACGGACAAGGCTCATTACGGCCGACTTTACGTTCTTCACGTACCATCGGCTGATGATCGTCTTGTTCTGGTGAACCGTCGGCGTTAGCGTGTTGCGCCTGTGCATGACGTGCAGCTTCTTCCGCTTGTGCACGGCGTTGAGCTTCCATACGCTCTACTTCTTCCTGCTGCTGTACGCGGACTTTAGACAGGATAGTGATCACGTCAGATTTCAATGACTCCAGAAGGCCTTCAAACAGTTCAAACGATTCGCGCTTGTACTCCTGTTTCGGGTTCTTCTGCGCGTAGCCACGCAGGTGAATACCCTGACGCAGGTGATCCATCGCCGCCAGATGTTCTTTCCACAAAGTATCAAGAGTTTGCAGCATGACGGATTTTTCAAAGTTACGCATCACGGTTTCGCCCACTGCTTCTTCTTTCGCTTTGTAGACAGTCACAGCCTGCTCAAGAATACGGTCGCGTAATGCTTCTTCGTAAAGCTTGTCATCTTCATCCAACCAAGACTGGATTGGCAACGGAAGGTCGAAATCGTTCTTCAGGCGCTCTTCCAGCCCCTGCACATCCCACATATCTTCCAGCGATTGCGGCGGAATGTACTCGTCGATAACGGCGGTCATAACATCAACACGATTTTGTTCAATCATATCGCTGATATCTTCCGCGCCCATCAGTTCATCACGCAGTTCATATACGACTTTACGCTGATCGTTCGCTACATCATCGTATTCCAGCAGCTGCTTACGAATATCGAAGTTACGGCCTTCGACTTTGCGTTGTGCTTTTTCAATCGAGCGCGACAGCATTTTACTTTCGATCGCTTCGCCTTCGTCCATACCGCTTTGGATCAGGCTTGCCATACGGTCTGACGTAAAGATACGCAGCAGCGTATCTTCCATCGACAGGTAGAAACGCGAAGAACCCGCATCACCCTGACGACCCGCACGACCACGCAACTGGTTGTCGATACGGCGTGATTCGTGACGCTCAGTACCAATGATGTGCAAACCACCAGATGCGAGTACCGCGTCATGGACTTCTTTCCACTCGGCTTTAATCGCATCGATTTGCTCTTGAGTCGGATTGTCCAGAGTCTCAACTTTAGACTGCCAGCTACCACCCAGCACAATATCGGTACCGCGACCAGCCATGTTGGTTGCGATCGTGACCGCGCCTGGTTTACCAGCTTCTGCAACGATTTCCGCTTCTTTCTCGTGGAACTTGGCGTTCAGAACGTTATGTTTGATCTTGGCTTGCTTCAGCGCATTAGACAGCAGTTCCGATTTTTCAATCGATACCGTACCCACCAGCACTGGCTGGCCTTTCACGACGCGCTCTTTGATGTCTTCAATGATCGCTGCGAATTTCTCCGCTTCAGTACGGTAAACCACATCCGGCATATCGTTACGGATCATTGGTTTGTTGGTTGGAATTACCACCGTTTCCAGACCGTAAATAGACTGGAATTCAAACGCTTCGGTATCAGCAGTACCGGTCATACCCGACAGCTTCTCATACAAACGGAAGTAGTTCTGGAAGGTAATCGATGCCAGCGTCTGGTTTTCGTTTTGGATCTTCACGCCTTCTTTGGCTTCCACCGCTTGGTGTAAACCGTCAGACCAGCGACGACCCGGCATAGTACGGCCAGTGTGTTCGTCAACGATGACCACTTCACCATCATCAGTGACGATGTAGTCAACGTTCTTTTCAAACAGCACGTGCGCACGCAGCGCTGCATTCACATGGTGCAGCAGACTGATGTTGGTTGGCGAATACAGTGTATCGCCGTCCTGCATCATGCCGTTTTTCACCAACAGCTCTTCCACGTATTCCTGACCAGTTTCGGTCAGATAAACTTGTTTGGATTTTTCGTCTACGGTGTAGTGACCATCACCGCGGTACTCTTCTGAATCCTCTTTGTCCTGCTTTTGCAGATGCGGGATCAGAGTATTAATACGGGTGTACAATTCAGAACTGTCTTCTGCCGGGCCTGAAATGATCAGCGGCGTACGCGCTTCATCGATCAAAATCGAGTCCACTTCATCGACAACGGCAAAGAAACGCGCACGTTGCACACGATCTTCAGTGCGGAACGCCATGTTGTCACGTAGGTAATCGAAACCAAACTCGTTGTTGGTTCCGTAAAGAATATCGGCGCGGTAGGCCTCTTTTTTCTCTTGTGGCGGCATGTTTGGCACATTGACACCAACAGTCATACCAAGGAATTCAAACAGTGCGCGGTTAGTTTCAGCGTCACGCTTTGCCAGGTAGTCGTTCACCGTAACGATGTGAACTCCTTTACCAGGAAGGGCATTCAGGTAGGCAGGCAGAGTTGCGGTCAGGGTTTTACCTTCACCAGTACGCATTTCCGCGATTTGGCCAGCGTTCAGAACCATACCACCAATCAGCTGAACGTCGAAGTGACGCATACCAAAGACACGTTTAGAAGCTTCACGTACGGTCGCAAAGGCTTCTGGAAGAAGTTGATCGAGTGTCTCGCCTTGCTCAATACGTTGACGGAATTCAACGGTTTTGGCTTTCAGTTCTTCGTCGGAAAGCGCTTCAAATGCCGGCTCGTAGTTATTGATCTCTTTTACAATCTTTCTTAAGCGGCGCAGTGTGCGGTCATTGCGACTGCCAATCACTTTTGTCAGTAGCTTAGTTATCATCTGTTGTGAATCTCTCTTTACTTAGATCTTCCCGATCTACTTTTACTGCCTTAAGTCTCTACCTAATTTCAACTAAGGATACTGAGGTAAGTCATGCATCTACGGATATTGTGATGGTGATGTTTATTTTCAAGGCACTAATTGAATTAAGTGGCGCCTAGTTTAAGGAATTTTTGATGGAACAACCAATAACAATCCGGTTTGTTTGCATTCGGCTTAACATTTTGTGCACTCTGCCGGATGTTGGGTGGTTAAATTCGCATCATTGGCTGACATTTCTGTCCGCCAGTGCTTCATCTTGAGCGTTTTCGTTGCTGCCATTTGTGTATAGAATACAGAAAGAACACACAGCGGATGAGCACCATGCGAGATCACCGACCTACAAATACTGAAGAACTGATTGAAGCTTCGCGCCTCAGTCAACTGCAGGAGCATGCTAAAGAAATTCTTCAGCTCAATCAGTTACTCAAAACGCTGTTACCCCGCGGAACCGAGCAGCACGTGCGTGCCGCCAATATTCGCGGCGGGCATCTGGTCCTGGAAGCCGCCAGCGCAGCGATCAAAATGAAGATCGATTATGATCGACTCTCGCTGCTCAACCAGTTACGCGCCCACGGATTTGGCCGTTTGATCAGCATTGACATTAAGATCAACCCGGATCTTTATCGTAATCAATCCCGTTCAACGGCAAAGCCGGAAGAGGCAAAACCTCGCCCTCCCCTGACAGAACATGCCGCTCAGGTACTGATGACCATCGCTGAAAATGCCTCGCCTAAAGTGCGTCAACGGCTGGAAAATCTGGCTAAGCTGGCGAAAAAATGACACAAAAAAAGCCAGACCTTAGTCTGGCTTTTTTCATTAATCTTTTGCTTATGCGATAACCATATTTGGTTCTGCGAAGGCAACTGGCGAACCAACTTCTTCTTCAAACGTTGCCCATTCCCAAGCTTCCTGATCTGCCAGTACTGCACGCAGCAGCTGGTTGTTCAAACCATGACCTGATTTATAAGCACGGAATTCACCGACAATCGCGTGACCACACATGTACAGATCACCAATCGCGTCCAGTACTTTATGTGTCACAAATTCGTTGGCGAAACGAAGGCCTTCTTCGTTCAAGATGCGATAATCATCCAGCACGATTGCACAATCAAAGCTACCGCCCAGACACAGATTCTGTGACTGAAGGTATTCAATGTCACGCATGAAACCAAAAGTACGAGCACGCGAAATTTCTTTCACAAAACCTTGTGAAGAAAAATCAAACACTAAGTGTTGCTCATCGCCGTCGATAGCCGGGTGGTTGAATTCGATTTCGAAATCCATTTTGAAGCCGTTGTGCGGGCGCAGTTCAGCCCACTTGTCACCATCTTCAAAACGAACGGGTTTCTTAATACGAATAAAACGTTTAGGAGTGTTCAGCGTTTCGATGCCTGCTTGTTGCAGCAGGTATACAAATGGACTTGCACTGCCATCCATAATTGGAATTTCAGGTGCATCCACTTCAACGATAACGTTGTCGATCCCCATACCCGCCAGTGCCGCATTCAGGTGTTCAACCGTTGAGATGCGAATACCTTCATCGTTCACCAGAGCAGTACACAACATAGTGTCGCGCACAGATTCTGGGTCTGCTGGGAAGTCCACAGGTGGGTTTACGTCAGTACGACGGTAAATGATGCCTGTGTTTGCAGCAGCTGGGCGAAGAGTTAACGTGACCTTACGACCAGAGTGTAGGCCCACTCCAGTTGTTTTCACTATTTCTTTCAGTGTACGTTGTCTGATCATCTACTTGCCTCTAAATCGATGCCACAAAGCTCGGCCGGTATGGTTACCGACCGACATCCTACCAGAATTTTGAACAGTGTCAAATTGTGGCGAGATCTTAATCAGCCTGACGACGTAGGAAAGCAGGGATATCCAGATATCCGCTCTCTTTCTCTTGCTTAGGCGCAGTGCTTTGGCTTGCAGAAGAAGAGACGCTGCTCGACGCGGCCGTTGCCGGCTGGGTTTTCACTTCAACTCTTTCTTGCAAAGGCTGTGCCGCTTTCTCTTCCACTTTTGCCGCCGGAACGATCACTTGTTGTGGTTGAGAAGCTTGTACTGGTTTCGCTTTACCGCCTGCCACTAACGTAATGTCTGGTTTGCGTTCGTTACCAATACCCGTTGCAACGACTGTTACGCGAATTTCATCTGCCATATCTGGATCCAGAGATGTACCGATGACTACGGTTGCATTGTCAGAAGCGAACGCTTTAACAGTATTACCCACAGTTTCAAATTCATCCAGACGCATATCCAAACCAGCAGTGATGTTCACCAGTACGCCACGAGCGCCAGCGAGGTCGATATCTTCCAATAGTGGACTTGAAATCGCCATCTCGGCCGCTTCTTCAGCACGGTCTTCACCTTTTGCAACACCGCTACCCATCATGGCGTGACCCATTTCCGACATGACAGTGCGTACGTCTGCAAAGTCTACGTTGATCATACCCGGACGAGTAATCAGTTCTGCGATACCTTGTACTGCATTCTTAAGTACGTCGTTCGCGCTGGCAAAGGCTTCAAGCAAGGTGATACCACGACCCAGAACTTTCAGCAGTTTTTCGTTCGGAATAGTAATTAAAGAGTCCACGTGCTTAGACAGCTCTTCAATACCTTGTTCCGCAAACGAAAGACGTTTCTTACCTTCGAAGCTGAATGGCTTAGTCACTACAGCAACTGTTAGGATGCCCAGCTCTTTAGCCACTTCCGCAATCACAGGAGCAGCACCAGTACCGGTACCACCACCCATACCAGCGGCGACAAATACCATATCGGCACCCATCAGCACTTCTTTAATTCGATCTCTATCTTCGAGAGCTGCGTCACGTCCAACTTGCGGATTCGCACCCGCCCCCAAACCTTTAGTAATATCACCGCCGATTTGAATGACTGTGCTCACGCTGGTTTTACGAAGTGCTTGCGCATCTGTATTGATACTGATGAATTCCACGCCTTCGATGGATTCACGCACCATGTGTTCTACGGCGTTACCGCCGCCACCACCAACCCCAACGACTTTAATTACAGCATCGTCAGACATTTCCATCATCGGTTCAAACATGTGTTATCTCCGTTTTTCCTGCAACTCAGGTTAAAACTCTTTTTGTATCCAGTTACGCAAACGACCCAATAAGCCCGACATTGATTGGCGCTTAGGCTCTTGATATTCAGTATCGTCGTTAATTTGACTGTCTCTTGCGTAATGAAGTAAACCAACTGCCGTAGAATGATACGGCTCTTTTACGTAATCTGTCAGGCCACTCACCTCAAGAGGTTTACCGACTCTGACTTGGTTGCGGAACACGCGCTCCGCACACTCAACTAATCCTTCAATCTGCGCTGCGCCGCCTGTTAGAACAACGCCGGCAGCCAAGTGATGCTTGATGCCGTCTTCACGCAGTTTTTCCTGAACCGAGTCAATCGTCTGGTTTACCAGGCCCATTAACTCAGTGTAGCGAGGCTCAATCACTTCCGACAAGGTTTGTCGTTGCAAACTGCGTGACGGACGACCACCTACACTCGGAACATTAACCGTATCATCCTTGCTTACTAACTCACTCAGCGCGCAGCCATATTTCACTTTGATCTCTTCGGCATCGCTTACGGGAGTACCGAAAGCAAATGCGATATCACTGGTGACAGCATTGCCCGCATAAGAGAACACTTCGGTATGTCGTAGCGCACCACCGGTCCAAACGGAAACATCCATGGTTCCTGCACCAATATCGATCACGCACACACCAAGTTCGCGCTCATCTTCAGTGATCACGGCATTACTTGCCGCCAATCCTGAATACACTAACTGTTCAACTTTTAAACCGCAACGTTCTACGGCTTTAATGATGTTTCTTGCCATATCATTGTGACAAGTAATCAAGTGCACGCTGACTTCCATGCGCACACCGGATAATCCTAATGGATTTTTGATGCCTTCTTGATAATCGATCGTAAATTCTTGAGGAATGACATGCAAAATTCGCTGCTCTTCACCAATTTTGATCGATTTCGCGGTATGAATTGCCCGATCCATGTCGTCCTGCGACACTTCTTCATCGGAAATAGTGCCCATACCTTTTTCAATTCGGCTAGCAATGTGACGGCCGGAAATCGACAGAAACACATTACTGATTTGGCATTCCGCCATTAATTCTGCTTGGTCAATGGCACGCTGAACCGATTTTACCACCGATTCCAGATCGTTGACGCCACCTTTATCCATGCCTCGGGAAGGGCTACTTCCCGCACCGATAATGTTTATCTGACCATCCGGGAGAATTTCTCCCACTAAAGCTGATACGGTGGCGGTGCCGATATCCAGACCAACAATGATGTTGTCATTAGCAGTTTTAGTCATCTGTATTCTCTTGTGCTAACTCTTGTTCTGAGATCCAACCTACTGCGGCGCCTGTATCGTATCTGAGGTCAATGTAGCTGACTTTATCCACTTCATTGCCCAACTGCTTATACAGTAGAAAAAACCGTGCTATACGTTCGTCCAGCGACTCTTTTCCCAATTCCAAGCGAATGCCATTATCCAGAATTATCTGCCAGGCTCGGCGCTCATTAAGTAACAACGAAGAGATGTTACGGCCTATTGCCTGAAACTGAGAATTATACTGCCGCCAAACTTTTAATACTTCCGGAGCACTGCCATCCGGCCCGTACAATTTTACATGTTCTTCTTTAACCAGTCCGATATCACCATCAAAAACGATGCCATCATCATCCAGCAAAGCATTACCGTTCCAGATAGCCTGTACTTGGTGCTCCGTTAAGAAGACTTTTATAGTGTCGGGCCACTGTTTCCGGATTGATGCATGAGAAACCCAGGGAATGGATTGCACGCTGGTCTGAAGAACATCAATGTCCTGGGACATAAAGGTTCCGATATGATCCAACCGGGCAAATGCTCGCTGAACATCAAGAGTAGAAACGTATTGTAAATTACCTTGCAGAACGATTTTAGAGAGCGGAAGACGTTGTTCATCCCACATCCAACTGATCGTTGAATACAACAAAAAACCAATCAACAACACCACCACCAGAAAAAAGCTGCCTCCGACGGCATGCTGTTTCACTAGTGGTGAACCGGATATTTTACGGCCTTCGGCTAACACGCTGTTTATCAAAGTCCGATGATCCTGTTGACGACTGGCAAATTGTTTCCCTATTTCGTTACGCAATAGAGGCAAAAGCACTGACTTTAACCTTTGGATTATACTGAGGTGTTAAAAAGTATCAAATACTCAAATACAGAAATTCCATATCGGTAGCGACTTAATTCACCATAAAACACAGATATGCAACTGCGTTACGCTTTTTGCATACGCTCGACGTTTAACTCTAACGCGGCCAATTCTCTTGCTACTTTGCCCACATCACCAGCGCCTTGCGTCAGCACCAGGTCACCATCTTGTAGAACATTGGCCAAAACCGACGGTAACGTCTTGCTATCCGGAACAAAAATCGGATCCAGCTTGCCACGACTACGAATCGTACGACACAGTGAGCGACCATCCGCGCCAGCAATCGGCTTTTCACCCGCCGAATACACATCCAGCATCAGCAGAATATCGACCTGCTCCAGCACATTTGCAAAGTCATCGTACAAATCACGAGTTCGCGTATAACGGTGCGGTTGGAAAATCATCACCAGGCGTTTGTCTGCCCAACCATTGCGGGCAGCAGCAATCGTCACACCGACTTCGGTTGGGTGATGACCGTAGTCATCCACCAGCATCGCTTTACCGCGACCAGTTTCAAATTCGCCCAGATGATCGAAACGACGTCCAGTACCCTGGGTATTCGCCATCGCACGCAGAATCGCTTCATCACTGATATCGTCTTCAGTCGCGACCGCAATCGCAGCCGACGCATTGAGCGCGTTATGACGCCCCGGAATGTTAAGCGTGATATCCAGATTGGCGCGACCTTGGCGCACCACGGTAAATTTACCCTGTTGGCCATCCTGACGGTAATTTTCAATACGCACGTCGGCATCTTCTGAGAAACCATAAGTGATCACCTGGCGGCTGATGCGTGGAATCAACTCACGCACCACCGGATCATCGATACACAGAATCGCCTGACCGTAAAATGGCAGGTTATGCAGAAAATCGACAAAAGTTTGCTTCAACGTTTCAAAGTCACCGCCATAAGTATCCATATGATCCGCTTCGATGTTGGTCACAATCGTCACCATCGGCTGCAGATGCAGGAACGACGCATCACTCTCATCAGCTTCCGCTATCAGGATACGGCTTGACCCCAAGCGAGCATTAGTCCCCGCGCTTTTCACCAGGCCACCGTTGACGAACGTTGGATCCATGCCCGCTTCCGAGTAAATTTGCGTCACCAGTGCGGTGGTGGTGGTTTTACCGTGAGTCCCCGCGACTGCAATCCCGTGACGAAAACGCATCAGCTCGGCCAGCATCTCGGCGCGACGGACGACCGGAATGCGTTTCTCGCGTGCAGCTTTGATTTCAGGGTTCTGTTCATTGATGGCCGTCGAAACAACAACCACACTCGCCTGCGCAACGTTAGACGCTGCATGGCCAATATAAACTGTCGCGCCCTTCTCCGTCAGACGTTCAGTGACCGCATTCGACGCGATATCTGATCCCGTGATTTGGTAGCCTTCGTTGAGCAGGACTTCCGCGATCCCGCTCATGCCCGCGCCACCAATACCGATAAAGTGAATACATTTCACACGGCGCATTTCCGGCACCATTGCGCGAATCTGCGCTAAGTCTTGTGTATGTTTGATCGTCATAAAGCGGTTCTCATTATTTGTCGACACTGGACTGCGTCACGGCAATGATGGCATCCGCCACCACTTTATCCGCATCCAGTTTGGCTGCATGGCGGGCTTTTTGCGCCATGTTCAGCAGAGCCGGGCGATCCAACTGCGCAATGGCAGCGGCCAATTTATCTGCCGTCAGCTCAGGTTGTTCAATCATTTGGGCAGCGCCACACGCCACCAAGTGGTCAGCGTTCAAGGCTTGCTGGCGATCTTTGTGCATGAAAGGAACAAAGATCGCAGCCACACCCGCCGCTGAAATTTCAGATACCGTCAAGGCTCCAGAGCGGCAAACCAGAAGATCGGCCCAGGCATACGCCTCAGCCACATCATCGATGAATTCAGTCACCTCAGCCGTATGCACACCCCGTTCCGCATAGGCTTGTTGAACGTCTTGTTGGTTATTTTTCCCAGCCTGATGACGCACTTGGTAACCGTCACCCAACAACGCCAACGTTGCCGGCACGGTTTGATTGAGAATCCGCGCGCCTTGGCTGCCACCCATCACCAGAATACGCAGCGGACCTGTGCGCTCCGCCAATCGAGCATCCGGCTCCGGCAACGCCACAACATCACCACGAACCGGATTTCCCACCACAGGGACGCCCGCAAACGCGCCGTCAAAAGCCTGAAAGACTTTGGTGGCAATTTTAGACAACCATTGGTTAGTCAGGCCAGCCACCGCATTTTGCTCATGCAAAATCACTGGAATGCCGAGCGTCCACGCCGCGATCCCACCCGGGCCACTGACATAGCCACCCATGCCCAAGACTGCATCCGGTTGCCACGCTTTCATGTGGCGGCGCGCCTGTAAAATGGCATTCACGATTTGAAATGGCGCCTTCAGCAGACGGGCAATGCCCTGACCACGCAGACCTTTCACCCGAATAAAATCGATCGCGATGCCATGTTTGGGCACCAGATCCGCTTCCATTCGATCCGCCGTTCCCAACCAGCGAATGTCCCAGCCTTGATGCTGCAACTGTTTTGCCACGGCTAAACCGGGGAAGACGTGACCGCCGGTTCCCCCAGCCATCACCATTAATCGTTTAGTTTTCTTCATTGGTTATTTCTTTTGTTCTGCGATTGTCTGCCATGCGGCATTCATGGTCGATGCGCAGCAGTATCGATACCGCCACCGACATAATAATTAAACTCGAACCACCGTAACTGATCAGCGGTAATGTCAGACCTTTGGTTGGCACCATACCTGCGGCTGCGCCGACGTTGACCAAGGTCTGGAACGCAAACCAGATCCCGATGCCAAACGCCAGATAACCGCCAAACTGCTGATCGTGCTCAAACGCTTTCTTGCCGATCAAAATGGCTTTAAACACCAGACTGAAAATCAGCATCAATACCAGCGTAACGCCAACAAAGCCAAGCTCTTCCGCCATCACGGCGAAAACAAAGTCTGTATGCGCTTCAGGCAGGTATTCCAGTTTTTGAATGGAATTGCCCAGCCCTTGACCAAACCATTCACCGCGACCAAAGGCCATCAGCGATTGCGTGAGCTGGTAACCGCTGCCAAATGGGTCTTCCCACGGGTCGAGAAACGAGGTTACCCGGCGAATCCGGTAGGGTTCAGCGGCGATCAACGCCACCACCGCAAGAATACCGGCCACCATCAAGGCGAGAAACTGCGACAGCTTTGCCCCAGCGATAAACAGCATGCCAAACAGCGTCACCAGCATCACGATAACCGTCCCTAAGTCTGGCTGACCAAGCAGCAAAACCGCCAGCGTGCCAAACACCATGATGGGTTTGAGAAAGCCGCCAAAGAAGGTTTGTCGCACTTCATCGTGTTTGCGCACCAGATAGCCGGACATAAAGATAAACAGCGATAACTTGGCCACTTCCGCAGGCTGAAGGTTAAACAGACCAAGTGGGATCCAGCGCGAAGCACCGTTGACCGATTTACCCGCTAACAACACGATAATCAGCAACACAAAGGAGATCGCAAGCAACACCGAACTGTATTGCATCCAGCGCTGCAGCGGTACCTGAAGCACCACCGCAGAGGTGATGAGAGCCAGCATCAGGAAGATGGCATGGCGAAACATAAAGTGAAACGGTTGATCAGTCAGACGTGAGCTGATGGGAAACGAAGCAGATGTCACCATCACCAAACCAATCAACATCAACCCCAGCGCGATCCAGACCAACTGACGATCGAACAAAGCGTCAGGAGAAGCAGTACGCAGCCAGCGGTTAAGTGATTGAAATGGTTTGGAGAGTAACAAAATCGTTCCCTTTGTCCCTAAGCGTAGCGCTGAGCCAGTTCAGCAAACACATCGCCACGGGCCATAAAGTTTTTAAATTGGTCGAAGCTGGCGCAAGCCGGAGATAACAGCACCATATCCCCCGCTTTCAGTTGCGGGCGAATCGATACAATAACGTCTTCCATCGTATCAAAACGCTGAGCGGAGGCATGCAATGGCATGAACTGATCGCCATCGCGACCAAAACAGCACAGCGTGAGTGGTAGCGTCTCCAACACTGGTTTTAATGGTGTGAAGTCAGCGCCTTTACCAACTCCGCCTACCAGCAGATACAAAGTGCCATTCAAGGTCAGGCCAGACAACGCCGCCAATGTGCTCGCCACATTGGTTGCTTTCGAATCATTGACCCATTTTATACCCTGATTATCGGCAACCACCTGACAGCGGTGTGTCAGTCCCGTGTAAGACTTCAATGCAGGCAACGCGTTTGTATAATTCACGCCCGCTGCATCGAGTAAAGCCAGCACGGTCAGCACGTTAGCCACGTTGTGACGACCAACCAGACTCAGATCCGAGGTTGGTAGCACCGCCTCACCATTGGCGATCAACACTTCCTTACCGTCATGTTGCGCCGTGGTAAATTCAGCAGGTTGCTCCAGACCAAAACGCACCGTGCGGCCCGAGTAGGCATCAGGATAGGTTTGGGTATCGTCAGCATTCACAACCGCCGTTTGTGCATGTTCAAAAATGCGCAGCTTAGCCTGACGATATCCTGCCATGCCGTCATAACGGTCCATGTGGTCTTCCGACAGATTAAGAAATGCCGCGGCTTTTAGCGCCAGAGACGAAGTGGTTTCCAGTTGAAAACTCGATAGCTCCAGCACGTAGAGTTCAGCGTGTTGCGACAGTAGATCCAGCGCCGGCACACCAATATTGCCTCCGACTGCAGTAGCAATTCCAGCCGCGTTGGCCATCACGCCAGTCAGGTCGGTCACGGTGCTTTTACCGTTCGAACCGGTAATCGCAATTACAGGTTTATTCACGTGCCAGGCAAACAGCTCAATATCGCCGACCACCGGGATGTTCGCCGCCAGTGCCTGCTGAATTTCTGGCGTGGCGAGCGCAATACCCGGGTTAGCAACAATTAAATCGGCCGCCAACAACCACTCAACATTCCAGCTGCCGCTGTGCAGTTCCACACCGGTTGGCAGTTGTTCCTGTCCTGGTGGCGCTTCACGAGTATCAATAACCCTCACCGTCACTGTCGGGTGATATTTTTGCAGATAATTAACGACAGAGAGCCCGGTTATACCGAGCCCTACGACCACTACATGCTGAATGCCTTGCCAACGGTCCATTTATTTCTTTTCCACGTAAAGGATTAACGCACTTTCAGTGTCGCTAAACCAATCAAAACCAAAACAATAGAGATGATCCAGAAACGCACGATCACGCGTGGTTCCGGCCAACCTTTCAGTTCATAGTGATGGTGAATCGGGGCCATGCGGAAGATGCGCTGACCGCGCAGCTTGTATGAACCCACCTGCAGGATCACCGACAGGGTTTCCATCACGAACACACCGCCCATGATCACCAAGACAAATTCCTGACGAACCAGCACCGCGATAGTGCCCAGAGCACCGCCCAGTGCCAGAGAACCCACATCGCCCATGAAAACTTGTGCTGGATAGGTGTTAAACCAAAGGAAACCAAGGCCAGCACCGACAATCGCGGTACACACCACCACCAGTTCAGACGTGTAAGGAATGTAGGGAATATGCAGGTAGTTGGCAAAGTTGACGTTACCTGTTGCCCAGGCGATCACACCAAAGCCAGCCGCGACCAACACCGTTGGCATGATCGCCAAGCCATCCAAGCCATCGGTCAGGTTGACTGCGTTACTGGTACCTACAATCACAAAGTAAGTCAGAATAATGTAGAACAGTCCCAGTTGGGGCATCACTTCTTTAAAGAAAGGCACCACCAGCTGAGTCGCGGCGGTATCGTGACCATGTGCATACAGTGCAAATGCGACCACCAGCGCAATCGCTGACTGCCAGAAGTATTTCCAGCGCGCAATCAGACCATCGGTGTTTTTGCGCACCACTTTACGATAGTCATCGACAAAGCCGACTGCACCGTAACCCATTAGCACGGCCAGAACCGCCCAGACGTACGGGTTCGACAAATCTGTCCACAACAACACGGTGATAATAATCGAGGCCAGAATCATGATACCGCCCATCGTTGGGGTACCACGTTTACTGAAATGCGATTCCGGGCCGTCGTTACGCACCACCTGACCAATCTGCAACAATTGCAGACGTTTGATCAGACGCGGGCCCATCCATAATGAAATGCCCAGAGCCGTCAGAATGCTGACAATCGCTCGAAATGAAAGGTATTCGAACAAACGGAAAAACGAAAAATATGGCTGGAGTAACTCCGCAAGCCAAATAATCATGAGTATTTCTCCTTAAGAGCAGCGGCAATCTTACTCATACCCGCACTGTTGGCGCCTTTGACGATCAGTACGTGAGCGCGATCCTGTTGTTGTTCTAGTTGCTGCTCGATAAACATAATCATGTCCTGATGGGACGCAAAATGGCGACCGTGACAGACATCGCTGATCACCTTCGCATCGTGGCCATACGTCAAGACATATTCAAACTGGAATGGTGCAGCATGTTCACCGACTTGTTGGTGAAGTGCAAGGCTTTCCTCACCTAACTCGGCCATATTGCCCAAAATTAGCCACCGGGTGGCAGAAAAACCGCCAAGCAGGTCCACGGCGGCTTTCATCGCCGGAACACTGGCATTGTAACTGTCGTCGATCAACGTAATGTTGTCGTTCAGCTCTGTCACATCCACGCGGCCTTTCACTTTCGACAGATGCGCTAAACCATGCTGAATGTCAGCGAGAGTCGCGCCCATCTCAATCGCAAGTGCACTTGCTGCAAGTGCATTACCCACATTGTGCTTGCCGATGATGCCCAGTTTCACTGCCACTTCACCGATAGGCGTCACCAGAACAAAGCTGGCTTCCCCTGCAGCATTCAACACGATGTCACGCGGGTAAAAGTCAGCGCTGTGCTCTGTGACGGAAAAAGTTTTCACACATTTGTCAGCCAGCACGGCTTGCCACAGTTCACCGCCCTGGCTGTCGAGGTTAACGACCGCCGTTTTGCCCGCACTCAGGCCTTGGTAAATTTCACCTTTGGCACGTTTTACGCCTTCGATCGAGCCAAAGCCTTCTAAGTGTGCCGCAGCCACGTTATTCACCAACGCCACATCCGGTTTCACCAGCGCCGTGGTGTAAGCAATTTCGCCAATATGGTTGGCGCCGAGTTCAATTACAGCGTAATCATCTTGCGGCGTCGAACGCAGCAGTGTCAGCGGCACACCGATGTCATTATTAAAGTTACCCGCAGTGAACAGCACCTGGCCTTTCGCCGCTAAGATACTGGCCACCATCTCTTTCACCGTGGTTTTGCCACAGCTGCCCGTGATGGCAACCGTCGGCGTATGACACTGCTGATGAACCCAGCTGCCCAGCAAGCCCAGCGCAATTTTGCTATTGGCGACCACCAGCTGGGGCACGTTGATATCCAGCACTCTTTCTACTAACAGCGCTTTGGCGCCCGCTGCCACCGCTTGCACGGCAAATTCATGGGCGTCAAAACGCTCTCCGACCAAGGCAACAAAAAGTGCGTCTTTTGGAATTGAACGAGTATCCGTTGACACTGCGGCGATCTCGGTATCTTCACCCACTAATTGCGCATCAAGAACCGCAGTTAACTGCGTCAGAGAAGTTCCAATCATGCTGACAGCTCCAATAAAGTTTGCGCGGATTCACGATCCGAGTAATGAATCGTCTCGTTGGCCAGTACCTGGTAGTCTTCGTGACCTTTACCCGCGAGCAGAATAATGTCTTGTTCACCCGCTTGCGACAGGGCTAAACTCAGCGCGTCAAAACGGTTGTGCTCCACGCTAGCGTCTTGCGGCGCTTTAAGTCCGGCCAGCATATCGTTGACAATTGCCTGCGGATCTTCGCTGCGCGGGTTGTCGTCAGTCAGGATCACGCGATCAGCAAACGCTTCAGCAATCGCAGCCATCATCGGGCGCTTACCGGTATCACGATCACCGCCGCACCCAAAAATCGCCCACAATTGCCCCTGACAATGCACGCGCAGTGCGCGTAGCGCTTTTTCTAATGCGTCCGGCGTATGGGCGTAATCGACGACGACTTTCGCTTTGCCAGGCGCCTGAAACAGTTCCATGCGACCTAATACCGGTTTAAGTTTAGGTGCCGCTGCCAACAGAGCGCCGAGCTCAAAGCCCAGGCTCAGCAGTGTGGCCAGCGCCAGCATTAGATTCGATGCGTTAAATTCGCCAATCAGCGGCGCACGCAGTTGACCCGCGCCCCAACTGCCATCGAAATCGAGCGTAATGCCGCTTTCAGCGTAACTTACTTTCACTGCCCACAGCGCTTGCTCGGTTTCCGGTTTTCCTTGCAGAGAAACGCCTACGGCATGCTTAAGCTGCTGCGCCCAACGCGCGCCGACTTCGTCGTCCACATTGATGATGGCATGACGCGTGTCATGTTCAGTAAACAGCGACAGCTTTGCCTCCGCGTAGGCGTCCATGGTGCCGTGGTAATCCAGATGGTCACGGCTGAGGTTGGAAAAGACGCCTGCATCAAACTGCAGACACTTCACCCGTCCTTGCACCAAACCATGCGAGGAGACTTCCATCGCAGTAAATTCCGCACCTTGCTGCGCGAGATCAAACAGTGTTGACTGCACTTCGATCGCGTTGCCCGTAGTGTTGGCCGCGGGCTGCAAGTTGGCAAGAAAACCATTGCCCGTCGTCCCCATCACCGCGGCGCGATGGCCCAGCAGGTCAATCCATTGCGCAATCAGTTGAGAAATGGTGGTTTTACCATTGGTCCCCGTCACAGCAATGACGTGATTCTGATGTCCGCCATACAGGCGACCTGCCAGTTGCGACAGATGTTTGTCCAGATGTTCGATATAGAGAATAGGAACCGATTGGCGCTCTGCGACGCTGCCATGTGAGTATTGTGAGCACGCTTGGGCCAGCACCAGATTCGCCCCTTGGACGATGGCTTTATCGATGAACTGACGTCCATCAATGGCATGGCCAATAATGGCGACAAAGGTGTCACCCGGTTCAATTTTTCGGCTGTCGAGTTCCAGATGCGTGACGGGTAGCGCCGCCAACTCAGACTCGCTGATCGTCAGCCATGGAGAGATTAGTTGTTGTAAAGCCTTGCTAGTGTTCATGGAGTTCTCACACTATGGTTTGTCCGCCGCACCGTGGTGTCAGCGGACTTTGTTATTTT
The DNA here is from genome assembly GCF_900460245.1 of Vibrio fluvialis. NCBI lineage: Bacteria > Pseudomonadati > Pseudomonadota > Gammaproteobacteria > Vibrionales > Vibrionaceae > Vibrio > Vibrio fluvialis. The sequence continues at coordinate 2,487,501 of NZ_UHIP01000001.1, forward strand.
TGAAATCGGTTCTCATCCGGCGCGATGTTGAGGATCTGCAGTGCCCCTTTCATGATTTCAGAGAACACCGGTCCTGCTACGGCGCCGCCGTAGTAAGAATCACCCTGAGGTTCGTTCACCATCACCACCAACGAAATACGTGGATCGCTCACTGGCGCCACGCCAGCTGTGTAGGCAAAATATTCGTCGCTATAACCGCCTGCTATCGCTTTGCGCGAGGTCCCGGATTTCGCCGCAATCCGATATCCCGGTACCGCCGCTTTCACGGCCGTACCACCCGGCTGGGTTACAGTTTCCAGCATATCCAGCACTTGCTTGGCGTATTTGGCATCCACCACCTGATGAGACAGATCCTGCTGATTGCTTTCAATCAAATGTACTGGCTGGTATTTACCCAGATTGCCCAGCGTGGCATAAGCGTGCGCAAGCTGAATCGGCGTGATAGACAAGCCATAACCAAAGGCCAGTGTCGCGATCTCAAACTGTGACCAACGGCGGCGGTTGGGGAAAATCCCGGTGGTTTCACCCACCAGGTTGAGGCCGGAAACTTCACCCAGGCCCACAGAGTTGTACATGCCGAGCATCGCTTCGAGCGGCATTCCCAGCGCTAAGTGCGCCACACCAACGTTGCTCGATTTTTTCAGAATCATTTGCAGCGTGGCTTTGCCCACTTTTGAGGTGTCACGTACCCGGCTGCCACCAATGCGCATGACCCCATCGCCGGTATCAATGATGGTATGTTCATCTGCGGTGCCGTTGGCGAGCGCGGCCAGCACCACAAATGGTTTCACGGTTGAACCTGGCTCAAATGCATCAGTAATGACGCGGTTACGCATCTTGAAGCTTTGCCAGTCAGCGCGGTTATTCGGGTTGTAAGAAGGGGCGTTAACCATTGCCAGCACTGCGCCGGTTTTAACATCCAGCATCACCGCCGATGCCGACGTCGCACGGTAATCGGCCATCGCCTGCTTAACGGCGCGAAAAGCGATCGCTTGTAAACGCTGATCGATAGTCAGTTGCAACGGCTTACCCTCTTCACGCTCTTCCAGCGAGATATTTTCCACCACGCGGCCGTAGCGATCTTTACGGATAATGCTCTTACCAGCTTCACCGGTCAGCCATTTGTCATAGCTACGCTCGACACCTTCCAGACCATGGCCGTCGATGCCGGTCACACCAATCAAATGAGCGCTGACTTCCCCCGCCGGATAGTAGCGGCGAGATTCCGATTTAAGCCCAACGCCAGACAGCTTCAGTTCGCGAATGTATTTCGCCATCGCCGGGCTGACCTGACGTTGCAGGTAGATGAAGCGGCGAGTACGGTTATCCTCAAGCCTTTTCATCATTTCCTGACGATCTAAGCTCAGCACATCCGCCAGTGCGTACCAACGATCTTTTTCGACCAATCCGCCTTGTTTGAAAATGGTCACCGGATCGGCCCACACGGCATCCACAGGCACACTCACTGCCAGCGCTTCACCATTACGATCGGAGATAATCCCGCGCGCGGATTGCAGCGTTTTAGCACGAATAGAGCGCATGTCGCCTTCGCGAATCAGGTTATCCGGTTCGATAATTTGAATAAAAGCAAGTCGCCCCACCAACATGGCAAAGGCGAGCAGGACAAAAAAGACGATGAGATAAAAACGCCAGCGGATAAAAACCGGGCTGTTCTGCTCGGCAACTTTGGCGCTCGTTTTCGGTTTGGCTGTGGCTTTTTCTTTGGCTTTCGCTGGCTTTTTCGTCATTTGATTTCAATCACTACTTCTTTGTCAGCATCCGGACGCTTCATGTCCAGCTCGTTCTTTGCCATTTCTTGCACTCGGCTATGCTCGGCCAGTGCCGTCTCTTCCAGGATCAGGTTACGCCACTCATTGTCGAGATGATCGCGCTCTTCCAGCGCCTGATCTTTTTGCGTGATCGCCTGACGGGTATGGTGTGTGGTAAACACAACTCCCATCGCGGAAGTAAAGATCAGAATCAACATGATGAGAGGTACCCGACCTACCGTAAGTAGGTCGGCTGCAATCAGTTTGGCGAGATTTAGCTTGGTTTGAGACATAATCGCTATCGAGTTTCAGAGCGCTCAGAGTTTTTCGGCGATACGCAGAACAGAGCTGCGAGAACGTGGATTCATCTCCACTTCTTGCTCAGAAGGTTTGATGGCTTTACCGACTGTTTTCAGGTCAGCACTACCCAACGCGCGAATTTGTTCCTGAGTCAGCGGAATACCATGCGGCACTTCCGGCCCTTTACTCTCTTTACGCATGAAGCGCTTCACCATGCGATCTTCCAGTGAGTGGAAGCTGATCACCGACAGGCGGCCTTGCGGTGCGAGAATCGACGCAGCACCTTTAAGCGCGGTATCGATCTCTTCCAATTCACTGTTGATGTAAATACGAAAAGCCTGGAATGCGCGGGTGGCCGGGTGTTTTTTCTCTTTGAAACTCTTTGGCGCCGCATCAGAAATCAGTTTAGCCAGTTGGCTGGTGCGAGTCAGGGGTTCGTTTTCTTCATCTTCACGATAAGCGACAATCGCTTTGGCAATTCGGCGCGCGTGTTTATCTTCACCAAATTCGCGAATCACCCAAGTAATGTCGTCCAGATCCGCTTGTGCCAACCAGGCGGAAACTGGCATACCCGAAGTCGGGTCCATGCGCATATCCAGCGGGCCATCTTTCATAAAGCTGAAACCACGTTCAGCATCATCAAGCTGCGGTGACGAAACACCAAGGTCGAACAGCACGCCGTCAACTTTGCCGACTAAATCGTAACGCTGAGCGTACTCTGCAATGCCGGAAAACGGACCGTGAACGATGGTAAAACGCGGATCATCAATTTTTTGCGCTTCAGCAATCGCCTGTGGATCGCGGTCGATACTGTATAAGCGGCCATTCGGGCCCAGCTGAGACAAGATAGTGCGGCTGTGTCCGCCACGACCAAAGGTGCCGTCGATATAAATGCCATCCGGCTTAATCGCCAGACCGTCGATCGATTCATGAAGCAGCACAGAAATATGTTGGAAAGATTCAGTCATAATGGTCTCGTTCAGCACAAACGTCCGTCAGTTTGATTTTGTAGTGTACCGTTTTCCCACACTACTGCTAGCCATAAAAGCAGTTACAGGACGTGACATTGCGCTAAGTTTAATGGTTTTACTATCGTCTAAGTCAATAAAAAGCAAAAAACCCATCATAACCGCGAAGCTATGATGGGTCTGAATAGGTGGAGCCGACATGTAAGCCGGGTTCTGTTCCGCTTGCGCGGCGGTAGCCATTCGTCTAGGCCAGCAATCGCTCACTGGCTCAAGCAACCTACCCGCCTCCTAACGCGAGCAACGCTATGTGGAGGCCTATTTGGTCTTGCTCCGGGTGGAGTTTACCTTGCTACGAACTGTTGCCAGCCGCACGGTGCGCTCTTACCGCACCCTTTCACCCTTACCTGATCCCTTGCGGGCCATCGGCGGTCTTCTCTCTGCTGCACTTGTCGTAGGCTTGCGCCCCCCAGGCGTTACCTGGCACCCTGCTCTACGGAGCCCGGACTTTCCTCCCCCTTATCAGTCTCCCCAACACAAGGTCAAGGGACGTCAATAAGGCAGCGACTACCCAGTCAACTCCAGGCGCGAATTCTATCGGCATCGTACCTCACTGTCTAGGAGGAATCGTCCTCACAACGTATTTTCAGCGCAACTGGTCAGAAGTTCAGCAGTTAGCCAAGATTGTCCAGTCCCCATTTGTAAAGTGCATTCTTTTTCAGATTGTAGATTTCCGCCGTCATCGCCGCCGCTTTCTTCAGCGGCAGTTCTTTGGTCAGGATCCCCAAAGTACGTAGCGCTTCTTCTGGCAAGACGTCTTCTGCGCTGTCACGATAACCGTGGATCAGCAGTACCATCTCGCCTCTTTTGCGGTTATCGTCTGCTTCAATCCACTCAATCAGTTCGCCCAACGGCATGCCCTGAATGGTTTCAAAGGTTTTGGTCAGTTCACGAGCCAGCACGACTTCACGCTCTGGCCCTAAGACGTCCAGCATATCCTGCAGCGATTCCGTAATACGATGCGGTGATTCATAAAAAATACAGGTACGCTCAGCCTTGGCGATTTCCATAAACTTGTCTTTGCGCCCTTTGCTTTTGGCCGGCAAAAAACCTTCGAAACTGAATCGATCGGATGGCAGACCAGAGGCACTCAATGCCGTGATCACCGCACACGCACCAGGAAGTGGCACAACTTTAACACCCGCCTGACGACATTGGGTGACTAAATGATAACCTGGATCACTAATAAGTGGTGTACCGGCATCCGATACCAACGCGATCGACTGTCCGGCCAACAATTTCTCAACTAAAACTTGAGCTTTTTGCTGTTCATTGTGATCATGCAGAGCGAACGTCTTAGTTTGAATATTGAAGTGCGCAAGCAGTTTGCCTGAATGGCGGGTATCTTCTGCGGCGATAACATCAACACTTGAAAGCACATCGAGGGCACGTTGGGTAATATCCCCTAAGTTGCCAATCGGAGTCGGAACTATGTACAAAGTTGGGACTTCTGCAGGCAAGGTTTTGTTATCTGTCATTTGTTTACCATCACTTCAACGATTAATATAGAGACAATTTTACACGGATTAACGAAAGAACTCATGGCTATGAAAAACCATCAGAGACGCAGTGTACCACGCTTACTCACTCCCGTTGCATTAGCAATTACCCTGGCCGCCTGTTCCTCGACGCCGACGTCCCCGCTTTTGGTGGATATTACCGGCGAACCGAGCCTGCCGGCACAGACTTACCTGATGCAGGCAGACAGCAGTCAAGGCAGCCTGCAAAATGACTGGTTAATCATGGCCTTGAAAGCCGCGATTGCTGAAAACAACACAGAACAGGCTGATCTGCTGATTCGTCGTCTGGCCAAACAGAACCTGAGCGAAACCCAGCAAGCCGAATGGCAACTGGCTCGCGCGCAGTTGTTGGTCAACGCGGAAAAATACAAAGACGCGCTGAATCTGCTTAACTTCAAGCCTAACTGGCAACTGCCGACACTACAGTGGCAGGAGTACCACCAGTTGCGTGCCGACATTTTCACCGCGCTTGATCGCTCGTTTGACTCAAGTCGCGAACTGGTCGCACTGTATGATCTGGCCGACAGCGATCAACAAGAAGCCCTGGCCGATCAAATCTGGACCAATCTCAACCACTACTCAGGCTATGCGATCACCAAGCTATCTGCCGAACCGAATGAAGCGGAGCTGGATGGCTGGCTGCAACTGGCCATTTATGTCAAAACTATGGGTAGTGACCTGCCTCAGCTAAAAAACACGCTCGAGAAATGGTTGGCAGAAAACCCAGATCATCCAGCGGCAATCTACACCCCTAAATCCATTCAGGACATTTTGGCCCTTGAGATCATTAAGCCGAAACATACTGCGCTGCTGCTGCCGTTGACCGGTAAATTCTCGAAACCCGCTCAACTGATTCGCGACGGTTTCATCATGGCGATGATGAATGACGAAGACCGCGATCCCAATGCGACCCTGACCATCATGGATACCAACGCCGAAACGCTGGAATCTGTGGATGCAACACTGACAGAGAAGAACATCGACTTCGTGGTTGGTCCGCTGATTAAAGGCAACATTGAGAAACTGCAACAATTCCAGCAAGAACGTGGGCAATCAATTCCGACACTGGCGCTGAATATTCCGGATCAAGTGATCGATGGTTCAGACACTTGTTACCTCGCACTGTCACCGGAGCAGGAAGTCGCTCAGGCGGCTAAACATCTGTTTACTGAAGGTTATCGTTACCCACTGGTCTTAGCGCCTCAGGGCAGTTACGGCGAGCGTGTGGTTGAGGCCTTCGATGAAGAGTGGCACAAATACAGCAAAAACAAGGTGGCGGTGAACCAGTACGGCGATCGTCGTCAGTTGCAGCGCAACATCAATAACGTATTCGGTCTGCAGGACAGCCAGCAGAATATTGCTCAGATGGAAGCCTTAACGGGTCTGAAAATGGAAAGCCAGCCACGCAGCCGTCGTGACATCGACGCGGTATACATCGTGGCCAACAGTGCTGATCTGACGTTAATCAAGCCGTTTATTGAAGTGGCGATCAACCCGGATACCAAGCCGCCAAAACTGTTCTCTAACTCCGCCAGCAACAGCGGTGGCCGTCAGTATGAAGATTTGACCGGCGTGACTTACAGTGACATTCCTTTGCTGATTCATCCGACGCCGGACGTCTCAGAACAGATGAATAAACTGTGGCCAAAATCCACCAATGCCGAGCGTCGCCTGCAAGCCATGGGGATGGACGCATACAAACTCATGGTGGAACTCCCACAGATGAAAGTCGTCCAAGGTTATACGATTGAAGGCCAAACCGGTGTACTGGGCATTGATGAACAATGCGTAGTGCAACGTGAAATCAGTTGGGCGGAGCATGGGGCTCTTTAGTCGCCGCCAGACCGGACAACACTATGAAACTACGGCGGCGGAGTATTTACGCCGCCGCGGTTTGTTTCTTATCGAACAAAATTTCCAGATTCGCGGCGGTGAACTGGATTTAATTATGCGGGAAAATCAAACGCTGGTGTTTGTCGAAGTGAAGTATCGTCAGAACCAACGTCACGGCCATGCTGCTGAAATGGTCACCAGACAGAAACAAGCACGCTTGATCAAAGCGGCAAATTGGTGGATGCTCAAGCAAGGCCTCTGCGCCGACAACACCGATTTTCGTTTCGATGTGGTGGCTATCCACGATGAAGGCCGCCAAATTGACTGGATAAAAAACGCAATCACTGAAGGATAATCAATGCTCGACAGCATTAAAGACAGTTTCACCGAAAGCATTCAAATTCAAATCGCCGCAGCCGAAGCGCTACCTGATGCGATTATGCACGCAGCACAAGCCATGGTGGCCAGCCTGCTCAACGGCAGCAAGATTCTGTGTTGTGGTAATGGCGGCTCCGCCTCTAATGCGCAGCAATTTACTTCCTGTTTAGTTAACCGTTTTGAAACTGAGCGCCCAAGCCTGCCAGCGATGGCACTAACCGCTGACAACACCACATTGACTGCCGTTGCCAACGACTATCACTATCAGGAAATTTTTTCTAAACAAGTACGTGCGTTTGGTCAGCCAGGCGATATTCTACTGGCCATCTCCACCAGTGGTAACAGCAAGAACATCATCAAAGCGATGGAAGCCGCGGTAACACGCGACATGACCATTATTGCTCTGACAGGCAAAGATGGCGGTGAAATGGCAGGCTTACTGGGAGAAAACGACGTCGAAATTCGTATTCCATCCCAACGTACCGCTCGTATTCAGGAAGTTCATATGGTCACGTTGCACTGTCTGTGTGACTTGATTGACCAGGTTCTGTTCCCCGCTCACGAAGAGTAATCGATGAAGACTTTACGCCTATTTGCCGTTCTGGCGACACTGATGACCTTATCCGGCTGCGCTGGACTGTTTATCGCTGGTGCTGCCACCACCGTTAACATTGCGACCGATCCGCGCTCCACTCAAGAAATCTGGAAAGACAGCAATCTGGAACTCGAAGTGACAGGGCTGAGTAATAAGCCACCGTTCCAGAATCAGATGCGTATTACCGCCAGTTCATTCCGAGGAACCGTGATTCTGATTGGCCAATCACGCACCCCTGAATTATTGGATCAATTTGTTGCTCAGGTGCAAAAGTTAAAAGATGTCAAAGAACTACACAATCAGGTAAAGATAAAAGCACCTTTGTCGTTTGGTGAAATCAGTAACGACAGCTGGATCACGACCAAAGTGAAATCAGCACTGCTGGCAAAATCAGAGCTTAATGGTGTGAAAGTCTCAGTGATTACCGAAGACCGTGAAGTTTATCTGTTGGGATACATTTCTCGTGAACATGCGAACATCGCGACAGACGTTGCGCGCAACATTTCAGGAGTAAAACAAGTAATTCGAGCCTTCGAATACGCGGACTAGCCTAATCTTCGGCATAAAAAAAGCAGCGTATTCACGCTGCTTTTTTGTTTTATCTTGCTGAGTTATTTTACAACACGCAAACTTGGCTTGCCTTTCGGGCGCGGTGCCTCATCAGATTCAGCAGTGTTTGCTGGTGCCTCTGACGTCACTTCGCTCAAACCACTTTCTGCTGGTTCTTCTTCATAGATACCCGCTTCTTGAGCATCCATGTAAGCTTCCTCAGGTTCAAACATTGTTCCTGCGCCGTTCTCACGAGCATAGATAGCCTGAATCGCGTACATAGGAACCACAACCAGATGTGGGCGACCGCCAAAGCGAGCATTGAAAGTCACCTCATCGTTGCCCAGCTCAAGGTTACCGACAGCTCGAGGAGCAACGTTCAGAATGATTTGACCATCCTGAACATATTCCATCGGTACTCTTACACCTTGCAGTGTGGCATCTACCACCAAATGTGGCGTCAGTTCATTTTCCAGCAACCAATCATAAAATGCGCGCAGCATAAATGGTCGGCGGGGAGTCATGTGTTCGATATCCATCAGACTACCATTAACGAACTAAACGCATCTCACGTTCAGCTTCTGTCAGAGAAGCCAAGAATGAATCACGTTCAAATACGCGGTTCATGTAAATCTTCAGCTCTTTTGAACCCGGGCCAATCAAATCGATACCCAGAACAGGCAAACGCCACAATAGCGGAGCCAGGTAACAATCGATCAGGCTGAATTCTTCACTCATGAAGTATTCGTATTCCGCAAATACTGGTGCAAGTGTCAGTAGATCGTTACGCAGTTTGACACGTGCCGATTCTGCTTCTTCAGCAGAACCCTTGATGATTTTGTTCGCCAGTGAATACCAGTTTCTCTCGATACGGTAAATCATCAGACGGCTGTTACCACGGGCAACAGGATACACTGGCATCAATGGTGGATGTGGAAAACGCTCATCAAGGTATTCCATGATGATTTTTGAGTCATAAAGCGCAAGCTCACGGTCAACCAGCGTTGGTACCGTTTTGTATGGGTTCAGCTCGATGAGATCCGCAGGTAGGTTATCTTCATCAACCAGCTCAACTTCAACACTGACACCTTTTTCAGCCAGCACAATACGAACCTGATGGCTATACATATCAGATGCACTTGAAAATAGAGTCATCACAGAACGTTTATTGGCAGCTACAGCCATGGAGCCCTCCAGCACACACTTACAGATATAAAAAAACAATGGAGGCTAAGCCTCCATTGATGATTCGATTAATCGAGAATTAGCACGACATCGTAGCACAATTAGTGCACATCACGCCAATACTCTTTCTTCAGCGCCACGACAACGATCGTCAGCAGAACAAGGAAGGCCATCACCCACCAGCCCATCGCCTGACGTTCAAGTTTCACTGGTTCACCGGAATATTCTAGGAAGTTCACCAGATCGCGAACAGCTTGATCGTATTCGCCAGTGCTCAGCTCACCATTGCCTTGCGATTTGGTGGCAACAACAGCTTTCACTTCTTCGCCATCAACCATGTGTGAACCGAAAACAGGTTCCGGAGTGCCTTGTAGTTCTTCAAGAACGTGTGGCATACCGACACTTGGGAAGACAATATTGTTCACGCCAAATGGACGACTTGGATCGGCATAGAATGAACGTAGGTAGGTGTATAACCAATCCACGCCACGCACACGAGCCACCAACGTCAGGTCAGGTGGTGGAGCACCAAACCATTTGGCCGCTGACTTATCCGGAATCGCGTTTTCCATCAGCTCACCGATCTTGGTTTGCGGATTGAAAATCAGATTCTCTTTCATCAGATCCGCTGGGATCCCCAAGTCTGTCGCCACGCGCTCATAACGTTGATACTGCGTTGAGTGACAACCGAAACAGTAGTTCATGAACAGTTTGGCGCCGCGTTGCAGAGAAGCGGTATCAGACAAGTCATTCCCCGCTTTATCCAGATGCACGTTACCGCCTGCTGCCATCGCCAATGAAGGCAGCATTGCAAACAAAATTACAATCCATTTTTTCATTTGAATGTCACCCTCTTTGGTAGTGGCTTGGTTGCTTCGTTTTTGCTGTAGAAGAACAGCAGAACGAAGAACATGAAGTAACCCAAACTAAAGATTCGAGCCAGTAAGGTATACGTTGGAGTTGCAGGAAGCGCACCCAAAACACCTAAGGCAATGAAACAAATGGTAAATTGAATGATGTTCGCCAGGTGAAGTTTGCTGCGGTAGCGGTATGAACGCACTTTACAGCGATCCAGCCAAGGCAAAACAAACAACACAACAATCGAGGCACCCATCGCGACAACGCCCAGCAGCTTATCCGGTACCGCACGCAGAATTGCGTAGAACGGTGTGAAGTACCAAACCGGAGCGATATGCGGTGGCGTTTTCAGCGGGTTTGCAGCTTCAAAGTTAGGCGGCTCAAGGAAGTACCCCCCCATCTCTGGGTTGAAGAACAGCACGTAACAGAACAAGAACAAGAAACCAGCGACACCCACCAGATCCTTCACCGTACCGTAAGGATGGAAAGGAATCGAATCGATGATGTCGTATTTCTTGGTGTAGTACTCGTGGAACTTGAACTGGCTCTGGTAATCGTCGCCCATCGTGCCTTTCGGCAGTTTGGTTTCGATACCATCCGGGTTGTTCGAACCCACTTCGTGCAGAGCAAGAATGTGCAGCACGATCAGCAGCAGCAGAACGATCGGCAATGCAATGACGTGCAGAGCAAAGAAACGGTTCAGTGTGGCGCCGGAGATAACGTAGTCACCACGAATCCATAGCGTCAGATCATCCCCGATAACCGGAATGGCACCGAACAGAGAAATGATTACCTGCGCACCCCAGTAAGACATCTGGCCCCAAGGCAGTAGGTAACCCATGAAAGCTTCTGCCATCAGCGCCAGGAAGATCAACATCCCGAAGATCCACAATAGCTCACGAGGTTTCTGGTATGAGCCGTAGATCAGACCACGGAACATATGCAGGTAGACCACGACAAAGAATGCCGATGCGCCAGTTGAGTGCATATAACGCAGCAACCAACCGTAATCCACATCACGCATGATGTATTCAACAGACGCAAACGCACCGTCACCAGACGGAACGTAGTTCATCGTCAGCCAGATACCAGTTAGGATCTGGTTAACCAGCACCAACATTGCCAAGGAACCAAAAAGGTACCAAAAGTTAAAGTTCTTCGGCATTGGGTATTCAGAAAGGTGCTTCTTATACGCATTCATTGCGGGCAGGCGTTTTTCCACCCAATCAAGTAGAGCTTGCATTATGCCTCCCCTGTTTCATCAAGGCCGATAACAATTCTGGTATCGCTCAGGTACATGTACTTTGGAATCACAAGGTTAAGTGGAGCAGGTACACCTTGGAATACACGACCAGCCATGTCGAATTTCGAACCGTGACATGGACAGAAGAAACCTGACTTAACCCCTTGAACTTGTTCGTTAAAAGAGTCAGGCAGATAGGTTGGTGAACAACCTAAGTGAGTACAGATACCGACGGCAATAAAGTATTCAGGCTTTATTGAGCGATAGGTATTTTGAGCGTAGGTAGGTTGTTGTTCTTCATTAGAGTTCGGATCACGAAGCTGATTGTCATGCTCTTTTAAAGCATTAACTACAGATTGAGAACGACGTACAACCCATACAGGTTTACCTCGCCACTCAACACGGACCATTTGCCCTTCTTCGAGTTTACTGATGTCAACCTCGACAGGGGCACCCGCCGCTTTCGCTTTCGCACTTGGGTTCCACGATTTGATAAAAGGTACGGCAACAGCAGCCGCTCCCAAACCACCCACAACAGCTGTTGTAGCGGTTAAGAAACGTCTGCGACCGTTGTTCAAAGGCGCATTGCTCATCCAGACATTCTCCCATTTGCTCCTTGTGGATTCCTGTTATTCCGCTTAAGAGCATGGCTAACAAAATACGGTTTTCGTTGTATTTATTTGATGTGAAATGATAAATAAAACCCTACTTTTTGACAAGATAAAGCTACCTTTTGGTAACATTCGTGCAGTAATTCGCACGCGAGGTCACAAAAGGGACATTATTGGAAGAAAGGGTGATGAAGTGACTTGTGAGAAAGGAATTTCTTTTGTGTAAATACACAAAAACTTTTGCGTAGAAAAACAAAAAGCCCGGCAAATGCCGAGCTTTTGAACCACATTCCAGTAACACTGGAAAGCGAGATTCTTTTCGTAATGAAAAGATTAACGCTTAGAGAACTGTGGACGACGACGTGCTTTACGTAGACCAACTTTCTTACGTTCAACGCGACGAGCGTCACGAGTAACGTAGCCAGCAGCACGTAGAACAGGACGTAGAGATTCATCGTATTCCATCAGAGCGCGAGTGATACCGTGACGGATAGCACCTGCTTGACCAGAAATACCACCACCTTTAACAGTGATGTACAGGTCTAGTTTCTCAACCATCTCAACCAGCTCTAGAGGTTGTTTAACAACCATGCGAGAAGTTGGACGACCGAAGTACTCATCAAGGCTACGCTTGTTGATTACGATGTTGCCGCTGCCTGGTTTAATAAAAACACGTGCAGCTGAGCTTTTGCGACGGCCAGTGCCGTAGTATTGATTCTCTGCCATTTCCGAAATCCCCGATTAGATGTCTAGTACTTTAGGTTGTTGAGCAGCGTGGTTGTGCTCAGCGCCTGCGTAAACTTTCAGCTTACGGTACATAGCACGGCCTAGAGGACCTTTTGGAAGCATACCTTTAACCGCTAGCTCAAGTACCATCTCTGGCTTACGCTCAATCAGCTTCTCGAAGCTGAATGACTTTAGGCCACCTGGGAATTCAGTGTGACGGTGGTACATCTTGTCTTTAGCTTTGTTACCAGTTACAGCAACTTTCTCCGCGTTTACAACGATGATGTAATCACCAGTGTCAACGTGTGGAGTGTATTCAGCTTTGTGTTTGCCACGTAGGCGAGATGCAATTTCACTTGCTAGACGGCCAAGAGTTTTACCTTCAGCGTCTACAACGTACCAGTCGCGTTTTACAGTTTCTGGTTTAGCAACGAAAGTTTTCATGCTAATAATAACCCGTTTAATCAAATTTACACTTAAAGGAGCATTCGCTCCCACTGTCTAAGAGCCCAGTCATCACCCCTTCGAGTGGGTGGCACTCTCGGTCTAAAAAGACCTGCAGTAACGGTGGGTCGCAGGATTATAGAGAAGAGCGCGGAAAAAATCACCTCTTTTTGCACAAAATCACAATTTTTTTCTTTGCCCTGTTTCTGGGAAAGATTGTTCTTAAGCCAGATGCTCTTTGGCCAAATAATCATGACTTTGCATTTCTATCAGCCTTGACTGGCAACGCTTAAACTCAAATTCCAGTTGCCCTTGAGTATAGAGGTCTTCCAATGCGACCTCCGCTGAAATAATCAGTTTCACATGACGTTCGTAGAACTCGTCGACTAAAGCGATAAAACGACGGGCAGCGTCATCCAACGTACGATCCATTTGTTTGACGTCCGCCAACAAAACGGTGTGATAGAGGCGAGACATTTCAATATAGTCGTTCTGGCTACGCGCTGTCTGGCACAACTGCGCAAATGAAGCATGCAACACGCCATCGCTGGCCTCAATCACTTTGAGTTTGCGATGATTAATCTCTATTTCATTCGCTTTCGGTTTGTCTTTGCCTACCAATTGACTGTAGTACTGGCAGAGATTTGCACTTGCCTGTCCATCCAGCGGGTAATGATAAATTTCCGCTTGCTCAAGAGTGCGCAGGCGGTAGTCGACCCCGCTGTCCACATTAAGAATATGACAGTTGGCTTCAATTAACGCGATTGCTGGCAAAAAGCGCGCGCGCTGCAAGCCATTACGATACAGATCGTGCGGAGGTATATTTGACGTCGCCACCAACACCACACCACGACGAAATAGCGCCTGGAACAACGTACCCAGAATCATCGCGTCGGTAATGTCAGAGACAAAAAACTCATCAAAACAAATGATCACTGCTTCCTGACTGAACTTATCTGCCACCAGTTCAAGCGGATCGCTGGTTTCACCCAGCTGTTTCAATTCATCATGCACGCGGTACATAAAGCGGTGGAAATGCACACGCATCTTTCGTTCAGTCGGCAATGCATCAAAGAACGTGTCCATCAAATAAGTTTTACCGCGTCCCACTCCGCCCCAAAAATAAAGTCCTTTAGGTGGCGTCGGTAACTGTTCTTTTTTTCCCATCAGTTTTTGCCAGCGCGAAGGTCGTACCACTGGTGTATTGAGGAATTCTGTCAGCTGATGATACAGAGCATCCAATCCATCGACGGCTCGGGCCTGCGCTTCATCTCTTTGAAAATCCGATCGTTTTAAATCTTGTTCGTATCGTTGCTTCGGTGTCATGAGTGTCTACTGCAAAAATGAAGGGCAAAAAACTGACGTTCAAAGCACATGCTTTTTGCTTTATCCGCCAACAGTCTCATAGTAACATGTCCCTACAACATGTGTAACCAACCAGTGAAAAACATGTTAAATAACAACAATAAGGAGCAGTTATGCCTTGGATTTATGCCATTGTGGGCTTGCTAGTGGGGATTGTTGCAGGGATCGTAATTGCTCGCCTGACTACCCCTCAGTACAAGACTCAGAAGTCCCTACAGAAAGACTTAGACAGCGCCAAATTTGAAATTGAACAGCATCGCCAAGAGCTGGCTGATCATTTCGCGCAGGCAGCTGAAATGCTCGATACTCTAGGTAAAGATTACACAAAACTTTACCAGCACATGGCGAAGACTTCGTCTGAGCTGTTACCCAATGTGCCAGAGCAAGATAATCCGTTTGTGAAAAAAATTGCTCAGCATAGCGGTAATGAAGTAGAAAATTCCGACGAGTCTTTCGAACAACCACCGAAAGACTACGCTCTGGGTGCAACCGGCCTTCTGAAACCTGAAGAGAAAGCGATCATTCACTCTTCAGAAGTGGTCAACGCACGCGCGAGTTGATCCGCCAGTCACTGAAATGAGTGACCACTGAACTTTGCAAAGGTTTTTGAGTCATAACTCTCACGAGTCTGTTGAAGATTTATATTTTGTAACAAATATAACTGTAACCAGGCGTTAATCTATGAGGAGTTTTATGATGAAAAAACCTTTGCTTGTCTTAACCGCTCTGTCTCTAAGCTTAAGTTCCATCATCACCCCCTTGCCGGCCTCTGCCGCGCTTCCGCTTTCCGTCAGTGGAGAGCAAGTACCCAGCCTAGCTCCTATGCTGGAAAAAGTCACTCCAGCCGTTGTCAGTATTGCGGTTGAAGGAACTCAGGTCTCTCGCCAACGCATTCCAGAGCAATTCCGATTCTTCTTTGGCCCGGATTTCCCCACTGAGCAATTACAGGAACGTCCATTCCGTGGTTTGGGCTCAGGCGTTGTGATTAACGCCAGTAAGGGCTATGTCGTAACCAACTATCACGTCATTAATGGCGCGGAGAAAATACGCGTTCAGCTGCATGATGGCCGTGAATATGATGCAGAACTGGTCGGCGGCGATCAGATGTCCGATATCGCTCTTCTCAAACTGGATAAAGCGAAAAATCTCACGGAAATTAAGATTGCAGATTCGGATCAACTACGAGTTGGCGATTTTGCCGTTGCGATCGGTAACCCGTTTGGTCTGGGTCAAACGGTAACATCAGGCATCGTTTCTGCGCTGGGCCGCAGTGGTCTGAATATCGAAAACTTCGAAAACTTCATTCAGACCGATGCAGCGATCAACAGCGGTAACTCAGGTGGTGCCTTGGTCAATCTCAATGGCGAGTTGATTGGTATCAACACCGCCATTCTGGGTCCGAATGGCGGTAACGTCGGCATCGGCTTTGCGATTCCATCCAATATGATGAAAAACCTCGCCGACCAAATTCTGGAATTTGGTGAAGTCAAACGCGGCATGCTAGGCGTTCAGGGTGGAGAAATCACCTCCGAACTGGCCGATGCATTAGGCTACGACTCGAGCAAAGGGGCATTCGTTAGTCAGGTGCTACCAGACAGTGCCGCCGATAAAGCAGGCCTCAAAGCGGGTGACATCATTGTTTCGGTCAACGGAAAAAAAATCGAAACCTTCGCCGAGCTTCGCGCCAAAGTCGCCACACTCGGTGCAGGCAAAACGGTCAAACTCGGTGTTATTCGTGATGGTAAAGAAAAAACCTACGACGTCACGCTGGGTGAACAAAGCAACAACAAGACCAAAGCAGATAAATTATATCAGGGCCTAACTGGCGCAGAGCTGAGCAATACCACTGACAGTGATTCCATTCAAGGCGTTAAAGTCACCGCGGTGGAGAAAGACTCCCCTGCTGAAGGTTATCAGTTGCAGAAAGATGACATCATTATCGGTGTGAACCGCAAACGAGTGAAAAACATTGCCGAGCTGCGAGCCGTACTTGAGAAAAATCCCAACGTACTGGCATTGAATA
This sequence comes from Vibrio fluvialis, assembly GCF_900460245.1. Taxonomy (NCBI): domain Bacteria; kingdom Pseudomonadati; phylum Pseudomonadota; class Gammaproteobacteria; order Vibrionales; family Vibrionaceae; genus Vibrio; species Vibrio fluvialis. The sequence continues at coordinate 2,503,925 of NZ_UHIP01000001.1, forward strand.
TCCAACGTGGTGACCGCACCATCTACTTGGTTGTTCGTTAAGCAAAGTTTGGTTAGTTCAGAAAAGGGCAGCTTTATTACGCTGCCCTTTTGTTATTTCTCTAGGTAATGCTATTCTTCGAACTCGTTACTTATCCGTATCATCATAAGAGTATCAATGAGTAACCGTTGTATTTCGGTCTTTGAGTAAGTGGTTGAGGAATTTATGCTGAAATTTCTGGTTCGTTCAGTAGGGCTCGGGCTGGTCACTGCGGCCGTCGTGATCGCGGCAGTGCCATCGCTGCGCAGTCACGTGATTCCTGAAAAAAGTGCTCAACCCACGGATATCGGCTCGCTGCAGATCTCATTCAATGAGGCTGTCCGCCGCGCGGCGCCTGCCGTCGTCAATATCTATAGTCGTAAGTATTCAGAAAGCGATAAAACCAAGCTGTCGACGCAAGGGCTGGGATCTGGGGTGATTGTCAGCGAAAAAGGCTACATCATCACTAACTACCATGTTGTCGCTCAGGCAGATCAAATTATCGTTGCCTTGCAAGATGGTCGAGTCGCAGCGGCGCAGTTAGTCGGTAAAGATCGTCGCACCGATATCGCGGTACTGCGCGTGGAAGGAACGAATCTACCGGTAATTCCACAAAACCCCAACTACCAAGCCAAAGTAGGCGATGTCGTACTTGCGATTGGCAACCCCTACAACCTCGGTCAAACCACCACCTTTGGGATCATTTCCGCCACAGGCCGCTCTTCGATCAGCGCTGATGGTCGTCAGGCGTTTATTCAGACCGATGCCGCAATTAACGAAGGCAACTCCGGTGGAGCGCTGGTCAATACGCAAGGTGAATTGGTCGGTATCAATACGGCGTCATTTCAACAAGCCACAGACATGGAAACTTACGGCATCTCATTTGCGATCCCGTTTACCCTGGCCAGTAAAATCATGGATAAAATCATCGCGGACGGACGCGTCATTCGTGGTTATATCGGCGTCGATGGTCAAGACATTAACGCGGTGACCTCACGCCTGCTCGGCAGTGAACATATTGGCGGGATTGTGGTACTCGGTATTGATCCGAACGGCCCGGCCTCTCAGGCAGGCTTCCAGACACGAGACATCATCCTGAAAATTGATGGTCAGAAGATCAATGGCCGTCAGAGCGTGATGGATACCGTCACCGACCTACGTCCAGGTACGGTAGTCAATTTTACGCTGCTGCGTAAAGGTGAAGAGATCACGTTACCAGTCACGATTGCTGAAGATACTCGCGAATAATCTGTCTGTACACATCGCATAAACAAAAAAGCGGAGCCATTGGGCTCCGCTTTTTCATGAGAACGCGAGTTCTAGCATTATTTCTTAGCAAGCTTCTCTTTGATACGAGCTGCTTTACCAGATAGTTCGCGTAGGTAGTACAGTTTGGCACGACGTACTGCACCACGGCGTTTAACTTCGATGCTAGCCACTACTGGAGAGTGAGTTTGGAACGTACGCTCAACACCTTCACCGTTAGAGATCTTACGAACTGTGAAAGCAGAGTGTAGGCCACGGTTACGGATTGCGATTACAACGCCTTCAAAAGCCTGTAGACGCTCACGGTCACCTTCTTTTACCTTAACTTGAACAACAACAGTGTCACCTGGTGCAAATTGAGGTAGGTCTTGTTTCATTTGCTCTTGTTCAAGAGCCTTGATGATGTTACTCATTGTCTAAATTCCTAGAATAAACTGATACTAAATTTAATAGGTTACTGGGTCTGGGTCTCTTTGATGTACTCAGCCAGTAATTGTTCCTGTTCGTCAGTCAGAGCTAGGTTTTCCAGGAGCTCTGGTCTTCTCAGCCAAGTTCGGCCCAGCGACTGTTTCAGTCGCCAACGACGAATGTCCTCGTGATTACCGGATTTCAGCACCTGAGGCACTTCCTTTCCATCTAACACTTCCGGACGCGTATAGTGCGGACAATCCAACAGACCATTAGCAAAAGAATCTTCTTCTGCCGACGCAAAATCACCCAAAACCCCCGGAATAAACCGAGAGACAGAATCGATTAGCGTCATGGCCGGGAGTTCCCCGCCTGTCATCACAAAATCACCAATTGACCATTCTTCGTCAACTTCAGACTCGATGATGCGCTCATCTACCCCTTCGTAGCGGCCACAGATGAGAAGCAGGTTCTCATTGGTTGCCAGCTCTTCGACTCCCTGCTGATCGAGTTTTCGACCCTGAGGAGAAAGATAAATGACTTTCGTCTTTCCCGGTGCCGCCTGTTTGGCTGTCTGAATGGCATCACGCAAAGGTTGCACCATCATTAACATGCCAGGACCGCCACCGTAAGGTTTATCATCGACAGTGCGACGTTTGTCATGAGTGAAATCACGAGGATTCCAAGTCTCAACTGACAATAACCCTTTTTTTACCGCTTGACCTGTTACTCCGAAATCGGTAACGCTGCGGAACATTTCAGGAAATAGGCTAATTACGCCAACCCACATGTGTTCTCTGCCTTATCGATTCAGAATTTAAAACGCAGGATCCCAGTCAACTTCGATCCGTTGAGCCGTGCGATCAATATTTTTGATCACTTGCTCTTCAAGGAACGGAATCAATCGTTCCTTTTGGCCAAAAGCATCTTTCAGATTCGCCTTCACCACGAGAACATCGTTCGAACCAGTTTCTAACATGTCGACCACTTCACCAAGGTCATAGCCTTGAGTTGTCACGACTTGCATGCCGAACAATTCACGCCAGTAGAATTCATCTTCTGACAATTCAGGTAGTGATGCAGGGTCAATAGCGATTTCAAAGTTAGTCAGCAGATGCGCATCTTCACGGACATCAAGCCCCTGAAGTTTCACCACCATACCTTTGTTATGGCGTTTCCAGCCTTCTACTTTGTACTCGACCCATTCGCCTTTATGGTTAACAAACCACGGGCTGTAATCAAAAATGCTCTCAGCGTCGTCTGTATAGGAAAAAACCTTAAGCCAGCCACGAATGCCATAAGAAGCACCAAACTTACCTACAACAATTTTTTCGTCTTGCTTGCTCATCGTTTCTTTACCTTTCATCGACATAAACTAGTGCTACTTACTAAGTAAGAATTAAGCCGCTTTTTGAGCGTCTTTAACTAGCTTAGCTACGCGATCTGATACAGATGCGCCTTGTGAAACCCAGTGGTTCACGCGCTCTAGATCCAGGCGTAGGCCTTCTTCTTGACCTTGAGCTGTTGGGTTAAAGAAACCCACTTTCTCAATGAAACGGCCAGTAGAAGAGTTGCGGCTGTCAGCAACAACGATTTGATAGAATGGACGCTTTTTAGCGCCGTGACGTGCCAAACGAATGGTTACCATGTCGTCCTCTTTGCTTTCTCAAAAATAAAATTAACCCCAATAACCGCTTATCAGAAACAGTTTGGGGTCTCGTGCCAAAATAAAGCCCCGGAATTTTACTCTTATTCCGAGGCATTGCAAGGGTTTTAGCTATTTTTTCACCACCAAAAGTGGGGGCAAAATACCGTGAGCTCGATAACAGTTTGAAAACTTAGGATCAGAAAGTTGTCTCACTCACATGGATGCTTAGCGGCCGAAAAATCCGCCACCGAAGCCTCCGCCACCACCACCCATCAGGCCTTGCATGTTACGCATCATGCCTTTCATGCCGCCTTTTTGCATTTTCTTCATCATCTTCTGCATCTGCGTGAACTGCTTCAGCAGGCGATTAACATCCTGAACTTGCGTCCCTGAACCTGCCGCGATGCGTTTCTTACGTGAGCCTTTGATGAGTTCAGGGTTCTGACGCTCTTTCATGGTCATCGAACTGATGATCGCTTCCATCTGTTTGAACATACGGTCATCGACTTTGTCTTTGATGTCCGAAGGCAGCTGAGACATACCTGGCAGCTTATCCAGCATCCCCATCATGCCGCCCATGTTCTGCATCTGGCCTAGCTGTTCACGAAAATCTTCCAGATCGAAGCCTTTCTTCTCTTTGAATTTCTTCGCCAGTTTCTCGGCTTTTTCCTGGTCGACATTGCGTTGCAGATCTTCGATCAGCGACAGGACATCACCCATACCCAGAATACGTGAGGCCACGCGATCCGGGTGGAAAGGTTCCAGCGCGTCGGTTTTCTCACCCACACCAAGGAACTTGATCGGTTTCCCGGTAATATGACGCACGGACAGCGCAGCACCGCCACGGGCGTCACCGTCGACTTTCGTCAGAATCACACCGGTTAGCGGCAGTGCATCACCAAACGCCTTCGCCGTGTTGGCTGCATCCTGGCCGGTCATTGCATCGACCACAAATAGCGTTTCAACTGGCTTAATCGCTTTATGCAGATCTTGGATTTCGCCCATCATCTGCTCGTCAATCGCCAGACGGCCCGCGGTATCGACAATCAGCACATCAAAGAATTTCTTCTTCGCATGGTCAATCGCCGCATTAGCAATATCAATAGGCTTTTGATCCGGAGACGATGGGAAGAAATCCACCTCGAGATCATTGGCCAGCGTTTCCAACTGTTTGATCGCCGCAGGGCGATATACGTCAGCTGAAACCACCAGCACTTTCTTCTTATCGCGCTCTTTCAGCAGTTTCGACAGTTTACCGACCGAGGTGGTTTTACCCGCCCCCTGCAAACCCGCCATCAGAATCACTGCCGGTGGCTGAGCCGCCAGATTCAAAGCTTCATTGGACTCCCCCATCACCGCTTCGAGTTCACCGCGAACGATTTTGATGAATTCCTGGCCTGGCGTCAGGGATTTTGAAACTTCAACGCCAACCGCTTTCTCTTTTACGCGGCTGACAAATTCACGTACGACCGGCAACGCAACGTCTGCTTCCAGCAGAGCCATACGTACTTCGCGTAACGTCTCTTTAATGTTGTCTTCAGTAAGACGACCTTTACCGCTGATATTTTTCAGCGTTTTGGACAATCGATCCGTTAAATTCTCAAACATCTTTTTCTCTTCGCGATAAGGCGATTAATATCGGTGAGTATACCTTAGCCAAATGAATAGGCATACCCATTGCGAGGTTGCATCCACGTTTCTTTATAATATTGGGCTATATCGCGATATCTCAACTCTCAAAATCGATCACGATCCGGCGTAGCTCATTGGGGTTAGGCAGGGTATAATTCGCTAATTCAGCAACCATTTTTGTGAGAAGCATGGACAACTTAATCGCTATCGTTGCCGCCATCTTGTATGTACTGTCAATCGCGACGATCGTGCCAGGGCTGGCCAACCAAACCGGGATCAAAGCTAAAACGGTGTTTATCAGTGCCGCACTGGCGCTGTTGTTTCACGCTTGGCTGTTGAGTGACCTGATCCTGCACGGCAGTGGTCAAAACCTAAGTATCCTCAACGTGGCCTCGCTGATCAGCTTTATTATTTCACTGGTCATGAGCCTGGCAATGTTCAAAGCACGACTGTGGTTTTTACTGCCAGTGGTGTACAGCTTCTCTGCCATTAATCTGTCAGCGGCGGCGTTCCTACCCGGAACCTTCATTACCCATTTGGAAAATGATCCCAAGCTGATGTTTCACATTTCTTTAGCACTCTTCTCCTACTCTACCTTGTCGATTGGTGCTCTCTATGCGCTGCAGCTAGCCTGGCTGGACTACAAGCTGAAGAAGAAAAAAGGGCTGACCATTAACCCTAACCTGCCGCCACTGCTCATGGTCGAGCGTCAGCTGTTTAAGATCATTCTGATCGGTAACCTGCTGCTGACCGGGACACTGATCACTGGTTTTGTGTTCGTACAGGATATGTTTGCCCAAGGGAAAGCGCACAAAGGCATACTCTCCTTCATTGCCTGGATTGTGTATTCCATCCTGCTTTGGGGTCACTATCAGAAAGGCTGGCGCGGACGCAAAGTTACCTGGTTTGCTGTTGCCGGTGCGACCTTACTGACGCTGGCGTACTTTGGCAGCCGATTTGTCAGAGAGATTATTCTGCGCTAAGGTCAACGGGTTAGACCTTAATCGACATTGACACCCCGCCTGGGATAGGCCATTAATTACCGAAAACAGTTATAAGGAAAACAAGCGTTTTGGACGACATATCAACGGGTATCTTATTTGCGCTACTCGCGTGTCTTATTATTATTTCCGCCTACTTCTCCGGTTCAGAGACAGGCATGATGTCGCTGAACCGTTATCGCCTAAAGCACTTAGCGAACACTGGCCACAAAGGGGCCAAACGCGTTGAAAAGCTGCTTGGCCGTCCTGACCGTTTGATCGGCCTGATTCTGATCGGTAACAACCTGGTTAACATTCTGGCCTCCGCAATCGCCACCATTTTGGGCATGCGCTTGTATGGCGATATCGGCGTTGCGATTGCTACTGGTGTGCTCACCTTAGTGATTCTGGTGTTTGCCGAAGTCACGCCGAAAACACTGGCGGCGCTGTATCCGGAACGCGTCTCTTACGCCAGCAGTATTCTGCTCTCTATTCTGATGAAAGTGATGTCGCCGCTGGTGGTGTTTGTCAACTTTATTACCAACGGTTTTATTCGTCTGCTGGGTCTGTCTGCGCAGCATGGTGGCGATGACCCGCTCAGCTCAGAAGAACTGCGTACGGTGGTGAATGAGGCTGGCGGCCTGATCCCACGCCGCCACCAGGACATGTTGCTGTCGATCCTCGATCTGGAACACGTTACCGTCAACGACATTATGATTCCGCGCAATGAAATTACTGGCATCAACATTAACGATGACTGGAAATCAATTGTGCGTCAGCTAACCCACTCACCTCATGGCCGAGTGGTGTTGTATCGCGATCATATTGATGAAGTGGTCGGCATGTTGCGTTTGCGTGAAGCGGCGCGCTTCGTGTTGGAGAAAAATGAGTTCACCAAAGAAACGTTATTGCGTGCCGCCGATGAAGTGTATTTCATTCCGGAAGGCACACCACTTAACGTGCAGTTGCTTAAGTTCCAACGCAACAAAGAGCGCATCGGCCTCATCGTGGATGAGTACGGTGACATTATTGGTCTCATCACCTTGGAAGATATTCTGGAAGAGATTGTCGGCGAGTTCACCACATCCATTGCGCCGAGTTTAGCGGATGAAATTACACCGCAAGGCGATGGCAGCTTTTTGATTGAAGGCAGCGCCAATATTCGTGATATCAACAAGAGCCTGAAGTGGAAATTCCCGACCGATGGTCCACGCACACTGAACGGTTTGATTCTGGAACATCTCGAAGAGATTCCAGCCAGTCACCTGAGTGTCAAAGTCGCTGGTCACCCAATGGAGATCGTCGAGCTGGAAGAAAACCGTATCAAACTGGTTCGAGTGTATCCACGCAAAAATAAGAAGGCGTAGCGTTACTCGCACTCACAACGCATACAAAAAAGGCTTGGTCATCCCAAGCCTTTTTCTCGTTCTTAGCCTTAGTGTACTTTCAGCTCTTTCAACATTGACTCTGGCAGTGCCAGTTCATCATTCTTGTTGACCTGAATGCCTGCGGCAATCACTTTCTCTGCAATCGCTTTAGCTTCCGTCAGCGAGTGCATCGCTGCCGTACCACACTGGTATTCGTTCAGTTCAGGAATCTTGTCCTGACTTTCCACCTTCAGAACATCTTGCATTGCAGCCAACCAAGCGGCAGCCACCTGTTCTTCACTTGGCGCACCAATCAGGCTCATGTAAAAACCTGTACGGCAGCCCATTGGGGAAATATCGATGATTTCCACGTTCGCACCGTTCAGATGCGCGCGCATAAAGCCCGCGTAAAGATGCTCAAGAGTGTGAATCCCTTTCTCTGACAGAATGTCTTTGTTTGGCATCGTAAAACGCAGGTCAAACACCGTAATGGTGTCGCCTTTTGGCGTCTGCATGGTTTTCGCAACACGCACAGCCGGTGCGTTCATGCGAGTGTGATCGACGGTAAAACTGTCTAATAATGGCATTGTCCTTTCTCCATTGCATGCCAGTTCAGAAAAACCAGCTTCGGTTGTCTTCTAATTCCTGACGGCACTGTTTCAGTTGCCATCCGTAGTCTTTTGCCTGTTGCTCGACTTTACGAGCCACTTTGATCAAAGTCGGTTTCGATTGGTAACTTTTGCGTTTAAAGCCACCTCGTCCTTCATGATAAGCGAGATATTGATGATAGGTATCCCACTTCGATACCCCAAGTGTTTTTTGTGTTTCGCTGGTGTACCAGCCGATAAACATTAACGAATCATCAAAATTGGTGCGCGAACCGCCGTAGTCCGTGGCTCGCAGGAAATCGTCCCAGGCAGGGTCTTGCGCCTGAGCATAGCCATAAGCACTGCTGACCCGACCCCATGGAATAAAACCCAATAGATAATCTTTCGGTGGCTTCGCATCATGGCGGAAACTGCTTTCCTGTTTGATGATCGCCATTGCAATCTGAATCGGAGTCCCCCATTCATCCTGCATCTCCACCGCATCTTCATACCACTGCGGCTTTTCACGAAAGATTTCACATAGGTTGTTCTGTTTGCTGGGTGGCGACGTCGCACACCCCGCCAAAAGCAGAAGTGTGCTAACAGATAACCATTTCGCCACCGCCATGTTATTTCAGGTAGGCAAAGTAGTGTTCAAGAAAGGCATCAAAGCTGAGTTCGTCTTGTTGCTCAATCTGCTTCTGAGCTGCCACAGAACGCACTACTTCCTCTTCCATCAACTGGGCAGAGTATGCCTCGTATTGATGATTCAGGTTATGTTCACGGTATTTAAGCCCCAGCGCACACCCCGTTTTCCCTAATCCGCCGTGCTGTTTGGTCAGCTCCAGAATTTGTGCTGACAACGTACGTTCCGGATGATCGATCCAACTTTCCAGCTCGCGACACACATCCTGATATGCACTGCAGCCATGCACTGAATCCATCAGTTCAGCAATCAGAGACAAATCAGCAAATACGCGTTTGGCCCAGGCTTGCAGCGACAATTTCTCACCGTGACAGCCAATTTGCAGTTCCAGACCAGGCTTACGCCCTTCCAGTACTACTTTGCTCCAGTTATCACGCCAACATTCCAGTTCGCAATTGTCCATCGGATCTGAATCCGACAGCGCAGTCCAAGTCAGGAATAGGTCGAGGAAACGAACCTGCTGCTCGGTAATACCGACCGGGCTGAATGGGTTCACATCCAGCGAACGAACTTCGATGTATTCCACGCCACCACGAGCCAGCGCTTCAGACGGCTTTTCGCCACTTTTTGCCACACGTTTAGGACGGATCGGAGCATACAGTTCATTTTCAATCTGCAGTACATTGCTATTGAGCTGACGGTACTCACCATCTACTTTCACCCCAATGCGGGCAAACTCATCGGAAGGTGTGCGAATGGCCGCATTGAGGCCAGTCAGATATTGCTCAATTCCATTGAAACCAATTCGCAGCACACTTTGCGCGTGGTTGGTGTAACCCAGATCGCTCAAACGCAGTGATGTCGCATGCGGCAGATACAACGTATGGCCGATGTTCTCAAACTCTAGTGACGTTTCGCGCCCCTGAATGAACGACGAACACAGCGCAGGTGAAGCACCAAAGAAATAAGGAATTAACCAGCCAAAGCGGTAATAGTTACGGATCAGCGCAAAATAGGCGTCCGATTTCGTGGCCTGACGCTCTTCCTCTGACTGTTCACCATACAGGGCATCCCAGAACGAATCCGGGAAGGAAAAGTTGAAATGCACACCAGAAATGATTTGCATCAGGCTGCCGTAACGGCGTTTGAGGCCCGTACGGTATAGTGTTTTCATGCGTCCGGAGTTGGAAGTGCCATATTGCGCCAGCGTAATATCGTCTTCGCTGCCGACATAACACGGCATTGAGAGCGGCCACAATTTTTCTTCACCAATCTTCGTCTGGGCAAAATGATGAATGTCCGCCAGTTGCGACATCAGCGCCTGAACGTCATGAGAAACCGGAGTGATGAACTCCAGCAGAGATTCTGCGAAATCCGTCGTGATCCAGTTATTGGTCAGTGCCGAACCCAGTGCTGTTGGATGAGGTGTTTGAGCAATTGCCCCCTCAGGAGTGTAACGCAGCGTTTCACGTTCAACGCCTCGGCCAAACTGTTGAAACACTTCAGGTTGATTAGCAACTCGTTCAAGTCGCGCGGCAAAATTAGTCAAAATGAGATTCGCTTATATGTGTATAAATCCAATGAAGCTGAGCTTAACCCGCCACGATAGAAGCAGGAGGCGGAACTTCGCCTCCTCTTTAATGTGTACTCTAGCGGATGATTTCAAGCTCTTCTACGGGAATAGTTAACTTTTCTAGCTGTGGCTTCAGCGATTTGGCATCTCCCACAACAATGATTTGATAATCCGCGGGTACAAACCATTTCGCCGCCAGTTCATCCAGTGTCGACTTATCCACGCTTTTGACGATGTCATTGCGTTGCTGCAGATAATCTTTATCTAAGCTGTAAGTCAGAATACTACTGAGTAACTGCGCTTTCTGTGATGGCGTTTCGTAACTCAGAGCATCTTGTTGACCGACCGCGAGGCGTAAAAATTTCATTTCCTCGTTGGTCATTCCTTGTTTGCTGAAGCGATCCATCTCTTTTTCCATCTCAATGATCGATGGCACAGTCGAGTCGGCGCGCACTTGAGCATTGAACACAATCCCACCGACCTCTCGGTTGCTGACAAAATAGCTGCTGGCACCATAGGTGTAGCCTTTGTCCTCACGCAGGTTCTGGTTGATACGGCTGTTGAAGTTGCCCGCCAGATTAAAGTTGGCAAGCTGGCTGAGATAAAGCTCACCAGTGGCATCAAACGGCAACCCACGACGCACCAGGCGAACAATGGTTTGTGGCGCTCCCGGCTTGTCGACTAAGTAGATTTTCTGACCACCGAGATTCGGCACCACTTGCGGACGCAGAAGCGGAGACGCCTCTCCGTGCCAGTTGGCAAAGAACTGCAGTTGCTTGCGCACTTCGCGTTTACCGATATCTCCCACAACCACAATCTGCGCGCCATGTGGCGTGTAGTATTTACGGTAGAAATTCTTCACATCATCAAGTGTCAGAGCCGCAATCGAAGCTTCCGTACCATCACTGGCCCGAGCAAAAATAGAATCCCCGAACAATACCTGACGTGTCGCCTGCGAAGCCAGCCAGCTAGGCTGCTGATGCTGGTACACCACGCCCTGGATCATCTGCTGCTTGATGCGGTTAAAGTCCTCTTTTCTGAAGCCAGGTTTGAACAGCACCTCTTCAACCACATTCATGGTTTCGGCCAGGTTCTTTTTCAAGCTCGAAATCACAATGCTGGTTGAATACGCATTGGCATTGACGCTGACCTGAGAACCTAACTTATCCAGTTGTGCCTGAATCTGTTCTACACCGCGGGTGGTGGAACCTTCTTCCAGCATTGCTGCGGTCAGATTGGCTAACCCTTCTTTGCCCGGCACCACGTGGCGTTCCCCCGCTGGCAGTTTGATTTCCACCAGCACGGTTGGCGTTTCGGTCGTCTGGGTGCCCAGCAGTTCTGCTCCGTTGTCAAAGTAGATGTCATACAGCGGCGGCATATGCGCCTGCACAGCTTCTGCGACTTTAGGCATTAGTGAACGATCGAAATTGTCCTTCACTGCGCGATAATGAAGGTCACTGTCGCTAATTTTGTGATACTCAGGTACAGCCCGCTCTGGCGGTGTAAAGTTATCCGCTTGAACCGCCAGTTGCGTTTGACCTTTTGGCACGACGCTCAGTGTGACTTTATGCTGACCATCGAGGTACTGGTTAAACACCTGCGACACCGACTGCGGAGAGACGGCGCGTAATTCGGCCAATTGCGTTTCGATGCGATCCGGCTGACCGTAGAAAGTCTGGTTACTCGCTAACTGAGTGACTTTGCCTTGCACACTTTCCAGCGCAAATACCGCGTTGGCTTCCGCCATGCCGTTAATCTGCTCCAGACGTGCTTTATCAACACCCGATTGCTTGAATTGCTGCAACGTCTGCATCAATTCGTGATACAGCGGTTTAAGCTGTGCTTTGTCACCTGAAGGTGCCATCGCGTAAACGTAGAAAGTACACGCCAGCTCCGCACAATCCTGGAAGGCACCCGCATCAACCGCTTTTTGCGTTTTAACCAGATTCTGATAGAGCAGACTGTTGGATCCGCTACCCAACACTTTTGCTAAGGCGTCCAATGAGGCCTGATCCTCGGCACCGCGATACGCAGTTGGCCAGCCAATCACCACCATAGGTTGCTGAATACGATCCTGCAGGGTGATAAAACGATCCTGCGGTAAGCTCGCTGGCTGCTTCGGTGCATTATCCACTTCTGGTCCTTTCGGAATCGAGCCAAAGTATTTGCTCACCCACGCCAGCGTTTTATCCACATCAATATCACCACCAATGGTTAATACCGCATTGTTCGGTCCGTACCAGCGCAGGAAAAAAGCTTTCAGATCATTGACGTCAACCCAATCCAGATCTTGCACGTAACCAATCGTTTGCCAGGAATATGGGTGACCTTCCGGATAGATGGCCTCACTCATTTTCTCCCAGATCAAACCATAGGGACGGTTGTCATAGTTTTGCGCGCGCTCGTTTTTCACTGTATCGCGCTGAATTTCGAATTTGCGCTGCGACACCGCATCCAGCAAAAAGCCCATGCGATCCGATTCCAGCCACAACACTTTTTCCAATTGATTGGACGGCACCGTCTCGTAGTAGTTGGTGCGGTCACGGTTGGTGGTACCATTCAATGAACCACCCGCTTCAGTAATGATACGGAAATGCTGTTGATCGCCGACATGTTTCGAGCCCTGGAACATCATGTGTTCGAAGAAATGGGCAAATCCGGACTTACCCGCCACTTCGCGCGCTGAGCCTACATGGTAAGTCACATCCACATGCACCAATGGATCAGAGTGATCCGGCGACAGAATCACCGTCAACCCATTATCAAGACGGTACTTGGAGTACGGGATCATCACTTTTCCCGGTTGTGCATCCACTTTTTCAACCAGTGAAACACCGGAAGGTAGAGATGAGAAAAGCGAAACAGGTGCCGTTGTCGATGTGCAGCCGTACAAGGCGATAAGAGAAAAAGCACCAAACCAGAGTTTTCTCATGACTTCTCCTTAGAAAAAACCATAAAAGAGAGCAGCCAGCAGCGAATAACGTAATGCTTTACCAATCAGAATAAGAGTAAAGACGGGAAACCAATTCATGCGAAGCCAGCCAGCTGCCAGACAGAGAGGGTCGCCAATGATTGGCAACCAACTAAACAGCAACGCCCAATAGCCGTGTTTATTCAGCCAGGCTAATGCTTTATGACCTTGTTTTTCGTGTTCAGTTCGGTTGGGCAGCCATAAACCCAACCAATAGTTGGTGACACCACCGAGGGTATTACCCACAGTGGCGACCACAATCACCCAAAATACGGAATATTGTTGCAGAGATAAGGTCGCAACCAGTGCCGCCTCTGACCCGCCGGGCAACAGGGTCGCACTCAGAAAGCCCCCGAGGAACAGCACCCAGAGGGCGGAATTGGAAAACAGCAGTGCCAGTTCGGTAAAGCCAGAGTTAAACCACTCTAGCATTGCATATCAAGCAACACCTTGCCTCGAGTGTGCCCGGACTCAATCTGAGTGTGAGCTTGCTGCACGTCACTCATCGGATACACCTGTTGAATTTCGGTCTTCAATAGCCCGACACTAACCATGTACAACATGGTATTGAGCTGCTCGGGATTGGGATCCACCAGCATACCGGTGGCTTCAAAGCCGAGCATTTTCGCTTTCTCGCAAATAAGCTCCGCACTCAACGTCGGTACCGTCACCACGCGGGCATTATCGTTAAGACATTTGAGTGCGTCCAGCGCCGCATCGCCGCCGACCAGATCAATCAGGACATCGACTTGTTCGAGACGCTGGGAAACCGGCGCAAAATTATAGTTGATCGCATGCGCGCCCAAGGTCGCCAGATAATCAAGATTGCTTTCGCTACAGGTGGTATACACTTCGGCTTTCGCCGCAATCGCGATTTGCACCGCCAGATGACCAACCCCTCCGGCACCAGCGAGAATTAGCACGCGGTCGCCTTCTTTGACCTGCGCTTTATTGAGCGCCTGCGCAGCGGTTTGCCCCGCCAGAGGCAAGACGGCAGCGGCTTCTAGCGTCACTGCATCGGGGATGATGCTGAGTTCTTTTTCTGGTACACACACATATTGGCTGTAACCGCCGCCGCGCAGCGGAAAGCCAATAAAGCCAGCCACATTGACCCCGGCTTTGAGCTCACTGACTTCACTTCCCACTCTGACCACTGTGCCAGAGATGTCATAGCCCGGAACCCAAGGAAGGTTGTCTTTGTTCTGCGCCGCCGCCCAACCAAGACCAGCACGAGTTTTCACATCGATAGGGTTGATGCCCGCAAATGCGACTTTCACTAACACTTCACCCGCCTGAGGCTCAGGAATAGCGGAGGTTTGAATCGCGAGCACTTCCGGCCCGCCGAACTGGGTAATTGCGATCTGCTTGTTGTCCATTTCCAGGGTCCCTATCGAGGCAAATAAAAAGGGATGCCGAAGCATCCCCTTGAATATATACCATTTTCTTTATGATCGTTAACTCTCAGTTCGCAATTTAACCAGAGATTAACCGACCAGAGCCAACAACACGCCTGCGGCCACCGCCGAACCCAGCACACCAGCGACGTTAGGTCCCATGGCATGCATCAGCAGGAAGTTCTGAGGATTGGCTTCCAGTCCTACTTTATTCACCACTCGAGCCGCCATAGGAACTGCAGACACGCCTGCGGCTCCAATCAATGGGTTGATGTCTTCCTTGGAGAACTTGTTGAGGATCTTCGCCATGATCACGCCGCCAGCCGTACCAATACTGAACGCCGCAGCACCCAGTGCCAGAATACCGAGCGTTTCCAGATTGAGGAACTTATCAGCCTGCAATTTCGAACCGACGCCAAGCCCGAGGAAAATCGTCACAATATTGATCAGCTCGTTCTGCGCCGTCTTAGACAAACGTTCAACCACACCCGCTTCACGCATCAGGTTGCCCAGACAGAACATCCCGACCAGTGGCGTCGCTGCAGGAAGAAAGAGTATCGTCATCAGCAACACCACCAATGGAAAGATGATT
Organism: Vibrio fluvialis; assembly: GCF_900460245.1. Lineage (NCBI taxonomy): Bacteria > Pseudomonadati > Pseudomonadota > Gammaproteobacteria > Vibrionales > Vibrionaceae > Vibrio > Vibrio fluvialis. Next base: position 2,519,007 of record NZ_UHIP01000001.1, read on the forward strand.
TTCTCCGTCTTTCCGACATGGCGCAGCTGAGCCATTTTGATCTGGCGTTCCTCTGGCGTGGTCAACGCTTTCATAATTGGCGGTTGAATGATAGGCACCAGTGCCATGTAGCTATAAGCTGCCACAGCAATCGCCCCGAGTAAGTCTGGCGATAGCTGGCTGGCAAGGAAGATAGCCGTCGGGCCATCCGCACCACCGATAATCGCAATCGATGAGGCATCTGCCATGGTGAATTCCATACCCGGCACGTAGTTCAGCATGATGGCCCCAAACAGAGTGGCAAAAATACCCAACTGCGCCGCCGCCCCCAACCATAACGTTTTCGGGTTAGCGATCAGCGCGCCAAAATCCGTCATCGCCCCTACGCCCATGAAGATCAACAGCGGGAAAACCCCGGATTCAATCCCCACGTGATAAACGTAGTACAACAAGCCACCCGGTTCAGTAAAACCAGCGTTCGGAATGTTGGCCAACACGGCCCCAAAACCAATCGGCAACAGCAACAAAGGTTCAAACCCTTTACGAATCGCCAGAAACAGCAGCAAACAGCCAACCATGATCATGATGATCTGACCAAATTCAAAATTGGCAATACCCGTCTCTGACCATAAGGTCATTAATCCGTCCATGGTTCTCCCTTACGCCAGACTAAGCAAAGGTGCGCCAACCGTCACAGAGTCACCCTCTTTGACGTGCAGATCCTGAACCACACCGCCTCGTGCAGCGCGAATTTCAGTTTCCATCTTCATCGCTTCCAGCACGATCAAAATATCGCCTTCCGCGACTTCACTACCCGTTTGGACGTTGATTTTGAAAATATTCCCCGCCAAAGGAGCCGGAACGGCTTCCGCATCCGATACAGTTTCAGCGGGTGCGATAACCGGAGCCGCTTGGGTTGCTGCTGTAGGAATCACTGAAGTGAGCTGACCTTGGGGGCCGACTTCAACGTTATATACCTGTCCATCAACGCGTACGCTGTAAGTTTCCACACCTCCGCTCGATGCCGATACGACAGGTGCCGCTGCTGGCGCAGGTTCACAACCTGGAGCCGGCTCAAAAGCGTCCGGATTATGACGATTTTTCAGGAACTTGAGTCCTACCTGAGGGAACAAGGCGTAAGTCAGCACGTCATCGACCACATCTTCTGCCAATGAAATACCGTCTGCTTTGGCTTTAGCCAGCAAATCGGTAGTCAGATGGTCCATTTCAGCGTGTAGCAAATCTGCCGGACGGCAAGTGATGGCTTCTGCGCCATCAAGTACCTTGGCTTGCAACGCTGCGTTTACGGGTGCTGGAGCCGCGCCGTACTCACCTTTCAGTACGCCTGCAGTTTCCTTCGTAATGCTCTTGTAACGCTCACCAGTCAGGACATTGATAACCGCCTGTGTACCAACGATTTGAGACGTTGGGGTCACCAACGGAATGAAACCGAGATCTTCACGCACACGCGGAATCTCTTGCAGCACTTCATCCATACGATCCGCCGCGCCCTGCTCTTTGAGTTGGCTCTCCATGTTGGTCAGCATACCACCCGGTACCTGAGCAATCAGAATACGGGAATCCACGCCCTTGAGCTGGCCTTCAAATTTGGCGTACTTTTTACGGACATCACGGAAATAAGCAGCAATCGGATCAAGTTGTTCCAACTTCAAGTTTGTATCACGTTCAGTACCTTGCAGCATTGCCACCACCGTTTCGGTGGGAGTATGGCCGTAGGTCTGGCTCATTGATGAGATAGCGGTATCGAGAATATCAATGCCGGCTTCTACGGCTTTGATTGCCGTCGCTGTCGACAATCCAGTGGTGGCATGGCAATGCAGCGCCAACGGTACAGAACAAGATGCTTTAATGCGACGGATCAGCTCTTCCGCTTCATACGGTTTAAGCAGACCCGACATATCTTTAATACACAGCGAGTGGCAACCCAGATCTTCCAAACGTTTGGCCAGATCAACCCAGGTATCGGTGTTGTGTACCGGGCTAGTCGTGTAAGAGAGCGTCCCCTGTGCGTGCGCACCGACTTCTATCGTGGCTTTAACCGCTTTTTCAAAATTGCGGACATCATTCATCGCATCAAAGATACGGAACACATCCATACCGTTGGTGTGAGCACGTTCCACAAATTTCGCCACCACATCATCCGCATAGTGGCGATAGCCCAACAGGTTCTGGCCGCGCAGCAGCATTTGCATCGGTGTATTTGGCATCGCTTGCTTCAGAGCGCGCAAACGTTCCCAAGGATCTTCTCCCAAGTAACGAATACAAGCATCAAAAGTAGCACCACCCCAGGTTTCCAACGACCAGTAACCCACTTTATCCAGTTCTGCCGCAATCGGCAGCATATCCTCGAGACGCAGGCGCGTCGCGAACAGGGATTGATGCGCGTCGCGTAGGACGACATCAGTAATAGCGAGAGGTTTAGACATGCGTATAACTCCTTTTAATCCTTACTACTTCGACGCTGAAGTACGGTATTGATGTACGGCAGCGGAAATAGCAGCCACAACCTGAGGGCTGACAGCAGCAGAGGTGGGGTTCACTTTTTTCGCTGGGACTGGTGCGACGAACGATGGTGGTACTTCTTGTGGTACCAATTTAGACATAAATCGAACGAGGTAAACCAGAATGGTGAGGAATAGAAATACGACCGACATCCCCGTAACCATCAGGGTGGCCGCATCTACTAGCAGGCTTCCAATATTAGTCATTTTGCTTCCTTTCTGTGTCATCCTGACAACATATACCGAACACGAACGACCATTCCGCGTCGGCATGTGAACCGAAATTATCAATTTTGGTGAAAAATTGTCAATTTTGTTCACTGCACAGTTGCGGGCGATCCACAAAATCGGTGAAAGATTCGTCACACAAATCACAAAATGTCGTGAAATAACCGATACACTTTCTAACTTTTGTGGCCAATATGACTAGATTAATGAAGATTCAAAATGAAAATTGAGATGTGGTTAATAAAGTGGCAAGCAGCCCAATAAAAACAATGAGTTGTAAAGAAGAGATAAACAAAATGATAACGAGATGTAAATAAAAAAGCCTCGCGAATGCGAGGCTTTATAAGAATGGCGCGCTCGAGAGGATTCGAACCTCTGACCGCCTGGTTCGTAGCCAGGTACTCTATCCAGCTGAGCTACGAGCGCGCAATTTTCGAGGCTAAACAAACCGCTTAGCATCAGGGCATTACCCTTATTCACAATATTCTTTCACAAGAAAGAATGGCGCGTCCGAGAGGATTCGAACCTCTGACCGCCTGGTTCGTAGCCAGGTACTCTATCCAGCTGAGCTACGGACGCGCAGGCTTGATTGTTTTCACAATCGACTCCTGATAAATCAAGAGCTTAAAAATAATGGCGCGCTCGAGAGGATTCGAACCTCTGACCGCCTGGTTCGTAGCCAGGTACTCTATCCAGCTGAGCTACGAGCGCGCAATTTTCGAGACTAAACAAACCGCTTAGTATCAGGGCATTACCCTTATTCACAATATTCTTTCACAAGAAAGAATGGCGCGTCCGAGAGGATTCGAACCTCTGACCGCCTGGTTCGTAGCCAGGTACTCTATCCAGCTGAGCTACGGACGCGCAGGCTTGATTGTTTTCACAATCGACTCCTGATAAATCAAGAGCTTAAAAATAATGGCGCGCTCGAGAGGATTCGAACCTCTGACCGCCTGGTTCGTAGCCAGGTACTCTATCCAGCTGAGCTACGAGCGCGCAGGTTGTGAAGCATATCACATTTTTATTCTTTTGGAATAAAAACTTGCCCGAAGGCGAAGAAATGGCGGTGAGGGAGGGATTCGAACCCTCGATGCGGCTATAAACCGCATACTCCCTTAGCAGGGGAGCGCCTTCGGCCTCTCGGCCACCTCACCACTTTTCTCTTCCAAAACTTACGTTTCAGAACTTTTCATACTCCCGAAGGAATATGGCGCGTCCGAGAGGATTCGAACCTCTGACCGCCTGGTTCGTAGCCAGGTACTCTATCCAGCTGAGCTACGGACGCGCATTTCACCTAATGTGCTAAATTAAGTGTCGCAAGAAATGGCGGTGAGGGAGGGATTCGAACCCTCGATGCGGCTATAAACCGCATACTCCCTTAGCAGGGGAGCGCCTTCGGCCTCTCGGCCACCTCACCGTCTTGCGGAGGCACATATTACGATTTACCAAAAATATGTCAAACACTTTCTTGGCGAAAATAACAAAAAAACGCTTAACCGTTGGCTATTTAACCAAAGCGGTGTGAAATTACACTTTTATTAAAAATGAATATCTGAAAGACAAAAAAGGCCGGCAAATTTGCCAGCCTTTCTTCGATAATTAGTAGTTGCCTGATGCAACGTTACCATTACCTTTTTCAGCTTGAATGCGCATGTAGATTTCTTCACGGTGCACAGAAACTTCTTTCGGAGCGTTTACACCGATACGCACTTGGTTACCTTTAACACCAAGTACTGTTACTGTCACTTCGTCACCGATCATGAGTGTTTCGCCAACGCGGCGAGTCAAAATTAGCATTCTTTGCTCCTTGAGTAATCTCTGTATTATCTTGCAACTACGTTATTATCCACTAAAAGTTATATTTTCGTAAACTCTCTATTGCAGTCAAATCAGCCTAAAAATGCATGTTTAGGTTGAAAGTCCACAAGTGTTTCCGAATCGATATAAGCTTCGTGCAAAATATTTGCCGCTTCGTCAACGCATTGCGGCGCAAGCATCAACATCAATGATTGTGAAGTCGTAGAAGCATAATGCACGTCGATGCCTTTTTCAGACAACAGTACACGAGAATGCTCCTCTAAGTCAGGCGCTTGCAGACCGACCGTAGTCAGTAAACTCACATGTTCACTATTACGGATTTTGTCGCTGAACACCAGATCCAACTTGGCACAGGCATCGCGTTTTACCACAACTCCTGCCCATTCTGCCTTTTCGATCACATTCCAGACTTCCACACCCAGCATCTGACACTGTTTTGTCAGGCTGGATAATGAGTCATGTTCAACAGTAATCAGAGACATATCGCGTTGAACCGCCAGACCACACACCGCTTGCGTACCGAGTTCGCCTTTAATCAGGCTTCCTTCGTTCACATCAAACGTCGACAATACTCTTAGTGGAACCTGATTTTCCCAAGCGTACTGAACACAAGGCAGATGGAGCACTTTCGCGCCTTTACGTGCCATCTCTTCCATCGAAGGAAAATCGATCACGTCCAGTTTCTTTGCATTCGCTACAACTCGAGGATCACAGGTATAAACCCCGTCAACATCAGTGAATATTTGGCACTCATCTGCGTTGAGCGCTCCGGCCAATGTCACCGCACTGGTATCCGAACCGCCACGACCTAAAGTGGTGATATCCCCATTCTCATTGATACCCTGGAAACCGGCTACGATAACAATCTGATCTTGCTCCAGAAGTTCCGTAATCGTTCGTGTATCAATCGTTTTAATCGTCGCGTCATTGTGTTGGTTATCCGTCACAATGTTCGCTTGAGCTCCGGTTAGAGAGCGAGCAGCATAACCCAGTTTATTCAGAGTCATTGCCACCAGTGCCATAGACACCTGCTCACCAGCAGAGAGCAAAACATCAAGTTCCCTAGCGGTTGGTACGCTATCTACTTGTTGGGCTAAACCCAGCAGTCGGTTGGTTTCGCCTGACATCGCAGAGACAACAACAACAACTTGATTACCATCATTTTTCGCTTTAATGATGTGTTCAGCGACAGTATGCATGCGCTCAATCGAGCCTACTGAAGTTCCGCCGAACTTTTGCACGATAAGGGGCTTTTTCACCAGTATTCACCTTCCCAAGACCAAAGTCTCATTCGGACTAAACTGTGCTCACCAACGAGTTGTCTATCAGTTTAGTAGTTGCAAAAACAAAACCAAGCAGCTAATCGGCTTTGTACAAAATTAAGCCAATTAAACCACTTGGTTGACCAGATAAAGTTACGCTCAATCAAAAATTGTTTTGATTGAGCGCTATTTATTTCAGTTTGTTATAGACGCTCAGCAATCCAAGCGTCTACGGACTCCAAGGCTGAAGGCAATGCTGCTGCATCGCTACCACCCGCTTGAGCCATATCTGGGCGACCACCGCCTTTACCGCCAACTTGCTGGGCAACCATGTTCACCAGTTCCCCTGCTTTCACTTTGGCAGTCAGATCTTTTGTTACGCCAGCAATCAGACCCACTTTATCGTCAGCCACGTTGCCCAGCATAATAATGCCGCTACCCAGCTGATTCTTCAGTTCATCAACCATGCCGCGTAGCGCCTTGTTATCTGCACCATCTAGTTGCGCTATCAGTACTTTCACACCAGCGATTTCTTTAACTTTGCTGGTCAGATTGGCACTTTCTTTTGCAGCCAGTTTGTCTTTCAGTTGCTGAATCTCTTTTTCCAGACTCTTCGCTTTAGACGCCATCTCAGAAACTTTGCTCTCAAACTGAGACTGTTGTGCGTCAAGGTAATCCAGTGCCGCCTCGCCGGTTACCGCTTCAATGCGGCGGATACCCGCTGCGATACCACTTTCAGAAGTGATCTTGAACAGACCGATATCACCAGTGCTGCTGGCGTGAATACCGCCACACAGTTCTGTTGAGAAATCGCCCATCGACAGAACGCGAACCTGATCGTCGTATTTCTCACCAAACAGAGCCATCGCGCCTTTGGCTTTCGCCGCTTCGATGTCCATGATGTTGGTTTCAATGTTATGGTTGGTGCGAACCTGTTCGTTCACCAGACGCTCAACTTCTTTAAGTTCAGCTGCAGAAACAGCTTCCAGGTGCGAGAAGTCAAAACGCAGAGCTTCCGCACGAACCAGAGAACCTTTCTGCATCACGTGCTCACCGAGAACACGACGCAGGGCTTCGTGCAACAGGTGCGTAGCAGAGTGGTTAAGCGAAATAGCCTTGCGACGTTTAGCATCGACAATTGCCTGAACTTTATCGCCCTGAGCGAATACACCTTCAGCCACAACGCCGTGATGCGCAATCGCATTGCCCAGCTTTTGCGTATCCTGTACGTGGAATACACCCGCTTCAGTCTTAAGCACACCCGTATCACCACACTGGCCACCTGATTCTGCGTAGAATGGTGTTTCATCCAGAACGATGATCGCTTTGTCGCCAGCTGACAGAGAAGCGGCTTCTTTGCCTTCCACAAACATGTCAGCGATGACACTTTCACCCTGAGTCGCGCTGTAACCGCAGAACTCAGTTGTACCTTCAACTTTAATCAACTGGTTGTAGTCGGTGCCGAATTGACCCGCTTCACGAGCACGTTGACGCTGCTCTTCCATTGCCGTTTCAAAACCAGTTTCATCGATAGTAAAGCCACGTTCACGAGCCACATCGTTGGTCAGGTCAGCAGGGAAGCCGTAGGTGTCGTAAAGCTTAAACACGGTTTCACCATCCAGCTCAGTGCCAGACAGCGCATCTAATGCTTCATTCAGAATCGTCATACCGCGATCCAGAGTACGGCCAAAGTTTTCTTCTTCGATACGCAGAACTTTTTCAACAATAGCTTGCTGTTTTTTCAGTTCTTCGCCAGCCGTACCCATCACTTCTGCCAGAGGGCCAACCAGTTTGTAGAAGAATGCACCTTTCGCGCCCAACTTGTTACCGTGACGTACTGCACGGCGAATGATGCGGCGCAGCACGTAACCACGACCTTCGTTTGAAGGCATAACACCATCAACAATCAGGAAAGCACAGGAGCGGATGTGGTCAGCCACCACGCGCAGAGACTGATTCGACAAATCGTCGTAACCAATCACGTCAGCAGCAGCTTTGATCAACGTTTGGAAGACATCGATTTCGTAGTTTGAATGCACACCCTGCATGATGGCAGAGATACGCTCGATACCCATACCCGTATCTACAGACGGTTTTGGCAGCGGCTCCATCGTTCCATCAGCATGGCGGTTGAACTGCATGAACACGTTGTTCCAGATCTCGATGAAACGGTCGCCATCTTCTTCTGGTGAACCAGGAGGCCCACCCCAGATGTGATCGCCGTGATCGTAGAAGATCTCGGTACACGGACCACAAGGGCCGGTATCACCCATTTGCCAGAAGTTATCTGACTCGTACGCTTTGCCGCCAGGCTTGTCACCAATGCGAATAATGCGATCAGCAGGAATACCAACTTGTTTGTTCCAGATATCAAACGCCTCATCGTCGGTCTGATAAACAGTGACGAGCAAGCGCTCTTTAGGCAATTGCAGTACTTCGGTCAGAAATTCCCATGCGAATTTGATGGCGTCTTCTTTGAAATAGTCACCAAAGCTGAAGTTACCCAGCATCTCAAAAAAGGTGTGGTGACGTGCGGTGAAACCGACGTTTTCCAGGTCGTTATGCTTACCACCAGCACGCACACAACGTTGGGCAGTGGTGGCACGCGTGTAAGCGCGCTTTTCCAAACCTAGGAAACAATCTTTAAACTGGTTCATACCTGCGTTAGTGAACAGCAGGGTCGGGTCATTTGCAGGTACCAACGACGAACTGTCGACGATTTGGTGACCTTTACTTTCAAAGAATGAGAGGAACGCGCGGCGAACCTCATCCGTGCTCATGTACATGCAGCTCTTCCTGAAATACTCAAGTTAGAATTTTGCGCTATTGTAAAGCATGGATAAGAGTTCGCCTAGTTTTCTTCAAGAAAAGACGAAAATGAATTGAAATACAAAGAAATGTCAGAGAGTTAAATTTGATTTAACCGTTAACAACGTGAAATGTCTGGAAAATCCCCACAATATCGAGCTGCGGTCAGCTTTCTTCATCACTCAATGCATACTGAATCTGGTCAAAACCAAACCCACGATATTGCAAAAAACGAACGCGCTTTGCGTACTCTTTGGGCTCCCGGGCAGAGAGCGGAGAAAACTTTTTCTGCGCCGTAACTTTAGCCAGTTCAAACCAGTCTGTGCCCTCTTCTTCTATCGCTTGGGAGACAATATCGGAATCCACTCGTTTTTGCTTCAGTTCCTGACGGATACGTCGTTCGCCATGACCTTTGGCCACATGTTGTCGAACCTGACTGTGTGCATAACGCAAATCGTTGAGATAGCCATGCTCTTGGCAATAGCGCACCGCTTGCTCCACTTCCTCCGGTTCGAAACCTTTAATAAGTAGTTTCTGGTGCAACTCGTATTCCCCATGATCCCGTCGTGTGAGCAAAAACAGCGCGTTTTCTTTGCAGGTCATTTTCGATGAGCGTGAATACATGATTTTTCCATCAATTCTCTGATAGCAAAAAGCCCCGCAATAGCAGGGCTTCATCGGTAAAGAGTCGGATTAAAACTCTTCTTCTTGTTCTGGCACTGAACCAAATTCCGGCTCTTCGTTTACCGCAACTTGTTCAGGGTTCAGCAGCATTTCACGCAGTTTGCTGTCGATGAATTTAGCCACTTCAGGATTTTCTCTCAGGTATTTGCACGCGTTCGCTTTACCCTGACCGATCTTGTCGCCGTTGTAGCTGTACCAAGCACCTGCTTTTTCTACCAGCTTGTGCTTCACGCCCAGTTCAATCAGCTCACCTTCACGGTTAAAGCCTTGGCCGTACATGATTTGCGTGTTGGCTTCTTTAAATGGTGCCGCAATCTTGTTCTTCACTACTTTGATACGAGTTTCGTTACCGACAACTTCATCGCCTTCTTTGATAGAACCGGTACGACGAATATCCAGACGAACAGATGCGTAGAATTTCAGTGCGTTACCACCAGTAGTGGTTTCTGGGTTACCGAACATCACACCAATCTTCATACGGATTTGGTTGATGAAGATGCACATACAGTTTGACTGTTTCAGGTTGCCCGTCAGTTTACGCATCGCTTGAGACAGCATACGCGCTTGCAGACCCATGTGGCTGTCGCCCATTTCGCCTTCAATTTCCGCTTTTGGTGTCAGTGCTGCAACCGAGTCAACGACGATAACGTCAACAGCACCTGAACGCGCCAATGCATCACAGATTTCCAGCGCCTGTTCACCAGTATCTGGCTGAGACACCAGCAGTTCATCAATTTTCACGCCCAGACGACGAGCATAAACTGGATCCAGAGCGTGCTCTGCATCGATGAAGGCACATGTTTTACCTTCGCGCTGAGCCGCTGAGATCAGTTCCAGAGTCAGCGTCGTTTTACCTGATGATTCCGGACCGTAGATTTCCACGATACGACCCATTGGCAGGCCACCCGCACCCAAGGCGATATCCAGAGAAAGTGAACCGGTAGAAATCGTTTCTACGTCCATCGTGCGGTTGTCACCCAAGCGCATGATAGAACCTTTACCGAATTGCTTTTCAATTTGACCCAGGGCTGCGGCCAGAGCCTTCTGTTTGTTCTCGTCCATTACTTTCTCCAGACTGTCACTATCTATTTATGTTTGAGTACCGACAGTGATACGTGAATGCGTAGAAATCGGTTCGACATTTGTTGTCAGATTGCTGCTCATTATACTGTTGATTCATACAGTGTCCACCCCTGTATGGAAAAAAGTTGCAGCGAGTCGACAAACTTAACGCTTAAGCTATTGATAAATATTTGCTCAACGTCAGCAGGGCATGTTGCACCGCTTGATAGCGAACTTGCGCGCGATTTCCGGCGAAATGTTGAGTTTCTACATGAAGCCAACCATGCTTACTCGCCCAGGCAAAGCATACGGTGCCGACCGGCTTTTCTGCGCTGCCGCCGCCCGGGCCCGCGATGCCACTGATCGAAATACCAACGCTGCCCTGAGAGTGTTTTAGCGCGCCGAGTACCATTTCAACCACGACCGGTTCCGATACCGCGCCGTACTGTTCCAGCGTTGCAGCCTTAACACCAATCATTTCCTGCTTGGCTTCGTTGCTGTAGGTCACAAACGCGCGATCAAACCACGCGGAGCTGCCTGCGATATCGGTTACCGCGGTTGCCACGCCGCCGCCCGTGCAGGACTCAGCCGTAACCAGTATTTCACCCGCTGCCAGCAATTGTTCGCCAACCTGCTGACTTAATGTTTGGTGTAATTCCATAACCAAAAACCTCTTTGCGTCTTTTCGCTCGATAGGGATTCACGTATCCTAAGCCGCTATGTCCACAAACAAAAGATGTAACCCGTGACTGCCGAACAAAAACATACTCCAATGATGCAGCAATACCTCAAGCTCAAAGCTGAGAACCCGGATATTTTGCTGTTTTACCGCATGGGAGATTTTTACGAACTGTTCTATGACGATGCCAAACGCGCATCGCAATTGCTGGATATTTCCCTCACCAAACGCGGCGCATCCGCTGGTGAGCCGATCCCGATGGCGGGCGTACCGTTTCATGCGGTTGAAGGCTACCTGGCGAAACTGGTCCAGTTGGGTGAATCGGTCGCGATTTGCGAGCAGATTGGCGACCCGGCCACCAGCAAAGGCCCGGTCGAGCGCAAAGTCGTTCGCATCGTCACTCCCGGCACTGTCACGGATGAGGCTTTGTTATCAGAACGGGTGGACAACCTGATTGCCGCGATTTATCACCATGATGGTCGCTTTGGCTATGCGACACTGGACATTACCTCTGGCCGTTTCCAGTTGTGTGAGCCGGAATCGGAAGAAGCAATGGCGGCCGAACTGCAACGCACCTCACCACGCGAACTGTTGTTTCCGGAAGATTTTGCACCTGTGCAGTTGATGGCGAGCCGCAAAGGCAACCGTCGCCGTCCGGTATGGGAGTTTGAGATTGATACCGCCAAACAGCAGCTCAATCAACAGTTCGGTACACGCGATCTGGTCGGCTTTGGTGTAGAACAAGCGAAACTGGGTTTATGCGCGGCGGGTTGTTTGATTCAGTACGTGAAAGATACTCAGCGTACTGCTCTGCCACACATTCGTTCACTGACGTTTGATCGTCAGGATCAGTCGGTCATTCTCGATGCTGCGACCCGTCGCAATCTGGAGCTGACACAGAATCTCGCAGGCGGCACCGACAACACGTTAGCCGAAGTACTGGATCACTGCGCAACAGCGATGGGCAGCCGTATGCTCAAACGTTGGCTGCATCAACCTATGCGCAGTCTGGAAACATTGAACCAGCGCCTGGATGCCATCGGGGAAATTAAACAGCACGGTTTATTCACCGAGCTACACCCTGTACTCAAGCAGATTGGTGACATTGAACGTATTCTGGCGCGTCTGGCACTGCGTTCTGCCCGTCCACGCGATCTCGCCCGCCTGCGCAATGCGCTGCAGCAGTTACCGGAACTGGCGGATGTACTAACCATCCTGACTCAGCCATATCTGGGCAAACTGCGTAACGACGCTCAACCGATGGACAGCCTATGCGAGTTACTGGAACAAGCCATCAAAGAAAACCCACCCGTCGTTATTCGCGATGGCGGTGTCATTGCCGATGGTTACAATGCTGAACTGGATGAATGGCGTGACCTGGCCAATGGTGCAACCGAGTATCTCGACAGGCTTGAAGCTGACGAGCGCGAGCGTCACGGCATTGATACACTGAAGGTCGGCTATAACGCAGTGCATGGTTTCTACATTCAGGTCAGCCGTGGGCAAAGTCATCTGGTGCCGCCACATTACGTGCGTCGCCAGACACTGAAAAATGCTGAACGCTACATCATTCCAGAACTGAAAGAGCACGAAGATAAAGTGCTGAATTCTAAGTCCAAAGCGCTGGCGTTGGAGAAACAGTTGTGGGAAGGGTTGTTTGATCAGCTTCTGCCTCACTTAGAGCAGATGCAAAATCTGGCGTCTGCCCTGTCGCAGATTGATGTGCTGCAGAATCTGGCAGAGCGTGCAGAAAGCCTAGATTACTGCCGCCCAACACTCAGCGATGAACCGGGGATTCGCATTCAAGCCGGTCGTCACCCGGTGGTCGAGCAAGTGATGGATGAACCATTTATTGCTAACCCGATTGAACTGAATCCGCAACGTAAGATGCTGATCATCACCGGCCCGAACATGGGTGGTAAATCGACTTACATGCGTCAGACGGCGTTGATTGCGCTGTTGGCTCACATTGGTTCTTACGTGCCAGCCGAAGCGGCGCACATTGGTTCGCTCGATCGCATCTTCACTCGTATCGGTGCTTCTGATGATTTGGCATCGGGTCGTTCAACCTTCATGGTGGAAATGACAGAAACCGCCAATATTCTTCACAACGCCACCGAACGTAGCCTAGTCTTAATGGATGAAATCGGCCGCGGCACCAGTACTTACGATGGCCTGTCACTGGCCTGGGCAAGTGCGGAATGGCTGGCCAAGGAAATTGGGGCAATGACTCTGTTTGCCACGCACTATTTTGAACTGACGGAGTTACCGAATTCACTGCCACATCTCGCCAACGTTCACCTTGATGCGGTGGAGCACGGCGACAGCATTGCCTTTATGCATGCCGTACAAGAAGGCGCAGCGAGTAAGTCGTATGGTTTGGCGGTGGCAGGTTTGGCAGGTGTACCTAAAGCGGTCATCAAAAACGCCCGAGCCAAACTGACTCAGCTCGAACAACTCAGTCTTCAGCAGCCCAGTCAGAAACCAAGCACGGTCGATATTGCTAATCAACTGAGCCTTATCCCAGAGCCAAGCGAAGTCGAACAGACACTGGCCGAGATTGATCCCGATGATCTGACCCCGCGCCAGGCTCTTGAGGCACTCTATCGTCTGAAAAAGATGCTTTAGCCCTCTTCCTACAGTGATCAAAAAAGGCACTCAATGAGTGCCTTTTCATTTCAATCAGTCTGCTGTGTTTAATCGTTTTCCACGTTGAACAGCGATTCCATATTCAGGCCTTGTTTCATCAGGATCTCTCTCAGACGGCGCAGACCTTCAACCTGAATTTGGCGTACACGTTCACGAGTCAGATTAATCTCGCGGCCGACTTCTTCCAGCGTCGAAGGTTCATAGCCCAACAAGCCAAAGCGGCGTGCCAGCACTTCTTTCTGTTTCGGATTGAGCTCATCCAGCCAAGCCACCAACGAATCACGAATGTCGTCATCTTGCGTGGAGACTTCAGGATCAGAGTTGTTGATGTCCGGAATGATATCCAGCAACGCCTTATCACCGTCACCGCCAATCGGAGTGTCCACAGAGCTGATGCGCTCATTCAGGCGCAGCATTTTGCTGACGTCATCCACTGGCTTATCCAGTTCAACCGCTATTTCTTCTGCGGTTGGTTCGTGGTCCAGTTTCTGAGACAGTTCACGTGCAGTACGCAGGTAAATATTCAGCTCTTTCACCACATGAATCGGTAAACGAATGGTACGGGTTTGGTTCATCAGCGCACGTTCAATGGTCTGACGAATCCACCAGGTGGCGTAAGTCGAAAAACGGAAACCGCGTTCTGGGTCGAATTTCTCTACCGCACGAATCAGGCCGAGGTTACCCTCTTCAATCAGGTCAAGCAGTGCCAGGCCACGATTACTATAACGGCGGGAAATCTTGACCACCAGACGTAAGTTACTCTCAATCATGCGTTTGCGCGCAGCTTCATCGCCACGCAGAGCACGGCGAGCGTAGAGTACTTCTTCTTCGGCGGTTAACAGTGGTGAGAAACCAATCTCACTCAGATACATCTGAGTTGCATCGAGGCTTTTCGTTGAAGCGTCAAACTCTTCACGAATCTCTTCTGACTGGTCATTGTTGGTAGCAAGTTCTTCTTCGACCTCAGCAAGATTCGCTGTTTCAGGATCAAAATCAAACTCTTCGACTTTAGTGGCTGTATTGCTGATACTCATAGCGCCTCCCCTGGCGAGCTAGCAAGACATTACTACTCTGAATGTCACTACATGACTCTTAACAAGTATGTTTATGGTAAGTAGCGCTTCGGATTCACTGACTTACCTTGATATCGAATTTCAAAGTGCAAACGAACACTACTGGTTCCTGAACTGCCCATTGTTGCTATTTTCTGGCCAGCCTTAACACTTTGTCCTTCTTTAACCAGCAACCGATCGTTGTGGGCATAAGCACTGAGATAGTGATCGTTGTGCTTAATGATGACAAGATTGCCATAACCTCGTAATGCATTGCCCGAGTACACCACGGTACCTGCTGCGGTTGAAACAATGGATTGACCTCGCTGTCCTGCAATGTCGATACCTTTGTTACCTTGATCCCCAGCAGAAAAATTCTTAACAACTCTGCCTTGAGTAGGCCATAACCACTTCGCGACTTTATCGTTCGTTGGTTTAGGTTTACTTACAGTTTTGTTAACATTTTGTTTACTTGAGTTTCCAACATACTCTTTTGTTTTCGATTGATCAACACCCTTTTCTGGATATTTTTTAACCACTTTTGATGATGTATTAGTAGTTTGTGATGACGCTGCAGGTTTAGAGTTTTTGCTCACGTTTGGTACAGCAACGGGAGGCGCTACAGGTTTTGCTGCTACAGAAACCGCACCAGCCGCAGCAACTGCTGAGCCTGCGCCACTTCCACCATAAGCGGGTGGATTGTATGCAGGTTGCCATAGTTTCAGTTTTTGACCCGGATGGATCGTGTAGGGAGATTTAAGATCATTGTAACGAATCAACTCTTTTACATCTTTATCTGTGATGTAAGCGATAAAGTACAGCGTATCCCCGCGCTTCACTTCGTAGTAGCTGCCACGGTAGCTGCCACGCTCAATTGAGTTGTAGTCCTTTTTCAACCCCGATACTGGTGCAGGAGAATGCGCCACGCAGCCCAACATCAGGCAGCACAGTCCAATCACAATACAGTTTCGACGCTGAAAAAAGCTCATTACGCGAGATCACCTGCCACTAACGGTACAAAACGCACCATTTCAACCACTTGGGTGGTAACTTCATCACCTTGACGTACGATTTTCAGCAGTTGTTGATCTTCTTCGCCAACCGGAATCACCAAGCGGCCACCTTCGGCCAACTGATCCAGCAAAGCCTGAGGAACCACAGGCGCAGCTGCAGTCACAATGATGGCATCAAACGGGCCTTTCGCAGGCCATCCCTGCCAGCCATCACCATGTTTGGTCGAGACATTATAGATATCCAGTTGCTTAAGACGACGCTTGGCCTCCCACTGCAAAGACTTGATGCGCTCAATCGAGAAAACATGATCAACCAACTGAGCGAGCACTGCGGTCTGATACCCTGAGCCAGTGCCGATTTCCAACACCCGACTGCCGCGTTTAAGCTCCAGCATTTGGGTCATTTTGGCCACAATATAAGGTTGGGAGATGGTCTGCCCCTGACCAATCGGCAACGCATTATTGTCGTATGCCTGGTGCATCATGGCTTGGGAAACAAACGCTTCTCGTGGTAACGCATGAATCGCGGCCAGCACACTCTGATCACTGATACCGTGACCAGCGAGCAATTGAATCAATCTGTCCGCTTTCGGGTTAGCCATCGGCACTTTCCTTAAGCCAGTGGTTCATTGCTCCCAGTGATTCGTGCGCCGTCAGATCCACCTGCATTGGCGTAATAGAGACGTAACCATGCTCAACCGCATGAAAGTCGGTCCCTTCGCCCGCGTCTTGTTCTTTACCCGGAGGGCCAAGCCAATAGATATCGTGACCACGAGGATCTTTCTGCTTGATCATACTCTCAGCGTGATGGCGCGCACCAAGGCGGGTTACCTGATGGCCTTTGAGTTTGTCAAAAGGCAGATCCGGGATATTCACATTGATCAGACGATTGGTCGGAATCGGAGAAGAAAGATGTTGCAGCACCAGCTGACGAGCAATTTTACCCGCGGTGGCAAAATGATGTTTTCCGACCAAAGAAAATGCAATGGACTGAACGCCAAGGAAATGACCTTCCATAGCTGCGGCAACGGTGCCCGAATACAGCACGTCATCACCCAGGTTGGCGCCATGGTTGATGCCACTCAGCACCAAATCCGGCAACTCATCTTTAAGCAGCTCATTGAGGGCAAAATGAACACAATCAGTCGGAGTTCCCTGCACAGAGTAGGTATTCGGCTCGATGCGGGTGACACGTAAAGGCTGCTCGAGTGTTAATGAATTCGAAGCGCCTGAACGGTTACGATCAGGTGCAACGATGATGATTTCCGCCAGGTCGGCCAGTGCATACGCCAGAGCACGAATGCCCTCAGCATACACACCGTCATCATTGCTCAGCAAAATTTTCAGCTTTTTTTCACTCATATACACGCTCTACAGGAATTTCTTCGATCAACTCACGCACAATCGAGGTTGCAAAACTGCCCGCGTCCAACGCAAATCGTAATGTAATCTGGTCGCCATCCACTTCCCAGCTCAGATCTTGCGGCATTAACGAGACTGCGCGGCGATCATGACGCATGCGGTTACCGCAGATGAGCGCCATCAAATCCGGTTCCGCATCTAATTGTGGCTGCTCCAACGCCAACGCCTCGTTTTGGGTCGGCAGTGCATTGTCCCCTGCCAGAGCCGCTGAAATCACCGCTTCACCACGTTGCAACTTGGCGTTCCACTCGTTTAACTGGCCCGCTTCTACCAGCATTTGCTCTCTGCCCACCAGCGCCACATCGCCGTCGACAAAACGGTAGAAACAATCGGCCTCAATGCGCGCTGACACAATGTGGTTAAAGATCCACGAACGGGCGCTCGACAGATACAGGCTGCGCTGATTCTGATTGCGACTGCGAACATTCTCACGCCCCCAACGGCGTGCCTCAGTGACGTTGTTACCGTCTCGGCCAAAACGCTGGTTACCAAAGTAGTTCGGCACGCCCTGCTGAGCAACAACGGCCAGACGGCGCAGCACATCATCCACGTCAGTCACTTCTGACAGGACGACTTCAAATCGATTGCCGCGCAGGTCGCCCGGGCGCAGCTTTTTATTGTGACGCTGCATTGCCAGAACTTCGATGCTTGGGTATTGCGCCAGAAACAGACTCAGGTTCGGGAACTTGCCTTGTGGCATGTGCACGCTCAGCCATTGCTCGGTCACGGCATGGCGATCCTTGAGGCCTGCCCAGCTGACATCTTTCGATTTCACGCCACACGCTTTGGCCAGTTCATTCGCCACAAAACTGGTGTTCTCACCAGTTTTACGGATACGTATCATCACTTGCTCGCCACTACCGCTGAAGTCATACCCCAGATCTTCAACGACTTTAAAATGTTCCGGTTTAGCCTTAATTTTGGCCTTAGCTGTTGGTTTACCACATAAATAAGCCAACGAAGATAAAAGATCTGTCATTTTTTATTCCGATATGTGAAGGCAGTGACAATCATGCCTTCACGAGTAATACGACGGCTTCACATGCGATGCCTTCTTTGCGGCCGGTGAAACCAAGGCGCTCTGTTGTGGTCGCTTTCACATTCACGTTGCCCAGATCCGTTTCAAGATCTTCAGCAATCGCGGCACACATCGCTTCAATATGCGGGGCCATTTTCGGAGCCTGCGCCATGATGGTGACGTCAGCGTTGCCTAAACGGTACCCCTGCTCTTTGACACGGCGATAGACGTCTTTCAACAACTCACGGCTGTCTGCCCCTTTCCACTTATCATCAGTATCCGGGAAATGACGACCGATATCGCCTGCGGCAATCGCACCCAGCAGAGCATCGCTCAATGCATGCAGCGCCACATCACCGTCTGAATGGGCGATCAACCCTTGTTCGTAAGGAACGGCAACACCACCAATGATAACCGGACCTTCTCCACCAAATTTGTGTACATCAAAACCGTGGCCAATTCGAATCATGTTCAGTCCTTGCTGTTGCTTAGATAATTGCGGCTTAAATAGAACTCGGCGAGTGCGAGATCTTCAGGTTGGGTAATTTTAATATTATCGGCGCGCCCTGCCACCAACGCCGGTTTCTGTCCCAGCCATTCAAAGGCAGACGCTTCGTCGGTAATCACCGCCTGGGCAGCGAGCGCGTGCGTCAAAGCCTGCATCAGCGGCTGCGCACGAAACATTTGTGGAGTCAGTGCGTGCCATAGCGCGACGCGATCCACGGTATGGTCGATATTCTGTCCACCGTCGGCGCGTTTCATGGTGTCACGCACTGGCGCGGCGAGAATCGCGCCCACAGTATGGGTTTGCGCTGTGGCGATCAGTTGGCTGATATCGGCATGTTCAACGCACGGGCGGGCAGCATCGTGCACCAACACCCACTCACTCAACTGATGCTGACACACATAGTCCAGCGCGGACAGCACCGAATCGGCACGCTCTTTGCCACCGGAAACGCGAACCACACGCGGATGATTAGCCAGTGTCAGCGAGCCGAAATAGGGGTCATTGTCGCTGACAGCCACCACCACTTGTCCGACATCGGGATGACGCAGCAAGGCTTCGACGGTGTGTTCAAGCACAGTATGTCCATGCAGGATTAAATATTGCTTGGGGCGATCAGCCTGCATACGACTGCCGACGCCAGCGGCGGGCACAATTGCAGTAATCTTAGCGGTCATGGACGGTCCTCACCGATGATGCGATAGAAGGTTTCCCCCTCTTTCACCATACCCAGTTCATGTCGGGCACGCTCTTCAATGGCATCCAGCCCCTGACGCAAATCGTCAATCTCCGCAAACATCTCCTGATTACGCAGATGCAGGTTACCGTTTACCTGCTGTTGTACCTGAATTTCGCTCGACACAGCCCGGTAATCGGCAATGCCGTTTTTCCCCATCCACAAGTCGTATTGTAGTAAGGCAAACAGCAGAGTCAGTGCCACCGCAAATACTCGCATAACCGTCTCTCTCGTTGATTGAAACTATGCCGCACAATGGCGGCATAAGATGAGATTCATTGTTAAGAAAAGTTCACCACTTATACCACAAGCCCGAACCTCAGGCGAGTCAGCACAAGGGCAACGCGCTTACTGGCTGAGCAGAAACGCGAACAAACCCGCGCCCAGCAGCAGGCGGTAAATCACAAACGGAGTCATACCCATACGGGAAATCAGCTTCAGGAAGAAGAAAATACAGATATAAGCGCTGACAAATGATGTCGCGATACCCGTCAGTAGAAAACCGGTATGCACAGGCTCACCGCTGGTCACCAGTTTCAGCCCCAGATAGCCACCCGCCAGCATGATGATCGGAATTGACATCAGGAACGAAAAGCGGGCTGCCGCTTCACGGGTAAACCCCAGGTAAAGTGCAGCAGTGATGGTCGCACCGGAACGAGAAGTGCCCGGGATGATCGCCACAGCCTGAGCCAAACCAATAAACAGCGCTTTTTTCCAGCCCGCCTGATACTCATCTTCAAGCAGCGATGCATTCTTATCGACGTACCACAACAGCAAACCAAACACGATTGTAGTAGTCGCAATCACCCATGCGCTGCGCAAGTACACTTCCACAATGTCTTTCATCAGTAGGCCAAATACACAGGCCGGAATCGTCGCCAGCACAATAAGCCATGCCAGTTTGGCTTCTTTGCTGCGATCACCTTTAAAGATTGAGCCGAAAAATGCCCGCAGCAACGACACCACTTCACGGCGGAAATAAATGACGACGGCCGCCAGCGTACCGACGTGAACCGCAACGTCAAACGCGAGTCCCTGATCCGCCCAGCCAAATACAGCTGACGGCAGAATTAAATGCGCAGAGCTGGAAATAGGAAGGAATTCGGTTAAGCCCTGAATTAAAGCCAGAATGAACGATTCAAAATAACTCATTGTTTTCTCGTTGATTAGTTAAGAGTAAACCACAGTTCAACCGGCTTCAGAGCCGTTAATCCCTGGGCTTGTTGCCACACATGTTCAATAGTGTCTTGCGTGCCGGGAACCGTCAGCATCGGACACAGTTCGTGCAGGGGCTGAATCACAAAAGGGTATTGGTAGATATCCGGGCGAGGCAGAACGGGTGCCACGGCCGAAACGGTATCGCCGAACAGAATGATATCCAGATCCAGCGTACGATCCTGGAACTTCTTCGCCTGACTGTCACGCCCCCAGCGCAATTCAATCTCGCGCAGGGTTAGAGCAAAATCAGCCAGACTAAGTTCCGTTTTCATCTCAACCACCAGGTTGTAAAACGCATGGCTGTCAAACCCCACCGATTCACACTCATAAATAGTCGACAAACGTAGATCGCAACCAAGCCGACTCAATTCATCAATTGCCGCTTCGATATGCTTGTGACGCTGCAGGTTTGAACCGATTCCCACATACGTGGTGATCATGCCTGACCGCGCTCAATGATCACGCCGACACCTTTTGCTTGCGCGACCGCGCCTGGCTTCGTCAGGCGAATGCGAATCCAAGGCACAGAAAAACGTGTCATGATCAGTTCTGCGACCTCTTCTGCCACTCGTTCAACCAACAGAAAACGACCCGTTTCAATATGTTCAATCACGGCCTGACTCACTTGAGCATAATCCAGTGCATCTGCAACATCATCACTTTTACCGGCAGGCTGATTATCGTGTGCCATTTCCAGATCCAGCACCAGCTTCTGCTTGATTTCCTGCTCCCAGTCGTAAACACCGATTGTCGTGATCACTTCCAGCTGTTCGATAAAAACTTTATCCATACTTCTATTGCATCCTTTTTACAGGTCGGATACCCAAATTGAGTAAAAAAACGTACTATTTTTGCTAATCGCGATATCATATACCCAAACCACCTCAAGATGCGAAATCCAAACAGAATTTTTACTTTTGAGCTTGGTTTACAAAGACTTGTGAGCCGTCGCTTAGGTAAAACACCACTCTGAGGCAATTATGACTCCACTGGCACTCATTATGATCATTTCCGCTTACCTGCTGGGCTCAGTATCCAGCGCGGTGCTGATCTGCCGTCTGTTGGGGTTGCCGGATCCACGCGCCGTGGGCTCACACAATCCTGGCGCGACGAACGTATTGCGTATCGGCGGCAAGAAAACGGCCGCTGCAGTGCTGTTGTGTGACATGCTCAAAGGTACCATTCCGGTGTGGAGCGCCTATTTTCTTGGTATCGATTCGCTGATGCTGGGTATCATCGCGATTGCGGCCTGCCTTGGCCATATGTACCCGCTGTTTTTCCACTTTAAAGGCGGAAAAGGCGTCGCCACAGCTCTTGGTGCCATCGCGCCGATCGGGCTAGACCTCACGCTGATGATCATGCTCACCTGGCTGGTGGTTGCCGTGATCTTTCGTTATTCCTCGCTGGCCGCTCTGGTCACAGTATTATTGGCACCGTTTTATACCTGGATGATCAAACCACAATACACCTTGCCAGTGGCGATGTTGTGCTGCCTGATTGTGCTGCGTCATCATCAAAACATTAAGCGGTTGTTTGCAGGCACGGAACCCAAAGTCGGTGAAAAAAAACCGAGCAGCCTCGACTGACTCAATATCATCGGCAATAAAAAAGGCCAAACGGCCTTTTTTATGTTTGCGTTATGCGTACACCTTAGCGAAGAAGCGCATCAGCATATCGGTGACAAACTGCGGTTGCTCCAGATTACTGATGTGGCCAGCTTGTGGAATCACCACCAACTCACTGCCGGTAATACTGTCATTCATTAAATAAGATTCGAGCGCCGGGCGCGGCGCATCTTCTGCACCGACCGCAATCAGTACAGGAAGCGCAAACTTCTCAACCTCTTCCATCAAGTCGCGGCGACCAAACACCATACGACCAATTCGCGCAACTTCAACAGCCTGCTCGCCACTCAGCGCCGCCAAACAGCTGCGGAATGATTGCACCAGCTGTGGCGAGTTCTCTGCGGCGTTTTGTGCAAAAAACATTGGCGTGACCACATCGACAATCGGCGCAGGGACCGCTTGAAGTTGGCTGATGGTATCCAGCATATGAAAGTATTTCGCATGCGTGACTTCCGGTTCCAATCCGACAAAAGTGTCCATCATCACCAAAGATTTTACTCGTTGCGGCGCAAGGGCAACCAACTCGGCGCCCCACATGCCTCCCACCGAGAGTCCCAGTACAGAAAACGTTTCGATCGCCAGATGATCCATTAGCGCCAATATATGCTGCGCGTAGTCAGCCAGATTGCGCATTGCCGCTGGAGCTGAATCGGACGCCCCGTGCGCCCACAAATCAGGCACAATACAACGATAGTGCTGACTGAGCACTTCCACCTGCGGAGCCCACATTTGGCTATCCCACAAGTAACTGTGACCCAGCACAATGACTTCGCCCTGCCCCACATCCAGATAATGCATCTGCTGGCCATCAACGTTAAACATGCTCATTCTTATTTTTCCTGTTATCAATGTTGCAGCGACTATAGCATTAAAAACACTACCGTCAGCTCTGAGCAGACACGTCAAAACTGTACTAATCGCTTGATTCATAGAAACAAAAACGGCCGCTTCAGCGACCGTTTGACAGTGATTAATCGTTGATTGGCGTCAGTTGATCTATCGGCCAGCGCGGGCGCGCTTCCAGAGTCAAATCCGTCACATCACCGTTTTTCAGACGCTGCATGCCAGCGTACGCGATCATGGCGCCGTTATCGGTGCAAAATTCAGTACGCGGATAGTAAACTTCACCGCCGACTTTCTTCGCCAGTTTGCCTAAGTCTTCACGCAGCTGTTTATTAGCACTCACACCCCCCGCAATCACAATGCGCTTCATGCCCGTCTGTTCCAGAGCACGGCGGCACTTGATAACTAAGGTGTCACACACTGCTTCCTGAAACGCATAGGCGATATCCGCTCGGGTCTGCTCATCATCGCCGTTAGCCGCAATCGTATTGGCAGTAAAAGTTTTCAGGCCAGAGAAACTCATATCCAGCCCTGGGCGATCCGTCATCGGACGCGGGAACTTAAAGCGACCCGGTGTGCCTTTTTCAGCCAAACGCGCCAGCAGCGGACCACCAGGATAATCCAGCCCCATCAGTTTCGCGGTTTTGTCGAACGCTTCACCGGCAGCATCATCAATCGATTCACCCAAAATCTGATATTCACCAATGCCGTTCACTTCCACCATCATTGAGTGTCCACCTGAAACCAATACCGCAACAAACGGGAATGGCGGCGGGTTGTCTTCCAACATTGGCGCCAGCAAGTGACCTTCCATGTGATGCACAGGCACCGCTGGCACATTCCAGGCATAAGCCAAGCTGCGGCCAATCGTTGCACCCACCAATAAAGCACCAACGAGGCCCGGGCCTGCGGTGTACGCGACGCCATCAATGTCTGCCGGGGTTAAGTTAGCTTCGGCCATCGCCGCTTTGATCAAAGGAATGGTTTTCTTAACGTGATCGCGTGATGCCAGTTCCGGCACTACGCCACCGTAGTCTGCATGAAGTTTGACCTGACTGTAGAGTTTATGCGACAGCAATCCTTTCTCATCGTCGTAAATCGCTACACCCGTTTCGTCACAAGAGGTTTCAATACCAATAATGCGCATAGTTTTCTCAGCACGCTGTCATCTATAATTCGAAATTGGCGCCATGTTACCTCGGCTTGGCTTCACAAACAAATTTTGTACAGACTGTAAGCGACAAAGTGCTTTACAAAGCCGTGGCTATCGGATTAAAATTCCGCACCATTTTTGATCAAGCTGGTTTCGATCAAACTAATTGTTGTTTTGGTCACACAACGCCAGCGTTAACGAATTAACCCCTGAGGTGAAAGGCATATGCCAGTAGTTAAAGTACGTGAAAACGAACCGTTCGACGTTGCACTACGTCGTTTTAAGCGCTCTTGCGAAAAAGCAGGTATCCTTTCTGAAGTGCGTCGTCGTGAGCACTACGAAAAACCAACTACAGTTCGCAAACGCGCTAAAGCAGCAGCTCAAAAGCGTCACGCTAAGAAGCTTGCTCGCGAAAACGCTCGTCGCGTTCGCCTGTACTAATAACTGATTCCTAACTAAGGAATTCGTTATGGCTCTGATTGACACTCTCAAAGATGAGCAAAAATTAGCGATGAAAGCCAAGGACAAAGCGCGCCTTGGCACTATTCGTTTAGCCCTTTCAGCCATTAAGCAACGTGAAGTTGACGAGCAGATTACTCTGAGCGATGACGACATTCTTGCTGTGCTGACCAAAATGGTTAAACAACGTCGCGATTCTGTTACGCAATTTGAAGCAGCAAACCGTCAGGATCTTGCTGATGCGGAAAAAGCAGAAATCACAGTTCTTGAGGAATTTATGCCTCAACCACTGAGCGAAGAAGAAGTGGTCGCACTGATTGACAGTGCAATTGCTGAATCTGAACCAGCGGGCATGCAAGACATGGGTAAAGTGATGGCGCTATTGAAACCGCAGATTCAAGGGCGTGCAGATATGGGTAAAGTTAGCGGCTTAGTTCGCGCTAAACTCGCTTAACCTGACACCCAATTGCATCAAGCCGTGCTATCCTCTGGAACGCACGGCTTGTTTGTATCTGTACTCTGCCTGAACGCGGGTACGTTTCTTTGAATTTCAGTTCTTTCTTTTAGGTTTTATGGCAGGACAAATCCCTCGTAGTTTCATTGATGACCTCCTGGCTCGGCTTGATATTGTCGACATCATCGACGCACGTGTAAAACTTAAAAAAAAGGGTAAAAACTACAGCGCCTGCTGCCCATTCCACAACGAGAAAACCCCCTCCTTCAGCGTCAGCCAGGAAAAACAGTTTTATCACTGTTTCGGGTGTGGTGTGCACGGTAATGCCATCGACTTTATGATGGAATATGAGCGTCTGGAGTTCCCGGAAGCCATTGAAGAGCTGGCCTCTTTTCTCGGACTTGAAGTACCTCGGGAAGAGCGCAGTAACGGGTCGTTTAACAAAAATGCCCCTCGAGCCAACAGCGAAGAAAAACGCAACCTGTACGATTTGATGGGCAGCATCGCTCAGTTTTATCGTCAGCAACTCAAAGTCGCATCCAACCGTCACGCGATTGAATACCTGAAAAACCGCGGTTTATCTGGCGAAATCGTCCAGAAATTCGGTATTGGTTTTGTAGCAGACGAATGGGATTTGGTTCGTAAGAACTTTGGTCAAAGCCGCCACAATCAGGACATGCTGGTATCGGGCGGTATGTTGATCGAGAACGACAATGGCAACCGCTACGACCGTTTTCGCGGTCGAGTGATGTTCCCGATTCGTGATCGTCGTGGCCGCGTGATCGGCTTTGGTGGCCGCGTGATCGGCGATGGCACACCGAAATATCTCAACTCGCCAGAGACACCTATCTTCCATAAAGGTAAGGAACTGTATGGCCTTTACGAAGTACTGCAGGCCTATCGTGAACCACCACAGATTCTGGTGGTCGAAGGCTATATGGATGTGGTGGCGCTGGCGCAATATGGTATCGACTACTCTGTCGCCTCACTGGGTACGTCAACCACCGGCGATCACTTACAGCTGCTATTTCGTCAAACCAATACTGTGGTTTGCTGTTACGACGGTGACCGCGCAGGCCGTGAAGCCGCGTGGCGTGCACTGGAGAATGCACTGGGCTACTTAAAAAGCGGCAACATTCTGAAGTTCTTGTTCTTACCTGATGGTGAGGATCCGGACAGCTACGTACGCAAGTTTGGTAAAGATGCCTTTGAAGAACAGATGAACCAGGCAGAACCTCTGTCGAAATATCTGTTTTCTAATCTGTTGTCACAAGTCAATGTCGGCAACAATGAGGGTAAAGCGGCGCTTGAAGCCATGGCTCTGCCACTGATCAATAAGATCCCAGATGAATCTCTACAGGATCAGTTGCTGAAAATACTTGAGCAGAAAACCGGTATTTATAAAAAGCCGAATTTACCGAGTGAAGCCAATAGTCGACCGCAGCCGCACAAAGAAATTAAACGCACGCCGATGCGGGAAGTTATCGCTTTGCTTCTGCAAAATCCGAGCTATGCTGATATGGTACCTGACCTTTCCAGCGTTAGAGGTCTGGCTATTCCGGGGCTGAGTTTGTTGGTAGAAGTCCTTGAAAATTGCCGACAATACCCCCATATCTCAACGGGCCAATTACTTGAACATTGGCGCAACAGTAAAAATGAGGCACTTCTGTCTCGTCTGGCAAGCTGGGAAATCCCCCTTGTCGAAGACAACCAAGAAGAACTATTTTTAGACTCATTGGACAAAATTCTTGCCCAGTGCGTAGAGAAACAAATTGAAAACTTGCAGGCTAAAGAGAGAAGCGTCGGTTTATCAGCCGAGGAAAAGCGGGAGCTAGTAGCGTTAATGCTAGAATTAAAAGCGTAACCCAGTTTAAATAGTCAGCAACGAATAAATTTGTTAATATACGTGGTTTGCATTTCGCATACTATTCCTTCACCAGATACGAAGTTGGATACCGTCTATGGATCAAAATCCGCAGTCACAGCTTAAACTACTTGTCATTAAAGGCAAGGAACAAGGCTATCTGACCTACGCCGAAGTAAATGACCACCTACCTGCTGAGATCGTCGATTCTGAACAGGTAGAAGATATTATTCAGATGATCAACGACATGGGTATCAAAGTAGTAGAAACTGCTCCTGATGCCGATGACCTCGCCCTTAGCGACGACAACACGATCACTGATGAAGATGCAGCAGAAGCCGCTGCAGCTGCGCTGTCAAGTGTAGAAAGCGAGATTGGTCGAACGACCGATCCAGTCCGCATGTACATGCGTGAAATGGGTACAGTAGAACTACTGACTCGTGAAGGTGAAATCGATATTGCTAAGCGTATTGAAGAAGGTATCAACCAAGTTCAAAGCGCCGTAGCTGAATACCCGGGCACCATCCCTTACATTCTTGAACAGTTTGACAAAGTTCAGGCCGAAGAACTGCGCCTGACCGATCTGATTTCTGGTTTTGTCGATCCAAACGAAGAAGAGACCACCGCACCAACAGCAACCCACATCGGTTCTGAGCTAAGTGGTGCAGATCTCGACGACGAAGATGAAGAAGACATCGACGACGAAGATGAAGACGAAGATGAAGACGGTGATGACGACAGCAGCGACAGCGATGAAGAAGTCGGTATCGACCCTGAGCTGGCACTGGAAAAATTCACCGAGCTGCGTAACAAGTTCCAAAACCTGCAACTCGCGATCAACGAGCACGGTAACGAAAGCTCAAAAGCGCAGCAGGCAACGGATCTGGTACTGGATGTCTTCCGTGAATTCCGTCTGACACCAAAACAGTTCGATCATTTGGTTGATACCCTTCGCACGTCAATGGATCGCGTTCGTACTCAAGAACGTCTGATCATGAAAGCCGTGGTCGAAGTGGCAAAAATGCCGAAGAAATCGTTCATCGCTATCTTCACGGGTAACGAATCAAGCGAAGCATGGTTGGATCAGGTTCTGGCATCAGATAAGCCGTACGTGGAAAAAGTTCGCCAGTACGAAGATGATATTCGCCGTTCTATCCAGAAACTGAAGATCATCGAACAAGAGACTTCTCTGACTGTTGATCGTATCAAAGACATCAGCCGTCGCATGTCTATCGGTGAAGCGAAAGCTCGCCGTGCGAAGAAAGAGATGGTTGAAGCGAACTTGCGTCTGGTTATTTCTATCGCGAAGAAATACACCAACCGTGGCCTACAATTCCTGGATCTGATTCAGGAAGGTAACATCGGTCTGATGAAAGCGGTTGATAAGTTTGAATATCGTCGTGGCTACAAGTTCTCGACGTACGCAACTTGGTGGATTCGTCAGGCGATCACTCGCTCAATCGCAGACCAGGCACGCACTATCCGTATTCCGGTTCACATGATCGAAACGATCAACAAACTGAACCGCATCTCTCGTCAGATGCTACAGGAAATGGGTCGTGAGCCACTGCCGGAAGAGTTGGCTGAACGCATGCAAATGCCGGAAGACAAGATCCGTAAAGTCCTGAAAATTGCCAAAGAGCCTATCTCAATGGAGACACCAATCGGTGACGACGAAGATTCGCATCTGGGTGATTTCATCGAGGATACCACTCTGGAACTACCACTGGATTCTGCAACAGCAACAAGCCTGAAAGCAGCAACTCGTGATGTTCTGGCTGGCCTGACGCCTCGTGAAGCGAAAGTACTGCGTATGCGCTTTGGTATCGACATGAATACCGACCACACGCTCGAAGAAGTGGGCAAACAGTTCGACGTAACTCGTGAACGTATCCGTCAGATCGAAGCAAAAGCACTGCGCAAACTGCGTCATCCAAGCCGCTCAGAGACTCTGCGCAGCTTCCTCGACGAGTAAGCAATCATTGCAAAGACAAAGGTGAGCCACGACTCACCTTTTTTATTATTCGGGATGCTAAGTGAATAAAAACTAAGCGCTATTACCCTACTTTGCGGCTAGACACTCCAAAGCCCATCCCCTATAATCGTTTCCCTAATCGGCCCCTTAGCTCAGTGGTTAGAGCAGTCGACTCATAATCGATTGGTCATGTGTTCAAGTCACATAGGGGCCACCAAATTGCAAAAGCCTGATGAGGAAACCCATCAGGCTTTTTTGCATTTGGAAATTGAGGCGAAAATTGCCACTACCAAAAATAGCGGAATTTGAGCAGCACCGAATTCATGCCTGCATTTTGTGAATATATGCCGCCATTAGAATAGTGCAGGTAAGTTAGCATCAACGTACCGAAGTCATAGCGTAAACCAAACGCGATCCGATCCTCGAACTGGAATTTACCGCCCATATCTCGATCGTTGAATACATATTCGCTAATGTAGCTTCCCCCGATACCGCATTCTAGATTGGGTTTGGCACCGAACAATCGCGTAGAAAATTGGTACGTAAACACCGGGGAGATCGCAACAATGCGCAAGTCATCTTTTCCAGGTAATGACCAATTGTTCAAAGACAAATCTAGATAGGCCGAAAGGCTTCCAGAGTCACTCTCCCACCATTGTTTATCAAAATTGTGCTGAATACCGATATGCGCGAGAAACTCGTGATCAAATGAAGTTCCAGCGCCAACACTCACACTGTCGAACCAAGATTGGCAATAAACGGCAGACGAAAAGCAAAACGATACACCCACAATCAATGACCTACATAAACAGACATTCATCATGTATATCTTCATTATTACTGATAGATATAATTTTAGTTCGCAATACCTATTTTGGTAGCTAAACGCTTTTGTTCTATCCACTAAAACTGGCTGTAATCCGGATAACATAATCTTTAATAACGAAAGCAGATGTTTGAACCCATGCCACGAAACAGACACTGAGTGATAAAAGACAGCACAATGCCCCGAGTCCAACTACTCTGTTCCACGTTCAGAGACTACGCTTAGAGCTACTATCTGTGATGAAAAGGTTCCACTATGAGAAATGTAACGGCTTTACTCGCTATGGCGCTCAGCGCATTCACGGCTCACAGCGCTTTTGCCAGCGACTATGTTTTGGACTCCAGCTTATCGTCGATCAGTTTTGCTACGATTAAGAAGCAGTTTGTGGTCGAACCTGCCAGCATCAACACCCTTTCCGGGCAACTGAAAGAGAATGGTCAATTTCAAATCAGTGTCGATTTAAAGGGCATCAGCACCGGCGTGCCTATTCGCGATACTCGCCTCAACGAGATCTTCTTTGACAGCATGACCTACCCAACGGTGTCGATCACCGGTAGCGTCGATGCTAGTTTGTTAAGCGGCGAAGCCAAACAAGTCGCCTTGCCCGTCAAGGTGACCATGCACGGCCAAACTCAAAGTGTAACTTTTCCGGTTGTAGTGATGCCCGCCGGCGATCACATCATGGTCAGCTCATACGCCCCCGTTGTGATCGGGGGCAGTGATTTTGGTATTCCTGCTGGCAATTTAAATGCGTTGTCAACCACGGTGGGCGACATCAGCATTTCGGATCGTGTGCCAGTGACACTGACACTGATGTTTCGTAAATAGTTTGAAACAATGCCCGCATCACTGCGGGCATGAACATTAAACCACTGGTGGGAACTCCAACACCATGGTTGCGACACTGAAGTAAACAATGACGCCAATGGAGTCGGCAATGGTGGTGATCAGCGGCGCACTGGCCGATGCCGGATCGAGGTTCATTTTATTGAGCACGAACGGTAACAACATCCCGACCACCGACCCAATGATCACCACGATTTGCATCGTCAGCGCCACGACTAATGCAATGTCGCCGCCACTGCGCCAAAAACCAAGCAAGGAGACCGCTGCCGCCATGGTTGCGCCGAGCAACGCCGATATCGCCAGTTCCTTGCCGACCATTTTTGCCCAGTCTGTGGCGACCACTTCACCCGTCGCCAATGCTCGCACCATCAATGTTGCCGATTGCGATCCCGCGTTACCGCCACTGTCGATCAACAGCGGCAGAAAGAACACCAGCGCGACGTAGGTTTGGATCGTATCTTCGAAATACGCAATCCCCGCCCCAGAAAATAGGTTCCCGAACACCAGCAGCACCAACCAGAACACCCGTTTGCGATACATCAAACCAATGCTTGCGTCTTTGAGGCTGCCGGTAAAATTCACCGCCGCCGTTTTGTGAAAACTACGATCCGCCTGTTCTTCCGCCACATCCATCGCGTCGTCATACGTCACGATGCCAATCAACTGGTTACGGCTGCCGAGTACTGGCAACGCCAACAGATCGTATTTACTGATCGCCTGCGCCGCGAGCGCTTCTTCGTCATTCGCCCGCACAAAGATCATCACCTTGGTCATGATCGATGCTACTTTGATGCTCGGTTCGGCCAGCACCAGTTCTCGTAAAGAGACAATGCCGAGAAGTCCTTGCTCATCATCCAGCACGTACGCCTGATAAATGGTTTCGCTTTCATGGGCGCACAATTTAAGGTGAGCCAACGCCTCTTCCACGGTTAGATCGCGTGTTAACGTGGCAAAATCGGTGGTCATTATCGCGCCGATTGTGCCCTGTGGATAGGCGGACAAAATTTCGATGTTTTCTCGGTCCGCCGCGTTCATCAAGCGCAGCGCCTGTTGCTGAATATCCTGTGGCAACAGCGCCAACAGATCGACCCGCTCATCGGGTGCCATTTGATGCGCCATAGCCGCCAGTTCTGCCATCGCCATACTTTGCGCGATATCCACCTGAAGCGTGAGCGGCAAATAGCTAAACAATTCGGCACGGGAATCCGGCGTCAGCAAATGCAAAATGTCTTTCAGTTCGCTCAGCGAGACACGCTGAGTATCCAACAGATGAACCAATGTTTCTGCACAGTCGGCCTTGGGATTGCGCGCCATGAATTGATTCAATTGCGCTCTGTCGGAATGGCGCAGCAGCGCCATCATTTCATGGATC
The DNA here is from genome assembly GCF_900460245.1 of Vibrio fluvialis. Lineage (NCBI taxonomy): Bacteria > Pseudomonadati > Pseudomonadota > Gammaproteobacteria > Vibrionales > Vibrionaceae > Vibrio > Vibrio fluvialis. The sequence goes on from NZ_UHIP01000001.1 coordinate 2,551,079, forward strand.
ATGGTAGTCATGCTGAGTTCTCCCGGCCTTAGCGCCAAAAATGAGTCAAACGAAACCAGCTGGAACGAACTTTGCCTGCCAGCTCATTGGGGGATAGTTGTAAACGCTGACGAATGATGCCGATGGCCGTGCGGCTTTCCAGCACTCCGACAACGCGGTGCTCTTCATCCAACACCGGCAACAACGCCCATGGACTTTGGCGCAGACGCAACGCCGCTTGATAAGCCGGAGCAACGGGTGAAACAAAAAACTGGGAGCCTTGAGCCAACGTAAGAATGGGTAATGTCGGTTCCGCAACTGCCAACGCCGACAGCGGAACCAGCCCCAAATAGGTGCCTTCGTCCGAGGTGACGATCACTGCATCGATCAATTGGCCGACGACGTGCAGGCTGCGCAGCATGTGAATAACATGATGCACTTTCAGATCGTCCCCCACGCAAAAACAGTCTTGGGTGAGATGATCACGAACCCGGTTAAAACCGGAGATGCGCAGCACCAAGCTGGGCTGACGCTCAAAGATGGGTGTAACAGTCATAGCTCTCTCCTGAGATTAGCTCAGGACAAAGAAACCTTAATGCACCGCAGCACCCACGCGTGGAATAGCGCAAGTTTGCTGCGTGATCCCGACGGCTTTCACGTCATACAAGCGGCCGCGCCCGTTAACACGTACGCAAACAACGTTGCCATACCCGAGAAGGTCTGGTCGGGAAACTGGAATGTTCGAAAACGGATGAGAGAATCTGCATCTGCCAGCGATGATGATCACCAAGCAAATGCGAAAAGCAGAAAGCTGGTGAACTAGAAACCGCGTGGCATTTTCGTTAAACCGAAAAGACCATACTGTGATATTCGACTACTCGATGAGTCCATAGGTTTCTGTTGTTCCTCGAAAAATTAAACGATAGTCAGCGCAAAACGCGCTGTGATTAATAAGCGAGCGGGATGCTAAATCTGGCGTAAAATCTTGTCAACGATTGCACAACTACCAAGAGCATTTTTAACCCAGCGCTGACAACCAGACCGAAACCTGACACAAGTTTTAATATTTCCATTCAGGAAAGTAATAAGCCAGAGAGCGTTGTGCTTTCATTTCCGTTCGTCACCAAACTGCAATCGAAACGCCATCAAAGCCTCATCCAATCGCAGCGGTTCTGACACAATCGCGCTCTAGCATGACGATAAAACACGGATCGTGAGGACGTTATGCTTTCCACCAGCCCTTTTAAATTGCCGCGCAAAACCCCCTTTGGCCTGGGTGAACAATTCGCCGAATGGGCGACAGGTTTAAACCAACTTGATAAATTTTACGCCCAGCGCCCGGCTGGGTGCGATACGGCGCAGTTTCTGCGTTTCACGCTCGAAGTGTTGGGCATTGATTACCAAGTGGTGAAAGGCTCACTGGGCCAAGTGCCGCAAACGGGTGCGACCGTGGTCGTGGCGAACCATCCGCTTGGCTGCGTGGAAGGGGTGATTCTGGCTGAACTGCTACTGACTCGCCGCTCAGACATCGAGATCCTCGCCAATCACTACCTCAAAACCGTCCCCGAGCTCGATGAACTGTTTATCGGCGTGGATGTGTTTGAAACCCGCCAAGCGCACAAAGCCAATTTGCTGGCTCTGCGTCAGGCGCATAAACATCTGGAACAAGGCGGCTTATTGCTGATGTTCCCTGCCGGCGAAGTGTCGCAACTGGTCGACAACAAACAACGTCGTTTGGAAGACAAAGAGTGGAGCCAGTCGGTCAGCCGCCTGATCAAAAAACACAAAGCCAAATCGGTGCCGGTGTACATCGATGGCCAGAACTCCAAACGTTTTTATATGGCGGGGAAAATCCACCCACTGCTGCGCACCCTGATGCTCGGGCGCGAACTGCTGAATAAAAAGCAGAGCTGCATCGACATCGCGATCGGCGAAACCATTCACTACAAAGAAGTGAACGATCTGTGCGATCAGCAATTGGTCAACTACCTGCGCTTGAACACCTATTTGTTGCACAACCCTGCCACCATTACGCGCAACAAAACCGCGCAAGATAGCTCGCTGGCACCGATAGATGCCCGCTTGCCGCTGGATGATCTACGCCAAGACATCGCGCGTCTGTCATTTTCGGAGCATCTGCTGCGCCACAACGAATTTGATGTGTACTGCACGCGAGCAGAGAACATCCCCGCCATCCTGCATGAAATTGGCCGTGTGCGAGAACTCAACTTTCGCCAAGTCGGTGAAGGCACTGGTTTATCATTGGATATTGACGAGTTCGACCGCGACTATCTGCACCTGTTTATCTGGGATCGCGAACATGAGGTACTGGTCGGCGCGTATCGCTTAGGGTTGGTCGATGAACTGCTGGCAAGTCGCGGCATTGATGGGCTGTACTCCAGCACACTGTTTCAATACGACCCGCGCTTTCTGCACAACATGGGCAAAGCGATTGAAATGGGCCGCTCGGTGATTGATGAAGCCTACCAAAAAAGCATGGCGCCTCTGTTACTGCTGTGGAAAGGTATCGCCACTTACGTGCAACGCCATCCGGACTACACGCACCTGTTTGGTCCGGTGAGCATCAGCAGCGACTACAGCGATCAGGCACGTCGCCTGCTGGCCGACACCATGACGCTACATTACTACGACAAAGCACAGGCCGAACTGGTGGAAGCGACCAATCCGCTACCGACGGGTCAAAACCTGTGGAATGCCAGTCTGCTGACGTCGCTCGCCGACCTGCAATTGCTGTCGCGTGTGATTGCCCGCATTGACGAAGGCAAAGGTATTCCGGTGTTGCTGCGCCAATACCTTGGCCTCAATGGCAAACTGGTCAGCTTCAACATCGACCCGGATTTTAACGATGCGCTCGATGGTTTGATTGTGGTCGATTTGCGTAATGTGCCACAGCGTACCCTCTCTCGCTACATGGGCAGTCAGGAAGCGCAGCAATATCTGGGCTATCACGGCCGTTAAACCGCTCAACACGGCGATGGTCACTGGATCATCGCCGTGACCTTACAGACAGTTTTGAAATCATAACGAACGGTCAAAAACTCGCCTTCAAACCAAACATATCGCTAATACTGAAATATAAACTAACATTAAAATCCTAAAATAATCCGACATACAGCAGACTCCTTCAGCATCACTCGCCTTCTTTTCTCCACAGCCAATTGACGTTTTTTTGTTCTAACCAGAAGATTATCCGGTCAATAACAATAAAAATGAGGAAGTTATGTTGACTAAGTCTGCCATACACAAAGGAATGACCACCGCCTTACTCTTGTCTCTGACCCTATTCAGTGGCTTCAGTGCAGCAGCGGAAAAAGTCTATCGTCTCAAGCTGGCCGAAACGTGGGGGGCGAACACTCCAATTCTCGGTGATGCCTCACGCAATATGGCCAAACTGGCGGAAGAGATGTCGAACGGGCGACTACAGATTCGTATCGATTCGGCCAATAAGCACAAAGCGCCACTGGGCGTGTTTGATATGGTCAAATCCGGTCAGTACGATCTGGGTCATTCCAGCTCTTATTACTGGAAAGGCAAGGTACCGAATACGCTGTTTTTCTCTTCTATGCCGTTTGGCATGATCACTATGGAACAGTACGCCTGGTTCTTCTACGGCGGCGGCATGGAGCTGATGCAGAGAGTTTATGAACCTTTTGGTCTGCTCTCATTTCCCGGCGGCAACTCCGACATTCAGATGGGCGGCTGGTTTAAAAAAGAGATCAACTCCATTGATGATCTGCAAGGGCTGAAGATGCGCATTCCGGGTTTTGCCGGAGAAATATTTGCAAAAGTCGGCGCTAAGCCTACGAATATTGCACCGGGGGAACTGTATACCTCACTTGAGCGCGGCACGATTGATGCGCTGGAATGGGTGGGACCAGCGTTCGATCTGCGCATGGGTTTTCAGAAAATTGCACCTTATTACTACACAGCCTGGCATGAACCAGGGTCAGAGACACAGTTCCTGGTGAACAAAAAAGTCTGGGATTCGCTGCCGAATGATCTGCAGGTGATCCTGAAAACGGCGTTCCGCGTCGCGGCATTTGATATGTACGCTCAGGCGATTGACGCCAATGCAACGGCCTGGGCACAGATGACGACTGAACATCCGGACATCAAAGTCCGCGATTTCCCGCCAGCCGTGTTAGACGCCATGCGTAAAGCCAATGATGAGCTGTTACAAGAACTCGCAGCCAACGATCCTCTCGCCAAAGAGATCATCGAATCTCAACACAGTTATCTGAAGAAAGTGCGTGACTGGACTAAGATTTCGACACAAGCCTATCTCAACTCTAACCCATAACGAAAAAGGGCTGCCAATGGCAGCCCTTTTGTGGGCCAGTAATAAAGTTTCATACTGACCCATTTTGTAGATGCTGATTTTTGGCAGGTAAAAACAGTGTCGAAAAATAAAGTATCATACAACTTTGTGTCGTCACACTATAAATCAAACCACACATGAGTATTAAAGTATCATACTAGACCCATGATCACTTTTGGACATAGTTGAGTTACAACGTTTGCTAACTTAGTAATTCTGGCACTATCATTTATTTTTCTAGATTCGGCGGCTCGGGAAGAGACTTGTCGTTTTTGTGCTCTTCTTGATGCGGGGGAACTAAGGTAAGTGCGAGGTTATCCTATTCAGCAGCTAACTCAGGTTTATCCGCAACGCGCTCTAGGTGATGAATCTGCGTACTTTGGCCGTTGATGGGCTGCAGTGAAAGCTGGCACTGCCTATCTTGACCGACCACTTTCAGTTCTCTACGTTTCTTTTCCTTAGCTTTGTTGGATTTTTTGTCACCGATGCGGCCGAGATTGCACGGGCTTTCATGGCAACAGGTTCGGTGATCAGGCTGTGTGCTGATGATTGAAAGACTTGCCCTCGCGCCCTAACATCGGGATCTCTATTTTGTAAACTGGTTTGATTCCATTTTATAACAGTAGGTAATCTAACGAACGTTTGATTATTTAAAGTAGCTATTTTGTCTTGAGGGGCACTAGCCAGATGCTCTCGCACCTCGGATTTTGATAAGCCCGTCACTTCATGGAGTATGCTAGCATCCATATATAGGCGGTAATTGACCACTTGGGTGTCTGTCTGCACCTGTAAAGCCGTTATGGGGTTCTCACCATCCCCATCATGACTGACGACAGTTTGAGAGCCTGCTATTAATGCTATTTTACTTGATTCATCCATAAATTCATTCTCTTGCATCAATGATGCATCAAGTGCATTTTCTATCTGCTCAATAATGCCCGTATAACTTAAATCGTTTGCTAAGTTTACCGTGTCAATCGTACTTTCGATGAGGGCTTGCTGACTGCTGTCCCTAGGCTGCTCAAGTCGTTCATATAAGAATTCCAACGTGCAGCCTTGCGCCATATAAGGCACTTTATTTTTCCACTTCACCTCACCCTCGTCAGCTTCAGCCAGCGCTTTCCTCAGACCTCTTGCGTCTGTGCCAATGGACTGCGCTAAAGAAGGGATGTTGTAAAACGGCGTGTGGGTTTCGTTAGCATGATCAAGCACTGTAAAAGAGGTTTCTAACAGAGCTTGGTTATTTTGGTCGATGGTATCATTGAGATCTAGAGCAACATTACTGGCTTGAGAGGTGACAAGTTCAGACAAAGGCACTTGAGTTGATTTCTCATGTCAGCACCATTAAAGCGTCATCATATTATAAAGCTCATTGAGTTTATCAAATGCTTTCGCAGCATCCTTGTAACCTGGGTTTTTGTCTGGGTGCACTTGCACAGACAACGACTTGTACCATTTTTTAGCTGCTTGGCTGTCGTCGTACATATCAGGAGTAATGCCCAAAAGCTGATTACGGCGTTTGCCATCAACCTCAAGCAACAAGAACATCAGCTTGTCTTTCTGTGATTTAAAGTAATCAACTTCAGCCAATGAGATGTCGGCGATTCCTTTGGCTTGGAGCTCTTCCAATTGAGACTGAACTAAAGATAACTTCTCGGACAACGAATTGTGCTCTGCGTGCTCTTTCTTTAGCTTAAGAAACAAAAGAGCATTGAGGACCGCAAAGCTTAGGGTCGTGATAATCAAGATAGTGTTCATGAGATACCTTTCAGTTGCAAATAATCTGTACAATATGTACGTCGCTGAAATTATACATAATCCAAGTAATAAAGGCTCTACCACTGATAATTTGAGCGTTGTTCAAAGTCTGAAATCAGAATGAATACCGAGCTTAGAGTATCGCTCAATGCGAATCAGGGTGACGGTTATTACCTGATGAACGATTGCGAATGGAAAAGACCACGTCAGTACAATTGATAACTTACCGCCTGCGAAAGCGAAAAATCTACATAAACCAGTGCCTGGATTTAGTTTGCCACTACAGATTTCAGCTATCATAAAGTAAGTATATAAATAATAAGAAATTTTATGTATCCCTTTCTTTTTGAAGAGAAAAATTGAAATCCACCTCGATTTAGCGAGCATTATGAGGTAAACTACGAAGAGGATATAATTTATTGGTTATAACTATATGAAAAACATAGTTAGTGTAGATCTATTTTGCGGTGCGGGAGGATTAACTCGAGGGCTACTTGACTCTGGAATTCAGGTATCTGCTGGACTAGATATAGAAAGCAGTTGCAAATATGCATATGAGTCAAACAACGGAACGACTTTCCACTGTAAAGATGTAACATCTTTGAAAGCGAAAGAACTATCAGGTATGTATCCTGAAGGTGATATCAAGCTATTAGCTGGGTGTGCTCCGTGCCAACCTTTCTCCACATATTCTCAAGGACGAGATGTGAAAAAAGATAAGAAATGGCCTTTGCTCTATGCATTTTCAAGACTAATCAAAGACACCCAACCAGATCTCGTTACAATGGAGAATGTTCCTGATGTGACCAAACACAAGGTATACCATGACTTTGTTAAGACTTTGAAAAAGCAGGGCTATAATATTTGGGCTGATACTGTATATTGCCCGGATTATGGGGTTCCTCAAACTCGAAGTCGCCATGTTTTACTAGCGTCTAAGCTCGGCTCTATTTCATTAATTCCCAAGACTCACAACCCTGATGAATATATCACAGTGAGACAGGCTCTCTCAGAACAACAGCTGCCAAAAATAAAGGCAGGCTCAGCCTCCAAACTTGATCGCCTTCACAAAGCTGCGGGCCTATCAGAACTCAACATGAAGCGTATGAAAGCCTCTAGACCTGGAGGCTCCTGGAAAGATTGGCCGAAACACCTCATAGCAGAATGCCATAGAAAACCAAGCGGTCAAACATACTCCAGCGTTTATTCCAGAATGAGTTGGGATGAACCCGCCCCAACAATGACCACCCAATTTTTCGGATTTGGTAATGGCAGATTTGGACATCCAAAAGAAAACAGAGCAATATCGCTGCGAGAGGGTGCAATTTTCCAAACGTTCCCTGACTGGTACAAATTTACTGAAGATACTAAGCCAATTCAAACCAGCGTCGTAGGAAAAATGATCGGTAATGCCGTTCCTCCCAGGCTGGGACAAGTGATAGGTGAATCATTCAAAAAGCATATTGAAGAACTGAAACTTTAAAACCACAGGGAATTAGAACATGGCTGTTATTTACCCCCCTTTTTTACCCGAAAAATGCCCTTCCTCAGAAGAAAAGGTAAGAGCTTCACTTACGAATGTTGATGGCATTACGATCCTTCATTCAGTTTGCTGGCAATCAAAAAGGAACAACCGTCAAGGAGATGGAGAAGCTGACTTCATTGTCCTAATTCCGAAAGAAGGTATTCTAATACTTGAAGTTAAGGGGGGTGATATTGAAATTGAAAACGGGACTTGGTATTCAACTGATAGATTTCAATCAAAACACAGAATCAAAGATCCCTTTGTTCAAGTTAAAGACTCAAAGTATGCCTTACTTAACTACCTGACCCATGAAGACAAAAAGTTAAAAGCAATCCCTATAATGCATGCAGTTGTATTTCCAGATATTTCTGTCAGTCAATCGCTGTCGATGAACTCACCAAAAGAGTTAATCATAGATAGAGAAGATTTAAACAATATTGAAAACGTTATAGAAAGGGTTACTGGGCATTGGGGATATAATCACAAATTTCCAGACAGCTATTTAAACGACGTTTGCGTCCTATTAGCCCCTACACGATACGTCCAGAGGCTAATTTCAGACGATATAGACGAAACAGAAAGAGGCATCATCGAATTAACCCGCGAACAAATGAAAGTTTTGGAATCCTTGAAACGAGCGAAACAAGCTATCATTTATGGAGGTGCTGGCACTGGAAAGACGGTGTTAGCGATTGAAAAAGCAAGACAACTAGATAAATTAAAGTTTAAGACTTTATTAATTTGTTACAACAAGCTATTGAAAGAGAAAGTAAGTAGTTTATTAGCCAGCTCGACGATAACTGTAGAAACATATCATTCCCTTACCTTGAAAGAGGCGCAGAAAGCTAACCTGGATATACCAAATCATTTGGATTCTGAATGGTATGAATCTCAAGCTGGGCAATTATTCAAACACGCCGCGAATATTAATAAAACAAACTATGATGTGATTATTATTGATGAAGCACAGGACTTTTCTTATGAATGGATAATATCATTACGAGAACGCCTGTCACAGCACGGTACTTTCTACATATTCGCGGATTCTCACCAAGATTTATATAAGAGAGACTGGCAAGAACCAGAAGGGGTAAGCCCGTACGAATTACTCCAAAACTGCAGAAATACAACCCCAATAGCCACCACAGTAGCCGCCATCTACCAAGAAAAAGTGATTGTAAGCGGGTTGCAAGGACCTACTCCGCAGTTTGTTGAATCTAATACAATAGGTGAGTCTTTAGATTTTGTTTCAACAATTGTTGAGCACCTAATTTCGGAAAAAGTCGATCGAGAACACATAAGTGTTCTAAGCAACACAAGTCAATTTATAAAAGACCTCAAAACCCAGTGCGTTGGAGAGTACGTCTTTTCTAGCTATGATAAATTTGGCATTTGTGCGGAGACTATTCGTCGATTCAAAGGGTTAGAAAACCACGTAGTTATTGTTGTAATTGACGACAATGAAACTAATGAAACTGATGATTCAATACAATCACTATGTTACGTAGGCATGAGCCGCGCAAAGTCGGCTCTATACCTAGTTTCATCCAAAAGAGTAAAAGACAAACTCAATTGGCAATAAACTCCCCGGCTATCGTAAGTAACCTTTTCGACCAAAAAGGGTTTTGCGACTTAAGTTCATATTGAAGTGCCTGCACGAAGGCTCCCCGAGGTGTAAACATCCCATACAGGCGCCTCCTGAATCGTGACACGCAGGATCCATTGCACACCGATGATCTTCATATAAGACAGCATCTAACAGTTTATGCAGCTCTGTTTCAAACACGGCTTGCAGCCCCCCTAGAACAAAGTCTCCTTTGGCAGCGCCGTATATAAAAAAGCCTAAGTGATAAGGTAATAAAAGCTCAGATAGCCCATTTCTATCAATACCTGAAAAAACCGAAGCTACCCGAATAAATCGATGGGCATACGAATGAATAAGCTTTTGAAGGACATCAACGAGACTCTGTTCACCTCCGGTACCATCGTACTTATTAATGGCTTCTAATATATTTTGACGACTAGATTTTTCATCCTGCCCTTGGATGATATTAAAACCTTCGCCTTGTAGCCAAGCGATGACCCGATTCGGCTCCAACTGAACATATAAAGCTTCTGTTTGAGCTAAGTCTGAGTAGATAGTATAACCTTTCGAACCCTTAGACTTGAAAGGGGTTAATTTATCCTCACCTGGCTTATGCCCTCCTCGTGTATACCCGTACTGTGCTGTCAATACGGGGAACTTATCTATCAGCTCAACACTCTTCAGGCCCGCTTTTGACAGGCTAGACAAATAGTCACTTTGATAAACTTTAGTAAAGCGAGAATCTCCTTGTACCGATGCAATAAGATCTTTTATCTGTACCCTAGAATCCAATGTTGCAAGCGCTAAAATAACAGCCTGAGCTTCAGCTTCCTCTTGGTGTTCTCGAACAAGTCTCAAATTAGGAACTGAATCAAACTCATCTGAAGTACCAGCAGCTTGGAGCATTTTATCAATAACATCGTCAGGCAACCCTTGACTTTGCAGGGTTCTGCGCAAGGACTCTGAACTAGACTTCACTTGTTCAATATTATCTTCCTCCATACCACTTAGCACCCATGAAAGTGCTCGAGGAGGCCCCCCTGCTTCAGTTAAAACTCTAATCTTTTCTTTATCTGGCGGGTTTACAATCACAACACTATGAGGTGTATATACAGAGGATGCTCGATGCGGAAGAAACTTCAAATTACCTTTTCCGCACTCGCAACTCACGTTACCGAACCCTTTCCGCAATGGCGAGTTACAAACTGGACAATCGAACACGATTTCAGCAGCAGACGCTGTACCAGGAAAATTTACTCGGACTTGTTTATGCTCTTTGCACTTGGGGATGTACGGCTCACGAAGAGCACCACATTCATCGTGATACCCAACAAAATAAAGGTTACTTTTACCTATATCTTTGCCGCATGGGCATTGAGCACCGGGTTCACTATGAACTCGAAAGCAGCTTCTGCACACCCAAGACTTATTGGGGAATGGTTCAATTTTCACTCCATTATCTTCGTCAATCGTCACAACTTGTATTGGAAACCCCTTCCTCAAGTTTGCCACAAAATCCCCGTCCTTTCCCGATGCTTCCCAAGCGCCAGCGTGTCTAATTATCGCCCGCTTTATTGAGGCGACATCTATATCATTCCTTGAAAAATAAACCCAATCTTTGACCTTCCATACTCGGCCTTTTAAATCGACAGTTTGCTCAGGCAAAAAACCAAACAACACTTGTGAAACACTTCTATATTCAACCATTATTTTTTCCTCCCTGAATTCTTCATAACAAATGCTCTAATAGGTACTTGTTTTTCAACATCACGTAAAGATCTCATAGGAGGTCTTTCCGTAGGAGAAAGCTCAGAAGGGAAAATTGCACTATTTGGGGGTTCTTTTATATTGGACTCGAATCCCTCTATCCACTCTTCAATATCAGCTCGAATGTGGCTATCTAAATCTCCCTCTAACTCCAGAGCCTGAATTAGTTTTCTAGCCTCTTTACCACTATCGAAATTGCCATTGTTATAGTATTCCCTCAATGCCTTTACAGTAGTTAATGGGATCTCTGAGTCATATTCATGAATCATGATCAACCTTGCTAGAAGTAAGCCTGAGATAGTCCTATTCAATACTTGTCGACTACGTTTGCTTATTGGAACAGGATCCACGAATCGATCGCCTTGTGAGACAAATTGGCTAAAAGAGCGGTAAATACCCGCATCTCTTTCCCGACCGATTTTGTGCACAACAAAAACCAAACTAGGATATCTACGCCCCACCCGAGCTGTAGCTTGTATAAACTCAGCTGTAGACAGGGGAATTCCCAGCATTACCATAATATTCAATCTATCAATATCAACACCGTGTGACATCATGGAAGAAGCAGCGATTATGTGTAACCGTTCATCGAACTCGCTTTCAGGGTTATCCAACCGATTTAAGATATTACTTACTTCCTTAAACTCCGTCTTTCCCGTTAATGATGCAATGTTAATTTTTCCATGCACTTCGGAAAGCTGGGTCTCTGCTGAACGAGTGACAGCTTCAAGGTCTCTTATAGTATTTCCATAAACGACATTAGTTCCATACAGAGACACTAGCTCTTCTGAGAAGTGTATAGGAATACCTATTTCACTACATGTTTCCTGAGGATGTTCCTGCAACCGCCTAATCGACTTTTGCAACTCAGCTAATAACCTATCTACCGTATACTCAATAGTGACTCCTTTAGGCGCTATAGCTATAAACTCTCTCATTTTATCTGTGGAATCAGCAGTCCAAAAACCGGCACCTTCCTTTGGAGGGGGTACAGGAAAAACCCTTCCTTTTCTGCGATACAAAACATCAACCTGTTTTTCATAACCAGTCAATGTTGCCGATGAAGCAAGGATTTTCGGTTTTCTATCGCAAAGCTCTTCCTCAAGGGAATCGAAAATAGCCTCATAATGAGCATCAACAGCCCCAAGACTATCTCGAAGCAAGTGAAGCTCGTCTTGTAACCTGAACGAGGGCCCAAACCGCTTTACATCCATTCCCAGGTCACACACCTCACCTTTACAGCCAGGAACCAAACATCCATTAGGCTTTTGACTTCTTCGGGAATATGTATAGCCATGACCTTTGGAGCATTTTCCTTTGGGAGCCCCCAACAGTCCCCTCATTGCAGTCTGCATAGATACGGATGCTGCTTTATCAAGTGTGCCAACGACAACTGTTGGAAGAAATCTATATATTTCATCGTCAACAACATATATCGGCAGGGGCTCTCCTTGGGTTATACAAGATGCGCTTGTGCACTTGTGGTATAAACGCCAACTTGCTCTATCGAAGTCCATTTCAATTGTTTTGTCATGACAATACGGGCAGGAATCTAGCACTTGATACTTTGAAGGCATCCCTGGATCATCTATATCCGGCTGCCCTGGCTCCGCATCTACAGGGATCGAATTAGGAGTAGCTCCATTACCAACAAAGAACCCTAGAGAAAATCTAGCTCCTTGGATATTATGTTTTTTTCTGACTATATCAGCAGCAGCTATTGCATTAGCAAAACGCTGAGTTTGTTGTAGAGAAAGCATTCTCAAAGGAAATCGGCTCCATGCCGTGATTCCTGAGCTTTTACCAGTAAGGCGATCGTAAATTGAAGCAGTTATCAAAAGCCCGAGGTAAGTTTCTGTTTTCCCTCCCCCTGTAGCAAACCACACCACATCTGCAATGTCCGCCTCATCTTTTTGATCAACAATTGAACCTAAATTTGCGAGCAAGAAGCCAAACTGGAAGCTTCTCCATGAGGTATACTTGCCATTAGAACTTAAACTCATCGCTTCATTCATGCAGGTAAAAGCTGTAAATAACTCGCTGTTTGTTTCAAGGAGCTTAATGCCGTTTTTAATCCTGTCACACTCTTCGTCAAATTGTCGCGAAGAATCTAGAGCGCTATTTAACGCCTCTTCTGACCATTGCTCTTCTTTAGACCTCGCCCTTAAGGCATGCTCTGACCAATTTTCATTACCCCAACTAATTAGATATTCTAGTAAAAGATTGGATGACTTAATTGGATCTTCAGACAGAAGCATGAAATCGAATGAGGGGGGAGACCCACTGACATTCCAGTACTTAGGTCGGAACCTGTCTACCGAAATAGCATCTTCAGTTTGAAAAGCCCCATCACTCCCCAAGACAATCCCACAATTTATACCGTATGCTGGTACCTTCCGATCATAGCGAAAGGAATCCTCTAAAGCGGACAAGAGGTAAGGTTTAGTAACGAGGCCCTTAATAGACATTTCACATTGATAAAAACGAGTATCCGATAATTCTGAGCATTCTTTTGGTGAGGTGTTAACCAGCGTAATAAACAGCTCAAAATCTGAGTACTGATCTTGTCCAATTTCAACTTCTATTGCAGCGGATAAGCCCTTTGTCCCAATAACTCTAGTAATTTCACTGGAGAGCTCATCCTCTAACAGTCTACTTTTGCCAAGTTCACTCTTAATTGATATTTCGCGGGAAACTTTTACCTGTTCAGATTTAATCCAGTGAGAACTACCTTTCATTTTTAACCAAACATGAAACCCAACATTTAATTCTAGTTTCCATTTTTCTTCGTTAGGGCCTCCAGGTTTCAACTTTATACCAAAAGCACAAGGCTCTAGCCGTTCACCTTTTTCCCCCCAGTCGCTTTCTTTGACTGCCTGCTCAGACTGTATCCTCCCCAACCAATATTTTCCTGATGGTTTAACAGCTATTGAACTATCGCAATCACCTCGACCAACCTGTGTCATTCGCTGACCCAGCCAAGTTACAAACTTTTCTTGAGCATCCTGTATATTCATTTAATTTCCGTTTGTATTAATCGTCTAAAAAGTTTTCTTGTAAGACAGAAGCACTACTTGGCCGTCTTAGCTTTTTCAATGCCTCAGCTTCAATTTGCCGTATCCGCTCCCTAGTTACTCCGAACATTTCTCCTATATATTCCAATGTCCTTTCTTCTTGGTTGTCGGACAACCCAAACCTATGCGCAAGCACCTCTATTTCTCTATCTTTCAAAATCGCTAAGTGCTCTTTTATTCCGGCTGTTAATTCCTGTGAATTAATCTCGTCTTCAGGGGACGGTATATCCGCAACTAAAAAATCCTTCAGTGAATATTCCCCATCATGCTTTAATTCGTCTAAGGAACTCGGTTGTATAGCAGAAATAGCCCAACAAAAGTGCACCTCTTCAACGCTCCAATTTAATTCTTCTGCAACTTCATAAGGTTTTGGTGATTTGCCGTTTTTTATAGCTGAAAGTGCAGAGACGGCTTTTTTAAATAACTGCACCTTATTGTGCATATGAACCGGCACGCGAATTGTTAGTCCTTTATCAACAATTGCTCTTTCAATTGCTTGTTTTATCCACCACACCGCATATGTAGAAAACTTAAACCCCAAATCTGGATCAAATTTTTCAACAGCTCGACTTAATCCTATGATCCCTTCTTGGAATAAGTCCTCTACCGTAAGATCTGCACTAACACTGAAGTATGATACGACTTTTCTAACCAGCCTTAAGTTAGCTAAGACCATAGCTTCCTTAGCCTTTCGTCCATTTTCAACAATTATGTTTAAGTGCTTATGTGTAATTATATCATCACAAGAATGACTATCTTGAACTTGCATAGCCAACTTTATTGTACGGCCTAACTTCACCTCATCTTCTTTTGTTAATAAGTTATATCTATTTATAAAGCTAAAATTTGAAGATGATCCCGCTTCAACCGTCTCATCAATGAGCTCAATATCATCGTCATTCAATTCCCCCCATTCGACAGGAATTCCTTGTGACATAAGCTCTTCGATAACATTGCTGCTTTCATCGACTGACAATTCCCGCTTTACAAATATTTTTGTTAGAGCTTCTTGAGATAGCTTTTCTCCTGTTCGCTCATAGTCACCAACTAAATCTCGTATGGTTTTCTCAACTATTTCATTTTTCATTAATTTCCCTATTACCAACCGATTCGCTGAGTAAAACAAATCCACTTAAATTACGATTTTAGCCGTTCACTCATTCTTTGAGTCCATTTATCAATATCCTCTCCTGTCAACGCCCCGCCTTGTTTCGACTTCTGATGCGGCACCCAAAAGTGGTTATCCGCGCCGACTAGTTTGTCCAAATGCTCTTTCGGCCAAGAAAGGGACGCCTTTAGCAGCTGTTTTTCGATCTCGTATAGGTGAGGCTCGATATCTCTGATTGCGCAGGCACGAATCACTCTGGTCGACAAGGCCTTGGCAGCATCCGAGGTATCGACTTCCAACAGGTAGTACCCGGTAGTGTCGGCAGTAACATGGGCGACGGACATGCATCTGGGTTCACCATCCGGTTCCACCACATGCTTTTTGCATTTACCGATAACCGGCAGCTTTCTGAGTTTGTATATGACAATCCGGCAGCCATGCGTCTCCTCAAGCAGTTCGAGCATTTTGAAGTAGCTGGCGAATTTGTTCAGATACAGGTGGGCGTCGTCGGTTTGGTCGTTCATGTTGTCCCAATCGGCACTAGGCAGGTCGCCGCCAGGCCCCTGTTCTTCGGTACTGACGTCGCTTGAGGCTTCGCCCGGTTCGTCATCGTCCTTGCGGCCCCGGCCCGTCAGCTTTTTCTTTTCGCAGATCTTGGACGTTTCTATCGCGCGGTCGAATTCGAATTCCGTCGCATACCCTTCCAGCGCAACCGGCTTGTTTTCGCGGCTTCCCTCTGCAGCGTCGTCCACCTTGTGTCCGGGCGGCCGGTTTGCGCCCGAGCCGTTACCCAGGCCGTTGCCGCTTACCTTGGTATAGAAACTGGGATGGTAGAAGACGACGCGTTCGGGAACATTCATAGGTATATATCTTAATCCTATGATTTCGTGAACGAGCATGGTTTGGCTGTCTGCATCGATATACCCCTTCACTCTCATTCTTGCATCCTCCAATGCAGGAGGGTCGAATCGAAAGCTCCAGCGCCTGTACTGTCCCACATCGTATCCGTGATTCAGCTGGTAGGCGCCTATGCTGTCGTAGGAGCGTCTGGCCTCGGGATCCATCAATATCCAGGCGAACAGTCTTCGAAAGCCATAGTCGCTAAAAAGCTCTTTATTGCCTGAGAAGCTGTCCAATACGTTGATGATGGTTCTATCGCTTTCTTCGTCGTACTCTGGGCTGTATTCGATATTCAGCAGGTCGTGCTCCAGGGCCGTTCTAGCCAGGTAGCCATTTTTAAAGAAGAGCATTCTCGCCAGCTCGAACTGGGGAAGGTAAACCGTGGTGCCGTCGGCCAGAGAAAACACAAAGCAATATTCTCCAGCCTCGCTTTTTGCAAGCCGGTCGCGGGCAGGGCAATCACAAATCCGCTCAACAGACCATTCGCGAGTCGTAGATATGACAAAGCTCTTTTCCGAAGACTCCTTGAAGTAGTAGTCGTAAGTCGGGTTTATTTTCCGTTTTCGCACCAGGACAGGTGCATTCGACAGGGTGGTTGAATCTTTTCCATTATCCCCTTTGGGATGAATACTAAGATTGATGCCCCACTGGATAGCGCCCTTTTTGCGATATAGGTTTCCGATACCGTTGATCCAGGTATCGTCTTTAAATCCTTTGAGTTGGATACTTCCGTTCAAATCCCTAGAACCTCCTTGAGAAAACGGCAGGCCTGCTCGGTGAGGCGCTCTTCGCTCAACCCGGACCACCTAAGCATCTGCCAGCGCTTCAACGGTTCGCCGTTCCGCGTTATCCGTATGGCGGTGCGGGTCATTCTTCTTATTTGATATTCAAATATATTTTCACAATGGCGATCAAAAAACAAACTGCACAAAGGTAGTAGATCCAGATGCTTTTCTATCCCGGCTTTGTGCTCCAATCGGTTCAAATACCAGTTCCTTGAGCGCCGAGGATCATCCAGGCGCAATTCGCTCTCATTGCGCAGCGAGATCAGAATTTTGAGCGTTTCCACGTCTCGCCTATGCCAGTCGACCTTGGTCTGGTGTTTCGGCTCCGGCACCTTATGGCTTCGGTTTACTTCCAGCAGCCATTGTCTGTCTCGGCGATACAGCCAGGCGTATATATCCCCGAATCCGCTAAGACGAGCCCGTTTGGTACCATGCTCTTTCACGGCAGCCAGCCACCTGTTGCGATATTTGCTCAACTCGCTTTCGCCCGTTCCTGTCAGCTCCTTGGCCGGAGTTTTCTCGTTCGGTTCGAGTCGCGCAACAACATCAATAACCTCGGCTACCTTCCACCCCGGTTCCATAAAGGCATGAAGAACTACCAGGTGCTCAAGATAGCTGAATGCCTTGCGGTGTTTGCGGAATATGTTTCTGAGCCAGTTGGTTTCAGTGTTGTCGGACAGGAGTCCGTATCGAGAAAGCCAACCAGCTCCCCAAAACCCTACGACTTTTTCTCGGACAAGCTCATGACGAACCAGAGAACCGCGATTAAAGCTATGATCGGCCGCCAGATTGGCATACCACCGGCTCCATTGGGAAAACTCGGGCGTAACTCTCTGCTCCAGGTTCAACAGCTCACCGATGCTTTGCGCCAACAGGTCGCTCTGCCACTCATCAGGCTGCTGTTCGACCAAAGGGCACACGTCCAAGTCCGCAGCTTGAAACCGGTGCCTGTGCGCATCGTGACGGCGTATTTTCGAATCGACCAGGCTGCCGTGCACCGAACAGCTTTCTGCCCCGGCAACCTGCCAGTCGCGCCGCCAATAGCATTCGCCATGTTTGCTCAACTGCTCGCGAATGCACTCGTGGCAATACCTGAGATACATGGGCTGCTTAATGCGCGAAGCCGCGGCACCGGTCGTGAGGTGCACAAAGCTTTTGCCGTTGGCGGTAAGCTCTCGGATAAGTGCAAAACGACGCGCTTCACCCACAAAAGGCGCATACAAGGGGAAGAGGGTGTTTCTATAGAGTAGGCTCTCCGGCGTGATCCCGACTTCTTCCGGGTAAAGCGCGGCGATGCGCTTAAGGTGGGACGGCAGATCGGATGTGGCCAAAATCTTTCTGTCGCCGAACACCTCCGAAAGCAGTTCCTTCGGCGACACAGTGCCGCTATGAATCCCGTGCCTCGCTATCGTGCTGTAGAGCAGCTCGTCACGATACGGCAGGGGAAAGCCCAGCATATCAGCCCACTTTCTTCAGCCAGCCGAGCACGTCGAACAGCTCGCGTCCCGGCTTCAAATCATCGTAGAGGCAATCCTTTTCCGCCTGGGAGAATTTGAACCTCCAATCGTCGGACGACAAGGTATGCCAGTCGCTTGGTTTCACCGTCTCAGCCTTGGTCTTCTTCGGTTCCGGCGGCTCAGAATACCACTCCAATACAATCTTGCTCAGCTCGGGCATGGAAAGATTGGGAAACTGTTTGAAGACGTTTTCTATCAGCGGCTTCAGCAAATCGGACTCGCAACCCATCGCCTGCAGCATCATGTAAAGCTTGCGCGCCTTTTCGTTGCTGCCGAACGCAGATTCGTCCTGCTTTTCCGCCTGACGTTCTTCAATCAACTTCTGCAGCTCAAGAAGGCGTTTATCCAAAGTGGGCATGCGCAGGTCCGAATATTTGACGATAAGCTTGGGATTGCCACTGCGCAACGCATCCAGCATGGGATGCACCGGCTTGAGTTCCTGCTCGTACACGGTACGCAAAAGCTTGACTGTGATCCGCTCTAGCCCGGTCGATATGGCCCGCATTTGCGCAAGCACGAACAGCTTGACCACGATATCCAGCACGCCCTGAGAAAGATCGAACCAGCAATCGCGGATCTCCTCGTTCAGTATCTCGTCCCGCTTGGTCAGCCACTGGTATTGCCACAGCTTATCGGTAAAGGCCCGCCATTCGGTTCTTTTCGGCTTACCCGTTTTGACATCGATTACGTGCGGTCCGGGTTTCATCGGCTCCCAGAACAGGGAACCGAACCCGGCGCTTCGGCGTCCTGCCTGCAATTCCATTTCGAACATGGGCCTGGCCTTGGGTGTGCCTGCTATCACCACGGGAACGCCGACCACGTTCACCAGAGCGACGAAAAACTCCAGCATCTGCTCCTTGGTTACATTTCGCTTCAGCGTCAGGCGCTGTATCTCGTCGATCACCAGTACGCCTATGGCCCGCTGCGTCGCAACCTGACCCATCATTGAAAGTAGCACCTCTGTGCCCAAACGCTTTTGCGCATACCTTTGTTCGTAGTTAGATTCTATCGTGCGGTCAACCTCGCGGAAAAAGTTGAGGCACAGGCTCTTCAGCGAGCCGTTGGACGGGCACTCTATCCTCAGATAGGGCAATTGAATGAAATTGTACTTCGGGTGAAAGATCACTTCCGGGTAGGTTGCCAGAATCCGATTAAGGGTAGTGCTTTTCCCGCTGCCGGAGCAGCCGATCAATGAAAGGCTTCTTGCGGTGGAGTTGGATTGAGAAAAACGGAAATCGCTGGCCACGCCCTCCTGAATCCTCCGGTAACCTTCCTGCATTTTCGTATTCAATGAGCCGTCCGCGATATTGCGGCCCACATACCCGCCTCGGATCATGATGGATATTTTCTCTTCAAGCTGTTTATGAATGGACAGCGGCTGGAAAAAGTCGTCGAGCAATGCGCTTATCTGATGGGTGCGCAAATGACCCTTTTCGAAACAATCCTTAGGGTCGAAGTCGACCTTACCGCTCAACTTAACCTTGAGGTCCTGCAGGTCCATAATGGGCGGCAGAGCTTCGATAAGCGGGTTGCCCCGGTAGCGGGCAACGCCAGGATCCGTATATATCGCATCAACGAAGTTTTCAGGCAACGGCATCAGTCGTCCTCCCCGAACAGTTCGTCGATATAATCCGGATAGTCGAGGTCGGGATCCTGTTCCGACAGGTGAACAACATCTGCCGGTTTGCTCGTGTCGTCCGGCTCGGGACGCCGCGCCTTATCAGCCCTTTCCTTGGCCTTTTCAGCACGCTTGTTGTCGTTGATGGCTCGGATCCGTTCGGCTTCCGTAAACCAGGAAGTATCCGGCGCTTTCTTTTCCGCCTGGGCAATCTTTTCGATAACAAACTCCTCGTGCTCGCGCTTTTTGGATCCCGCCGCTATTCGGGCTTTGCCCGTGGTTTTCTTCTGTTCGTCACGCAGCTGCCAAACATCCCAGAACGAAGCGCCACAGAATTCTCTCGAACGGTCGGCCAGATTGCACACCCAGTACCTGTTGCTGCCCTTTTCGGGAAAGAGATAGATTCGGTCTGCAACCAGCGGATCGTAAGCCGCTTCCAGGCTTGTCGGGCGCTTCACATCTCTGCCGCGATGCGTCCAGCCCTGCTGCAGGATCTCCAACGAGGTGTAATAGAGTCCGAACAGGCAAACACCGAGTTCCGACAAAGTAGCCTTTAGCCTCGGCAACAGGGCAATGTGAACCGCATCCGGATCCTGCTGATGCAAACGCCCGGTTCTGTGCTGCAGACCCCAGTTCCACAAATGGATCGGCGTCATCGGCAGATCGGTGGGCATATCCGCATCCCTGTCGTACTTCTCGAGCACGGCATGCTGGTTGTGGTACAGCACAGATGACAAGATGATCTGGGCGAACTCTTTCACCGTGAGTCTGGCATCCAGGCGATAGTCCTTGCCGCCGCGCTTTTTCACCCTGTTGCCGGTAACGAACCCGGGAGCAAAAGGCGTAAAGGTCGCCTGAATGGTTTTGAAATTGCGCTCGACTATGCCTTTGGCGTCGCCACGGTAGGGCGCGGCATTTTCGATCCGGACCGCGAAATTGCGTTCCAGATTTTCTATCTGGTGGCCCAGCAGTTCGCCCCTGTCTGCCAGAATGGCGTCGGGCAGGCCCACGCTAGGCCAGTCTTCAGGTTCGATATCGAAACCCAGCTCCCGGCAATAATCCGTCTTGTCGGTCACGGCCATATGCAGGGCCTGCATTGCCGCCGCATAGGAGGGATTTTCAAAACCTATGTAGAAACCGACGACCATACGGCTGAACACGTCTATCACCATGTATACCACGGGCCTGCCGACTATATTGCCGCGTTCGCTGTCCGACACCAGATAGATATCGGCAATGGTGGCATCTATCTCATAGCGGGAGCCGGGACCAAGTACCTGGGTATTGGCGGTGCTGTGAAGCGGCCTGATGCCCTTATTGTATTCGTTGACCGATACCCGCTTTTTCAATACCTCGACTTGGCCGTACTCGCGCTTGTAGAAGTGCATCATCTGCCAGTTGCTGGGCAGCTCCTCTTCCGGCGTATCCGGAAAGTAGTTTCGATACAGGGTGACGAAACGGCGATGGGCATAGGGAAACGAGTGTCCCTTGTCCTTCAGCAGATAGCGGTCGATGGCGATTCGGAACAGGCGTTCTATGGATTCATCAATAAGAGCTCCGACGCCCGGGGTGTACTTGCGAGGGCGGCCGAGTTTCTTGTCCTTCGCAATCCGTTTTTTACCCTTGCCGCCGGAGTTCTTGTAGTCCGGCAGCAGGGCGTTGGCGGTTTGTCCGCGCTGCCAGTAGCGCCGGGCCAGCCGATACAGGGTCTGCTTGGTGGAACCCTGTTCGACGAGAATCCGATTGATGGCCGCACCTCGGCTTTTCGGCTCGTAGAAGTCGGGTAGTTCGAGCAAGGGTTTGATCAAGGCGAAGTTGGTATCCCGCTTGGTTCTGGCGGTTGTTCCTTCCTCCGGCGATTCGAAAGCGAGCTCCCTAAAGGGATCGTCTATGCGATTCAGGGTTTCCTGGTCGATCGCGTCAACAAGTTCGCTCGTCGATGCAAGCTCAGGAAAAGCCGAATCGTCGTCGATATCGATCCACACCAAGCAGTCACCTATCCGCTGCAGCACCCGGTAGCGGCTCTCGCCATATTTCAAAACCTCATTGATTCGAAACAAGATACACCTCCCGGATAAAGCCCAGATCTCCGACCCGCAAGTCCTTCGCCTTGAGCTTGGTGATGGGAATGAAAATATCGAAGGTAAAGTAGCGTTTGGCCAACAGCTTCCTGACCTCGTAGAGGGATTCGCCGAGCAGCAGGTCGTAGGCCGCGTCCAGCTCCTTGCAGATGGCGATTATCGTTTTGTTCGGATTCTTTTCGAAGTGGTGGGCGTAGAACTCGATCTGCTGCAGCGCCAGTTCCATGCCCTCTTCGTCGTCGCGCTGCGCCGGGTAGAACCACTGAATGTTCTTGAAAACGACAGGGGGTATTTCCCGTTCGGTAACCAAATACCAGGGATACTCTTTCTCCGCCCAGTATCTTCGCTCGACTTCCAGCTTTTCGACCGTACGGGCATCGCCAAGTGCCGAAGCATACTTGGCCTGCAACACGAATACGGGCTCATGTTCGTCGGTGCTGTCGACCAGAAAATCCGACGACATATACTGGTCGATGCCGCCCATATTGGAATGCTTGATACCGGCCTCGACCGCCAGCCGACGGGTGGTATCCCGTTCCAAAGGAAACTGTTCGCGTATCTGAGTGACTTCACTATGCCATTCCAGCAGCAGGAAGGCGGCCAGTTCAAGATCCGACAGCAGATGATGGGTGCGTCTCGATTTGTGGCCGAAAACACGGTGGACGCGCCCGAGCGAGGGAAGATCACGCACAGTCAGCCAGGGCTTGTAATCGGCATGCTCGCCGCTGCCGCGTCCCTCTTTAATCCATTTGGCAAACTGGGCCTCGGTAAATCCCTTCTTCTTTGAAGCCATAAAAAACCGCCCTAACCGATTGAATTTTCATCATAGTCAGAGCGGATTCGGTATGCAACTTTATTACTTATTCAAATAACACAGGTACTTAATTTCTTATCAACTAGAAGCAGTTTCTCGCTTTCCAATAACCTTAAGTCCTAATAGCGTTACAGCCAAACCTTCGGCGATATTAAACTGGAACTATTTCCCCAGTTTAATACTCAATGGATTCAAAAGATCGGTACGCATTTTCAAGTTCATCAAACAAAGCAGAGTAACGCTTTCTTAAGGAGTCCGTAAAAGTGGGATTTTCATTACACGCTTTGAGAAGGTATATGGTTCTAAGCTCCGCAAATGAACATACATCTAACACAGTCCGAGCACAATGACCCAATTTAACTGCACTCTGGCGCTCCTCTGACCGTAAGCACCTCTCCCAAATCATTCCGACACCATCACCATCTTTATGTATAAGGTGACTACTCATGCCATAACCGTGAGCCAAAGATATAAAGGCTCTTAATCCAGGACTATCACTTTTTGAAAACTCATTGATAATATGGCTAAACGACCACTTTTGTTCGAGATTGAAGCGTTCATTCTTATTTGTCCCATTTCTTAGTTCATCTACTTCACGATCACTCAAAAGTAAATCATTGAGAGGCCTGTTATGCTTTGCTTCTGAAATTTCTTCAAAGAATTTTTTCACTTTTGAGCTTCTTTTTGCAGCGGTATAATCCGGCAAAATTTCCCAATATTCTTTCGCTTTTTCTAACCTTTCTTCTGTGGAACCTGTTAACAGATACACATATTTCGTCACTCCTTCAATGATAGAGCGATTTATGATCTCGGCGTCCCACTCAAGCCCCTCCTTTATTAAAACCAAAGCACTTGTACTGCTTAACTGGCAGGAAATATATAACTGAGCGGAAACAAAACGTGTTAACGGATGCATACCATCATATGCGACGTCCATGTAAGGCTTGCAATGGTCAAAGTGTTCACCAATGAAATGGCTAGCCAATGCGGCCCATGACTTCAGAATGTCTTCCATTGTTAAAATGGTAATCAAAGAAAATATTGAACCAAAATAACCAGAAAATAAGTTGCTGCCCAGTTTTTATGGCAATTAGGGGGAAATGAAGTTTTCCGAACTCACTATAGCCCAAAGACAGAAGCCGACAAAAATGTCGGCCTCAAGCTCAATATCGGTATGAAACTATATTACTAAGTATGACACTTTAATACTTAGTATGAAACTTTATTCCTCTCCGACACCTTTTTGATTCAACTAATTAGCCTGTTACTCTACGGTCACCGCTTTTGCCAGGTTACGTGGCTGGTCTACGTCAGTGCCTTTGATCAGTGCAACGTGGTAAGACAACAGCTGCATTGGAATGGTGTAGTAGATTGGCGCCGTGATTTCACTCACGTGCGGCATGGTCACAATCTTCATAGTGTCATCCCCTTCAAAGCCAGCCGCTTGATCAGCAAACACATACAGCAGACCGCCACGTGCGCGCACTTCTTCAATGTTGGATTTGAGTTTTTCCAGTAGATCGTTGCTTGGAGCCACCACAACCACTGGCATGTCAGCATCGATCAGCGCTAGCGGGCCGTGTTTCAATTCGCCGGCAGCGTATGCTTCGGCGTGAATGTAAGAAATCTCTTTCAGTTTCAGCGCCGCTTCCAGAGCAATCGGGAAGTATTCGCCGCGGCCCAGGAACAGTGTGTGGTGCTTCTCGGCAAAGTCTTCGGCGATCGCTTCGATCTCTTTTTCACACGCCAGAGCGGTTTCAATCTGTTGTGGCAGAGCGTGTAGCGCTTCAACAATCTCTTTTTCCTGCGCTTTGTCGATCACTTGCTTCTGTTTGCCCAGAGCGGTTACCAGCATCAACAGTGCGGACAGTTGAGTAGTGAAGGCTTTGGTTGATGCCACACCAATCTCAGTGCCAGCGCGAGTCATGAACGCGAAATCTGATTCACGCACCAGTGACGAGCCAGCCACGTTACAGATGGTCATTGCCGCCATGTAACCTTTTTCTTTCGCCAGACGCAGAGCAGCCAGCGTATCCGCAGTTTCACCCGACTGCGACAACGTGATCAGCAGGCTGTTTGGACGCGTTACAAATTTGCGGTAGCGGAATTCAGACGCGATTTCCACGTCACAGCTGACACCAGCCAGAGCTTCAAACCAGTAACGTGCTGTCATACCTGCATTGTAAGAGGTACCGCAAGCGACGATTTGTACGTGTTCAACTTTGTTCAGAATGTCCGCCGCGTGCACACCAATGCTTTCGGTAACCACAGAATCTTTGGTCAGGCGACCTTCCATGGTGTTGATCAGCGCTTTTGGCTGTTCGAAAATTTCTTTTTGCATGAAGTGACGGTAGTGCCCTTTGTCACCCGCATCGTGTTCAGCATTTGATTCCACGATTTCACGTTCAACCGCTTCACCGAACGTGTTGAACACTTTCACTTCACGGCGAGTCACTTCTGCCACGTCACCTTCTTCCAGATACATAAAGCGGCGAGTCACGCTCAGCAGCGCCAATTGGTCTGATGCCAGGAAGTTCTCACCCACACCGAAACCAATCACGATCGGGCTGCCAGAACGCGCTACCACTAAGCGGGATGGATCTTTACGATCAACCACAACCGTACCGTACGCGCCTTCCAGCTGTTTTACCGTTTTCTGCACCGCTTCCAGCAGCGAACCTGCAGTGCGCAGTTCCCACTCCACTAGATGGGCAATCACTTCGGTATCGGTTTGTGACTCAAACACGTAACCGCGCTCACGCAACTGTTCACGTAGTACTTCGTAGTTTTCAATGATGCCGTTGTGTACCACAGCGATATCACCAGACATGTGCGGGTGTGCGTTGATTTCAGATGGCTCACCGTGAGTTGCCCAGCGTGTGTGCGCAATACCCGTACCGCCCGCAACGTGCTCCGCTTCAACGGCATCCGCCAGCTCTTGCACTTTACCCAGGCGACGAACGCGCGTCAGCTGACATTCACTGTCTACCACTGCCACACCAGCAGAGTCGTAACCGCGGTATTCCAGACGGCGTAGGCCTTCCACCAGAATTTCAGCGACATCACGTTGTGCTACTGCACCAACAATTCCACACATGTTTATTACTCCGTAACTATTTTTGTTTCAGCTTCTCTGCGGCATTCCAGCCGGGGCAGCAAGCAAAAGGCCCGTCAGAGAAGGAGGGTATTTGTTATGCTCAGGCCCGAATCACTCGGACCTGATGAGATTCAATTTGCGCCGCGTACTCGTCGGGTAACTCTTTATCAGTGACCAGCACATCGATATTGTCCCACGCCAGTTCTAAGTTCGGGATTCTGCGGCCAACTTTGTCCGATTCAACCATGACGATCACTTCACGCGAGACTTCTGCCATGACTTTGCTTAATCCCACCAACTCATTAAACGTAGTCGTGCCACGTTCAAGGTCAATGCCATCAGCACCAATAAACAGCTGGTCAAAATCGTAAGAGCGCAGTACTGATTCCGCGACTTTGCCCTGAAACGATTCGGAATGCGTATCCCAGGTTCCGCCAGTCATCAGCAGCGTCGGTTCACTTTCCAGTTCGTTGAGCGCGTTCGCCACATGCAAGGAGTTGGTCATCACCACCAGCCCACGTTTGTCGTTCAACTGCTCAATCAAAGCACCAGTCGTACTGCCGCTGTCGATCACAATTCGATTGTGGTCACGAATTAATTTTGCGGCGGCTTTGGCGAGTGATATCTTTCGAACCGAAACTTTTGAACTCATTTCGTCAGCGACCACTTCTTTCGGCAAAGCGATCGCACCGCCGTAGCGTCTTAACAGTAGCCCATTGGCTTCTAAAGAGGCCAGATCCTTTCGAATAGTGACTTCGGAGGTTTCAAACTGACTAGACAAAGCCTCGACACTGACCTCACCCTGTTCATTCACCAGATTGGCAATCGCATGGCGTCTCAGCTGTGTATTTCGTTTCGACATGGTTTATTTTTTATCAAGTTTCGAATCGAAACAAATTATAATCAAACCGAAACATTCGTGTCTATTTATTTTGATCCAAAAAATTAATATTTCGCGCTAAAACCTTGTCCTAAGACAAATCTTAGACAGTGATATTGCCGCCATTCAGTGGTAGAATTCACACCCGAAAAGAAAAAAAATTACAGAATGCGGCGTGATATTTTTGTAACTTTCGCCGTTTAAAGTGACTAAGTCACAGATTTCTGAAATTTCATCCCAAACAAATGGTCATAAAATGACTAAATTTGTTGAAAGACTTTCAGCTTTGGAGTGAAAGAAACTCGTGAACTACACTTGGCAATTGAAGACGAAATGTTGCCACCACCGAGATCACTTTGGGGCTACGCACCAAACTTCTATTTCTTAATATTTATTACCGGAGAGACCCTTCCATGAAAAAGACCAAAATCGTTTGTACGATTGGCCCTAAAACTGAATCTGTAGAGAAACTGACTGAACTGGTCAACGCAGGCATGAACGTAATGCGCCTGAACTTCTCTCACGGTGACTACGTTGAACACGGTACTCGTATTGCGAACTTCCGCCAGGTCATGGAAAACACTGGTAAGCAACTGGCTATCCTGCTGGATACTAAAGGTCCTGAAATCCGTACCATTAAACTGGAAAACGGTGATGACGTTGATCTGGTTGCTGGTCAAGAATTCACTTTCACTACAGATACCTCTGTTGTGGGTAACAAAGACATCGTTGCCGTGACTTACGCAGGCTTCGCACAAGACCTGAACGTAGGTAACACCATTCTGGTTGACGACGGTCTGATCGAAATGGAAGTGATTGCTAAAACTGACTCAGAAGTAAAATGTAAAGTGCTGAACAACGGCGCACTGGGCGAAAACAAAGGTGTAAACCTACCAGGCGTATCTGTGAACCTGCCAGCCCTGTCTGAAAAAGACAAAAACGACCTGAAATTTGGTTGTGAACAAGGCGTTGATTTCGTTGCTGCTTCTTTCATCCGTAAAGCATCTGACGTGAAAGAAATTCGTGAAGTACTGGCTGCAAACGGCGGCGAGAACATTCAAATCATCTCTAAAATTGAGAACCAAGAAGGCGTAGACAACTTCGACGAAATCCTTGAATTGTCTGACGGCATCATGGTTGCACGTGGCGACCTGGGCGTAGAAATCCCAGCGGAAGAAGTTATCTTCGCGCAGAAGATGATGATCGAAAAATGTAACCGTGCCCGTAAAGTGGTTATCACTGCAACTCAAATGCTGGATTCAATGATCAAGAACCCACGTCCAACTCGCGCAGAAGCGGGCGACGTAGCGAACGCGATCATGGACGGTACTGATGCAGTGATGTTGTCTGGTGAAACAGCGAAAGGTAAATACCCTGTTGAAGCAGTTACTATCATGGCGCAAATCGCTAACCGTACGGATTCTGCACTGAAAGCAGAACTGGGGTCTCGTCTGGACAGCCCACGTCTACGCATTACTGAAGCAGTATGTAAAGGCGCGGTAGATACAGCTGAGAAACTGGCTGCTCCACTGATCGTTGTTGCAACTGAAGCAGGTAAATCTGCACGTTCAGTACGTAAGTACTTCCCAACTGCAAACATCATTGCCGTAACGACTAACAAGAAAACGGCTGCGCAGCTGGTTCTGAGCAAAGGCGTAGCGCCAGTTGTTGTTGACTCAATCGACAGCACTGACGATTTCTACCGTCTGGGTAAAGAGATCGCTCTGGAATCTGGTCTGGGTAAAAAAGGCGACATCGTCGTGATGGTTTCTGGTGCTCTGGTCGCTTCAGGCACTACAAACACGACTTCAGTACACGTACTGTAATCCGCGTTTAACGCATAAAAAAATCGGGGCATGGCCCCGATTTTTTGTTTCTGTCTCTTACCAACCAAAAAACTCTTTGTGGTGAGTGTTAAGCAATAACACCATAGGTAGGAAGTAAAGCGCACTGAGCTTAAATCCTAATACCACCAAAAAGCCAATTGTGAGCCTTACTAGAAAATGATTAACCATACTCTGCCCCGTCTTGCCCAGAGTGTGCGATTTCCGTTCCCTTTCACCGCCCCACTGCGGAGAAAGTGACTGCTCCATTCAAAATTTGGGCGACCACTGATGAAAATACCAACAGTGTACTTATTAATCAGTTTAGCTCAAGAGAAATTTAAAATTCGACTTTAGTCGAATTGTCAGAAAAGTGTGACACTAAGCAATCTCATCACTGCTGCGGCAAAGCGAGACCTGGTTTCGGCCCAATGTTTTCGATTCATACAGGGCGATATCCGCACACTTATACGAACGAGTACTGTCTTGCGTCAGGTCCGTAATCCCTGCACTGATTGTAACCGTTAGACTTTGGTCTATATCCACAGCGACACGAAGGCGCTCCACGACAGCCTCTGCTTCTTCAATGTCGGTATGCGGCATCAGAACCGCAAACTCTTCCCCACCGATACGGGCAATAAAGTCGGTCGCTCGCAGTTGCTGCGCCAGAATATGGGCAACTTTCGCAATCACGCGATCCCCCTCATCATGACCAAGCTCATCATTGATGCGTTTGAAAAAGTCGATGTCGATCAACACCAGACACGCGTCGTGACTATCCGGATAACGTTGCACCAGCTGCGTTTGAGCTTGCAGCTCCTGTTCGAACTTACGGCGATTCCAGAGATGGGTCAGTGAATCTTTTTCGCTCAGCTCACGCAGTTTGTTTTCCAATGCTTTACGTTCGCTGATATCCACCAGTGACGTGATGTAATAACTGACTCGCCCGGCTTCAAAGATTGCCTGAATGCGCATGATGGTAGTGAGTGTCTGATGCTCGGCGGTCACCAGTTCGATTTCACCTTCCCAGAAATGATTCTCCGCCACCTTTTCCAACACATTGAGGACGTGATCCATACCATCGTGACACAGCAGCACTTTCAGTGCATTGCGCCCCAACACCCAATGACTGCTGAGACCAGTGATCTTTTCAAACTCCTGATTGACCATGATCACTTGATGTGACTTATCGGAAATCATCACCGCCGACATGCCATTCAGCGCGGCTCGCGCCAGCTTACTTTCTATGTTGCGGCGATGATAATGCAGCGCAATCGAAACGGTCGGTAATGCAAAAATCAGCACGATGAGAAACACAAACACCCCTTCTTTGACCAAATCATTGAGGTCGCGCTCAACACGCTTGGTCAGTTGCTCAGGTGTCAGATTGATCACCAGATGGAGTTGCTGTTTGTCCGAGATCGAAACCGTGGTAAACACCAAAAGATGCTTTTTCTCCAGCAGGTAGCCACTCCCTTCGCGCTTGATGCGATCCCAGCTCAGGGGATAATGCTGGGCAAGGTTATCGCTGTGAAACTCTTCATGGGCGAAAGTGAGATGCGTATCGGCGTATTTATCCGTGAGGTAAACGCCGGCATCAGACACCAGCTTAGGACGAAGATCTTTTTCCAACGCATAGTTAAGGCGATTGGAGAGGTTCCAGATATCCACATCAATCATGATGTAGCCATAGCGCTCTCCTAAGATACCAACCGGAGTGACGATCCTTACGGACGGAACGGTTTGAATGCTCTCCCCGATTTTAACGATCCGATTGGCGCTCCAAGAACCAACTTGGTCGTCAGAAAGCGTCTGTGCATAGCGAAAAAGCTCGCTATCCTGATAACTCTGCAGCGTCTTGACCGAATTTGCCTGATGCGTTGCCGATGAGTAATCAACCCGAATCAGCTCCAGGCCTTGCGGATCAATAAAGCGAATATGGTTGTACCATTTCTGGCTTTTAGCCACGGAAATAAACACGTTTTCCAACTGAGACCGGTTGGTTTCGTTAGGAGAAAGGGCAAAATCGCAGGTGCTCTGACCGTGGCCAAGCAGGTCAGCCACAGAAAATAGCTGTTCTTGAATACTGGTAAATTCGCGTTCACTGTACGCGAGTTGATTGAGTGCTTCGCGCGCCGTCTGGCTGATGTTGCTTTGTTTGAGCTGCTGATAACGCTGAACGTAATAGGCGACAATGACGGTCGTGATCAACGTACAGGTGATGAGAAGAAATATGACGACTCTGGAAAATCTCATAACCTACGCAACTATCCGACCACTCAATGAAGGCGCGCATTATATCACCTTCACGCCCAGACTGAATAAAAAGCTAGCGATTCCGTACCATTTACTACGATTGGTATTGCATCCAGAGCTTTAGTTGGCTCTGGATGATTTCACTAGCGGGTTGTTCAGTTAATCGACAAGTTTATAGATAACATCCACACGGTCGCGAATGACCAGGGTGGCATCCTGATAGGTATCGCTGGCATCCATTTTTTCATTCATGCTCATCGCGCGCATCATGACGGGTTGAGGATTCATGGTGTTGTAATCCACGCGCCACACGCCGCCCAGATTACGTTTAAAGCCTTTCGCAATCGAACGAGCTTTCAGTTTGGCATCCTCAATCGCCGCCATACGCGCTTGTTGCTGATATTTCGCTTCATCACGCACTTTCAGTTGCACGTTGTCGACCTGATTAATGCCGTTCGCCAATGCAATGTCAAGATACTGATTCAGATTAGCGACGTCATCCACCTCCACGGTCACACTGCGCGACGCACGATAACCGACCAGTTCTGGCTGACCTGATTTAGGATAATGGTATTGCGGCGCCAGATAGAGATTGGAGCTGGAAATTTGCTGCGCGCTAACACCGGATGATTTCAATTGAGTCGTAAACGCCGCTACCACTTTATCCACCGCCGCTTTGGCCTGCTCGGCGTTCATGGTGGTTTCCGTTACTTTGACCGAAAACTGCGCCATGTCCGGTTTAGCCACCACTTCACCATAACCAGAGGTTACCAGATGAGGGAAATTCGGTTCCTGTGCCTGAGCGGTAACCGCACCCAAGCTAACAATCACAACGGCGAGCTGAGAGATCAATTTCATTCCATTTATCCTTCATGTTAATGGCTGGGCGGAATTATTGAGGCCCAGTCGCAGAATTCGCCAATGCGAACCTGCAGAAATCATTGGCTCTATCATAGGTGAAATAGTGCACATACTCAGCGGCTTCGCGTGAAAATGACACAACTTTGACGTGCCTTGTTTGCGTCAGATTTCGTCAATCTTGTGGCAGCACTTTGCGCGCGTACGCCACGATCGATTGCGAAATGGTTTTCAACATGCCACTTTCGAGCTGCCAGTGATGCCAGTACAGCTGTTGATCGATAAAGTGCCCCGGCAGGACATCGACCAGTTTGCCTTGTTTGAGTTCGTGACAAATCTGAATCTCCGGGATGAGTGCAAAGCCAAACCCGTGCAACGCCGCTTTTACGCACGCTTCGGAACTGCCTACCGAATGTTTTACATCGAAGTGCACTTCATGGCCGACAAACGCCTGTACGAAACGTTCATTGATGAAGTCCTGCTGGTCAAAAGCGACCGAAGGTGCAACCTGAAACCTCTCACCCGTAACCCCTTCGGCGAAATAGCGCTGATGGAACTCCGGTGAGCAGACACAGAGATACGGCATATTTCCCAATAGCACCGCCTGACAACCGGGGATGGTTTTCGACGATTGGCTGATGGCGCCCACGACTTCACCATTCTTGAGTTTCTCTATCGTGCGGTGCTCATCGTCCACCAGCAGGTTGATTTCTACTTTTCTGGGGGCAATCAGTGGGGCGAGTGCAGGCAACAGCCAAGTCGCCAGACTGTCAGCGTTGGTGGCGATTGACACGGCCACGGGTTTCTCTACACCATCATTATTCAATTGCGGCAGAATGTCCTGCTCCAGCACACAAACCTGCCGATAGAGCCCAAGTAACTTCTGTCCCGCAGGTGTCACTTTGGGTGGTGTCTGACGCACGAGCACAGGTTGCGCTAACCATTTCTCCAGTTGTTTGATTCGCTGAGACACCGCCGACTGAGAGATGCACAGCGTTTCCGCCGCTTTTTCAAAGCTACCTTGTGCGATAATTTCATCCAATGCTTCTATCCAGCGGTAATCCAATCCACGCATTTCATCACCATAAGTTAGTCTAATGACTTATTAATATTATTAGTTTTATTTATTTTCAACTATCCCTTATTTTTGCCTTCAGATAACTATTTACTCACTTTTGGAATATAACTATGAATTTTTGGATTTTGCTCCAGGGCTTTGGATTTGGTGCAACCATGATCATTCCGATCGGCGCTCAGAATGCTTACGTACTCAATCAAGGCATCAAGCGCAACCATCACCTGACGACCGCAACGATTTGCAGCTTCCTCGATATTTTCTTCATCTCTCTGGGGATCTTCGGCGGCGGCGCTATTTTGTCACAGAGTGAGTTGCTGTTAACTTTCGTGACTGTGGGCGGCATTGCCTTTCTGACCTTCTATGGCCTCCAGTCTTGGAAGAGCGCCTTTACGGCACAGAGTGAGGAAAATGCCACGACAACCACAGCGAGAGGACACCGGGCGGTGATTCTGGGCACTTTGGCTGTCACTGTGCTCAATCCTCATCTATATCTGGATACCGTGGTGATTCTAGGCTCAATTGGCGGCCAGTTTGAGGGCAACGATCGACTCTCGTTTGCTGTCGGCACCATTATGGCGTCGTTCGTGTGGTTCTATTCGCTCTCCATTGGCGCAGCGAAACTGGCACCGACACTATCCAGACCCAGAGTGAAGCAAGCGATTGATATTGGTGTCGCGTTGATGATGTTTGGTATCGCCATTGCGCTGACCAAGAACTTGTATCAGTTGTGGAATTAAGGAGCAACGATGTCAACGTTAGAAGAGTTGTATCAAGCCAATATTGCTTTGTTGCATGAAGCGGGCGTGCCCTTCCAACAGTGGCAGCATGAACCGATTTTGGATTTCGCCACCGATGAGAAAGTAGCTCAAGAGCTCGGTTGGACAGGCACTCACACCAAAAGTCTGTTTCTGAAACTCAAAGGCGGCGGTTACGCGCTGCTGTTTACGGAAAAAGATGCCCGTTTGAATGCCAAGGCCATCAAAGCCCTTATCGGCCAACGTCCGTCGATTTGCGAGGACGATGAGATGACGGCTGTTACCACCTGTGTGCCCGGCGCGGTCGGCCCGTTTGTCTTGCCCAAAAACATTCCGGTGATTGTCGACCCAGCGCTATTTCAGAAAACTGAGCTGCTCTACACACCCGGACATCCGCACCTCACACTTGGGTTTGCTGGTATCGATCTCGATAAATTACTTGCCAGGCTTCACAACCCCATTCTGATGCTGACATAAAAAAACGGAGGCCAAGGCCTCCGTTTTTAGTAATCTGTTCAAGCTTAGTCGAGCTTGTTGAGATGCACATCCATTTGTGGGAATGGAATCTCGATGCCGTTTGCATCCAGCGCTTCTTTGATGCCTTGCATAGCATCAAAGTACACTCCCCAATAATCGGAAGTTTTACACCATGGGCGCACCACAAAGTTGACGGAAGAATCCGCCAGCGCCAGTACACCGATCGTGATGTCAGGATCTTTAAGAATGCGTGGATCTTTTTCCAGCGTCTCACGAATCACTTTCTTCGTCAGTTTCAGATCCGATTTGTACGACACACCAATCACCATGTCCACACGGCGAGTCTCATGGCGTGAATAGTTGGTGATCGCACCACCAATCACACCTGCGTTAGGCACTACAACCATTTTGTTGTCTGGTGTTTTCAGTATCGTCTGGAAAATCTGAATAGAGTCCACTGAACCTGCAACACCGGCCACTTCAACATAATCACCAGATTTGAACGGACGGAAAGCAACAATCAGAACGCCAGCTGCAAAGTTAGACAGAGAACCTTGCAGTGCCAGACCAATCGCCAGACCGGCAGCACCAATCACCGCAACAACTGATGCTGTTTGTACGCCAATACGGCCCAGAGCCGCAATCAATACAATCACAAACAGTAAGTAGCGAACCAGACCATGAACAAACGAGACCACCGCTGGATCCATGTCTTTTTTCTTCAGTACTTTAGAGACACTGCCCGCCACTGCTTTAACTATAATGTTACCGATAAAAAGAATCAGTAGTGCGGAGATAATGTTTACACCGTATTGAATCAACAAATCTGAATTGTCTGACAGCCAGGTATTTACGTGACTCAGACTGTCAACAATCGGCATTTCAACGCCGTTCGATTCACTAGCCATAGTGTATATCCTCTAGAATTTTCGTTATTCAATATTTTTATGTAACCCACTGACCATCAAACACATTATCGCGCAACGTCCTGACATCAGATTTTTGGCAATTTATCGTAATCTTGGTAGCTTGCAAAGTCAGCTTTTTGCAAAGACTGGCAAAACAAAAGGTTATCTCGATTTTGATAAGCCTGTATCAGATTAAGCAATAAATAGTTACTCTGCCAGTGCTTGACTAAAATTTAATGACAACCAGAAACGAAAAAACCCGCTCAATGAGCGGGTTTTCTTAATTATGAGAAGACGACTTACAGTACGTCTACTGCGTTCAGGTCAGCAAAGGCTTTCTCAAGACGAGCAACCATAGAAGCTTGACCAGCACGTAGCCATACGCGTGGATCGTAGTATTTCTTGTTCGGAGCGTCTTGACCAGTTGGGTTACCGATTTGACCTTGTAGGTAATCGTGGTTTTCTGCTTCGTACTTACGGATACCATCCCAAGTTGCCCACTGAGTATCAGTATCGATGTTCATTTTGATAACACCGTAAGAGATAGACTCTTTGATTTCTGCTTCAGTAGAACCAGAACCACCGTGGAATACGAAGTTCAGAGAGTTAACTGGAAGGCCAAACTTCTCAGAAACGTACGCTTGAGAATCACGTAGGATAGTTGGAGTCAGAACAACGTTGCCTGGCTTGTAAACGCCGTGTACGTTACCGAAAGAAGCCGCGATAGTGAAACGGTGGCTAACTGCGTTCAGTTTCTCGTAAGCGTATGCAACATCTTCAGGAGAAGTGTACAGCTCAGAAGAATCCATATCTGAGTTATCAACGCCATCTTCTTCGCCACCAGTACAACCCAGTTCGATCTCGATAGTCATGTTCATTTTAGCCATGCGCTCTAGGTACTTAGCACATGTTTCAACGTTCTCTTCTAGAGACTCTTCAGACAGGTCTAGCATGTGAGAAGAGAACAGAGGCTTACCAGTCTGAGCGAAGAACTCTTCACCCGCGTCCAGCAGACCGTCGATCCATGGTAGTAGTTTCTTAGCCGCGTGGTCAGTGTGCAGAATCACTGGCACACCGTATGCTTCAGCAACAGCGTGTACATATTTCGCGCCCGCTACTGCACCAAGAATTTGTGCACCTTGACCTTCCAGTTTAACGCCTTTACCTGCGAAAAAAGCTGCGCCACCGTTAGAGAACTGAACGATAACTGGAGCTTTAACTTTCGCAGCCGCTTCTAGTACGGCGTTAACAGAATCTGTGTTCACACAGTTTACTGCTGGTAGAGCGAAGTTGTTCTCTTTAGCTACTTGAAATACTTTTTGTACGTCATCACCAGAGATAACACCAGGTTTTACGAAATCGAAGATCTTAGACATGGATGTAATCCTATTTTCTGTCGTTTTAAAAATAAAAACGGTAAGTTTAAATTCTTGCAAACGTTTGCTCACAACGGGCGTCATTCTAGCAGAAGAAACCGGCGCATGCAGCAAACAAGAAAGCGGGAGATTTCTCCCGCCCTCGACACATTGATTAAGCTTTAGCGCGTGCTTCTAGCATTTCTACTGCTGGAAGTACTTTACCTTCTACAAACTCAAGGAACGCGCCGCCACCAGTAGAGATGTAAGATACGTCAGCTTTGATACCGAACTTGTCGATCGCAGCCAGAGTGTCACCACCACCTGCAACAGAGAAGCCATCAGAAGCAGCGATGGCTTCAGAGATACCTTTAGTACCCGCTTCGAAGTTCTTGAACTCGAATACGCCTACCGGACCGTTCCACAGGATAGTTTTCGCGCCTTTCAGAATTTCAGCCAGAGCAGCCGTTGATTCTGGGCCAAGGTCGAAGATCATGTCATCGTCTTGAACTTCAGAAACGTGTTTGATTTCTGCTTCTGCGTTTTCGTCGAATGCTTTTGCACACGCAACGTCAGTGGCTACTGGAATGGCACACTCTTCCATCAGTTTCTTCGCTGTATCAAGCAGGTCAGCTTCGTACAGAGACTTACCTACGTTGTGGCCAGCAGCCGCGATGAACGTGTTTGCGATACCACCGCCAACAACCAGTTGGTCAGCGATTTTAGACAGTGACTCAAGCACAGTCAGTTTGGTTGAAACTTTAGAACCACCCACGATAGCGACCATTGGGCGAGCTGGGTTATCCATAGCTTTGCCCAGCGCTTCAAGTTCGTTCGCCAGCAGAGGGCCTGCACATGCGATAGGAGCAAACATACCCACACCGTGAGTTGATGCTTGAGCACGGTGAGCGGTACCGAATGCATCCATTACAAATACGTCACACAGTGCTGCGTATTTCTTAGAAAGCTCTTCTTCGTTTTTCTTTTCGCCTTTGTTGAAGCGAACGTTTTCCAGAACAACCAGTTCACCAGTGTTCAGTTCCAGACCATCCAGGTAGTCTTTCGCCAGTTTCACTTCGCAATCCAGCGCGTCGTTCAGGTAGTTCACAACAGGCTGTAGAGAGAACTCTTCTGCGTATTCACCTTCAGTTGGGCGACCCAGGTGAGAAGTCACCATTACTTTAGCGCCCGCTTCCAGACAGTGCTTGATTGTTGGCAGTGATGCGATGATACGAGCATCTGAAGTCACTTTGCCATCTTTTACTGGCACGTTAAGGTCTGCACGGATAAATACGCGTTTACCAGCCAGGTCCAGGTCAGTCATCTTGATTACAGACATGGTTTGTCCTCTCAAATATTCAAAGAAAATAGAAGTTTTCGTCAACTCGGCGATCCTGCCGAGCCTGTCAATTCTTAAACTGCTTTAGATATGGGGATTCGAATATTTATTTCAATGCAAAAAATAAATATTTTCCCCCAGCAGGTGGCGACTACTTAGCTGCCTGCATTGCTAACGCGGTATCAAGCATGCGGTTAGCAAATCCCCACTCGTTATCACACCAGACGAGCATTTTTACCAGTTGCCCGTTACTCACTCGAGTCTGGCTTCCATCCACAATCGCGCTGTGCGGATCGTGATTAAAATCGATGGAGACGAGCGGTGCTTCAGTATAGTCAACAATGCCACGTAATGTACACTGAGATGCGTTCACTATGGTTTGATTTACGTCATTAACTTTCACATTTGTATTAATCGTGACACTTAAATCCATCGCAGTGACGTTTACCGTTGGAACACGCACGGAAATGGCTTCAAATTTGTTAGAAAATTTCGGAAAGATTCTTTCAATCCCTTTATGCAACTTTGTGTCTACAGGGATGATCGACTGACTGGCCGCTCGCGTGCGGCGTAAATCGGTGTGGTAAGCGTCAATGACCTGCTGATCATTCATGGAAGAATGAATGGTGGTGATGGTTCCCGAATCAATACCAAACGCATCATCGAGCACTTTAATGATCGGCACGATACAGTTGGTGGTGCAGGATCCGTTCGACACAATATGGTGATCGGCCGTAAGCGTTTCATTATTGACGCCGTAGATGATGGTGTTATCCAAATCGGCAGCCCCCGGATGGGAAAACAGCACTTTACGCGCACCAGCATCCAGATGTTGCAAACCATCAGCCTGCGAGCCGAATACCCCCGTACAATCGAGTACGATGTCGACATCAAGGTCACGCCATGGCAGCAGCGGGATATCAGACAAATGCAGAATGCGGATTCGATCAAAATCGCCATTGTCGTGATGCACATAGATGTGCTCCTGATCATGGGTGATCTTTTTACCAAATCGGCCATGGCTGGAATCGTACTGCAGCAGATGCGCCATCGCTTCTGGCTTGGCCAGTTCATTCACTGCCACCACTTTGATGTGTTGGTTCTTGCCACTCTCGTAAACGGCCCGAAGAACATTCCGACCAATGCGCCCGAATCCGTTGATCGCCACTTTTAACATGGGTTCATTTTTCCTTATGGTTTATCCTGCCGATGTTAACGAGAAACGACCTGTGATTCACGTAAAATCCCCAACTATTTCACACTCGTCGTACCTTTGTGCCAACATATCGGCGCAATAAAAAAGCCCTCACCAAACGGTAAGGGCTTCGAGTCAGCCGATAAGGCCAGCAACAGTGCCGTCGGCGCAGATTAGAACGCCACGTCCAGACCTACCCAGTAACGACGGCCATCTTCAACGTAGCCGTACTCTTCGTACGTCACGTCTTCATCAAACAGGTTGTAGATCGCCGCTTTGACGCTGGTATTGCTGGTCAAGGCATAGGTAATCCCCGCATCCACAAACGTGTAAGACGGTGCAGTCAGCGTATCTCGCGTGCTCGCAGGATCAGACTCTTTGCCATGGTAAGTAACTTTCGCCCAACTGCTCATCAGCTCAGTGGTTTGCCAGTTCAACTGAGTCGTGAACAGGTGTTTTGGCAACTGTTCGAGCGGCATGCCCGCGTAATCGCCGGTTTTTTGTTTGGAATAGGTGTAAGTGTAGCTACTCGTCCAATCCCAGTTGTCGCCGAGCGGCAAGTCCAGAGACGCTTCAACCCCGCGGGTCACCGCTTTGTCAACGTTGGTGTAATAGCGCGGCGCACTGCCCCACTGGTTATTGCCTTCACTGCAGATGCTGTCCGGGCAGCTGACACTGGAAATCTTGTTTTTGAAATCATTGTTGAACAAGCCAAGCGACGCTTGCAGACCTTGCTGGCCGTTATAGATCAGGTTGATCTCTTCACTGACTGAAGTTTCTGGATCCAGATCCGAGTTACCGTGAATATTGCCGCCGCGGCTGACAGAAACCCAGTCATCACTGGCCTGACGCAGATCCGGCGCTTTAAAGCCGGTAGAAACACCGCCTTTAAGTGTCCATACATCGTTGACGTTCCACACCGAGTATACACGCGGGCTAAAGTGAGAACCGTAATCCTGATTGTAATCGTAACGGCCGCCGAATGTCAGAGCTACCGAATCAAGCACCCGCCACTCGTCTTCCATAAACAGCGCCATTTGCGCATTATCAAGTTCCGTTACGCTGCCGCCGGTGTTGCCGGTCAGGTCTTCCAACTCGGCTTTTTCGCCCTGAATACCGATGCTGAGAGTATTGGTTTCAAATGGGGTGACCAACACGGATTTTGCGATGGTGTTGGTCAGCGTCATTTCACGTGATTCGTTGTCGCTTTGCTCACGCTGAATGTAGCTGTCAGAGCGGCCAATGCTGCCCCAGTCACCTTTGTGGCTCAGAGCAAATGAGGTACGGTTGTACTCACCCAGACTTTCGTCATCACCAGTTGTGACCGATTTGCCCGGCGTACCTTCACGCTTCTGCTGGGTGATGTCAGCACTGAACGCCAGTTCCTGATTCTCACTCAACTGATAAATCAGTTTAGAGCCGATGCTGCGCAGCGTTTTGTCTTCAAAGCCGTATTCGATGTTGTCTTCATCGCGGTGTTGATTCTGGCCATACACTTGCAGAGAAAGAGAGTCGGTCAGCGGACCTGACGCAAAGAAGTTCACATTCTGCTCGTCGCCGGAATCGCGGTTTTCCTGCAGCACAGTGCTGAGCTGCACTTTACCCGACCAGTTCTGACCTGCTTTTTTGGTGATAATGTTGATCACGCCACCCATCGCTTCTGAGCCGTACAGCGTCGACATTGGTCCACGGATAATTTCAATACGTTCAATCGCTTCCAGAGGCGGAAGCCAAGCCGCTTCAATACCCGGACCATCGCTGTTCGGACGGGTTTGACGTGAAGACAGGCGCTTACCATCGACCAGGATCAGCGTATATTTTGAGCCCATGCCACGAATACTGATGTCCTTGGTATCGCCACCGCCAGTCACCACCACGCCCGGCACATTGGTCAGCGCATCGGTGACATCACGGTAATAGCGTGAGGCTAGATCTTCCTGAGTCAGCACGGTGACACTCGCCGGAGCATTGGTCACCACCTGCTCATAACCGGCCGCTGTAACCACAACGGTTTCATCCGCTTTGACACTTTCCTCTGCATTAACCTGGGCAGAAACCACCAAACCTAAAGTCACTGCCAACGCTACTTTAGATGGATTCAGTCTGGACATGAACCACTCCTTTAAATGATAATAATTATTAATTTCAGGAAGGCATTATTCATAAATTACTGACGTAGAAAAGGTTCACAAATGGAATAGTTGGGACCAGTTTTGGAACAAGACGTCGCATTTTTCCACAGAGGTGTGTCATCAATGCAGGATCTCAGCGCTGTACGTGCGTTTTATGCACTCTGCCAACATAAAAGCCTGACCGCAGCAGCGAAATCGCTGGAGCAACCCAAATCGACCCTAAGCCGCCGTCTGGCTCAACTGGAAGAAGATCTTGGTCAGGCGCTGGTTGCCCGGCAAGGAAATCGCCTGTCATTAACCAAAGCCGGTGAAGTGTTTGCGGCCTATTCAGAACAGTTGATTGAACTGGCTAATCGCAGTCAGGAAGCACTGCACGAGCTCAATACTCAGGTCAACGGCGAGATGACTCTGGTCGTGCACCCCAACCTGACCCGCGGCTGGATGAGTCGGGTGTTAGACAGCTTTATGCAGGAGCACCCGCAGCTGAAAGTGCGGCTGCACAGTCAATTCCAACACGGAGATGGTTCACTCGATCCGGATCTGATTATCTGGATTGGCGATATTGCGCCAGCGGGTTACCGCCGAGAACAACTTGGCTTGTGGCGCTATGCAGCCTACGCGTCGCCACAATATCTGAGTGAGCGTCCGCGTCCGGCTCACCCCAGTGAGCTGAGCGATCATCCCTGGATCGACTTCATTGCTTTTCGTCAGGAAGCCTTAACGCTTCACCATACCGAGCATGGCCGTTATGTCCTGCCAGCCTTAGAGAGCCGCTTGCAGAGTGACAATCTGGCGATGCAAGCCGATGCGATCGCCAAAGGGCGTGGGATTGGCCTGTTGCCGACTTGGGTTGCCAAGGGGTTTGAGAAAAACCATCCTGGTAGCCTCGAACCCTGTTTGGAAGAATGGTATTCCGAACCAGCCAGCATTCACTGTTTCTATCCGATAGGCCGTCACCCGTTGCGTTTACGGCTGTTTATTGATGCTCTGCGCGCCGCCTGTCCGAACGAATGGAAATAGTGAAGCTATAACGATAAAAAAGCCCCGCTCATTGAGCGGGGCTTTTTACTTGGCGTTCAGCTTAAGAAACGTGCTTATGCCAGCAGTTCTTTGGCTGTGTTCACCACGTTTTCAGTGGTGAAGCCGAACAGTTTGAACAGCTCGCCGGCTGGTGCGGATTCACCGAAGGTGGTCATGCCGATGATGCGACCGCCAAAGCCAACGTACTTGTACCAGAAGTCTGCAATGCCGGCTTCGATAGCGATACGAGCGGTCACGTCTGCTGGCAATACGGATTCACGGTATGCGGCGTCTTGTTTGTCGAATGCATCGGTAGATGGCATCGACACTACGCGCACTTGCTTGCCTTCGGCAGTCAGTTGCGCAGCAGCTTCGACTGCCAGCTCAACTTCAGAGCCGGTGGCAATCAGGATAAGCTCAGGTTTGCCTGCACAATCTTTCAGGATGTAACCGCCTTTAGCGATGTTGGCCAGTTGCTCTGCATCACGCGGTTGTTGAGCCAGATTCTGACGCGAGAAGATCAGCGCGGTTGGCGCGTCTTTACGCTCGATAGCCAGTTTCCAAGCCACCGCCGATTCTACCTGGTCACATGGACGCCAAGTGTTCATGTTTGGTGTCAGGCGCAAAGAAGCCATTTGCTCAACCGGTTGGTGAGTCGGACCATCTTCACCCAGACCAATCGAGTCGTGCGTGTAGACCTGGATGTTCTGAATCTTCATCAGAGCCGCCATGCGCATCGCGTTACGCGCGTATTCCATGAACATCAGGAAGGTCGCGCCGTAAGGCACGAAACCACCGTGTAGCGCGATACCGTTCATGATGGCAGTCATACCAAATTCACGTACACCGTAGTGGATGTAGTTGCCTGAGAAATCGCTCGCTTCCAGAGACTTCGAGCCAGACCACATGGTCAGGTTAGAAGGTGC
Source organism: Vibrio fluvialis (assembly GCF_900460245.1). NCBI lineage: Bacteria > Pseudomonadati > Pseudomonadota > Gammaproteobacteria > Vibrionales > Vibrionaceae > Vibrio > Vibrio fluvialis. Next base: position 2,594,028 of record NZ_UHIP01000001.1, read on the forward strand.
CAGGTCCGCTGAGCCGCCCATGAATTCTGGCAGCAGTTTACCAAATGCTTCCAGCGCGTTTTGCGATGCTTTACGTGACGCAATGTTCGCTGGGTTCGCTTGCAGTTCTGCGATGATGGCGCTGGTGGCTTCTTCCCAGTTGGCTGGCAGTTCACCGGCTACGCGGCGTTTGTATTCTGCAGCTTCTGCTGGGTAAGCGGCTGCGTATGCGGCAAATTTCTCATCCCATGCGGCTTCTTTGGCTGCGCCTGCTTCTTTGGCATCCCACTCAGCGTAGATGTCTGCCGGGATTTCAAATGGTGCGTATTCCCAACCCAGGAATTCACGCGCAGCTTTGATTTCGTCAGCGCCCAGAGGAGCACCGTGACAATCGTGTGAGCCGGCTTTGTTTGGCGAGCCGAAACCGATGATGGTTTTGGTGCAGATCAGTGTTGGACGAGGATCGGCTTTTGCCGCTTCAATCGCTGCGTTGATCGCGTCTGAATCGTGACCGTCAACCGCTGGAATCACATGCCAACCGTAAGCTTCAAAGCGTTTTGGAGTGTCGTCTGAGAACCAGCCTTCCACGTGACCGTCGATCGAGATGCCGTTGTCATCCCAGAAAGCGATCAGTTTGCCGAGGCCCAGAGTGCCAGCCAGTGAACACGCTTCGTGCGAGATGCCTTCCATCAGACAGCCGTCGCCCAGGAACACGTACGTGAAGTGGTCAACAATATCGTGGCCAGGTTTATTGAACTGCGCTGCCAGTGCTTTTTCTGCAATCGCAATACCTACTGCGTTGGTGACACCTTGGCCCAGAGGACCAGTTGTGGTCTCGATGCCAGGTGCGTAACCGTACTCAGGGTGGCCCGGCGTTTTTGAGTGCAGTTGACGGAAGTTTTTCAGATCGTCAATCGACAGCTCGTAACCGCTCAGGTGCAGCAGAGAGTAAATCAGCATTGAGCCGTGGCCGTTGGACAGCACGAAACGGTCGCGGTCTGCCCAGTTCGGGTTTTGTGGGTTGTGGTTCAAGTGACTGCGCCAAAGCACTTCAGCGATGTCAGCCATACCCATTGGTGCGCCCGGGTGGCCAGAGTTAGCTTTTTGTACACCGTCCATGCTCAGTGCACGGATTGCGTTAGCCAGTTGTTTGCGAGAAGACATGTCAGCTCCTAAAGCGATAAGCGAAGTAAAAGTATCCGAAAATTGAGTGGCCAATATTGTCGCAAAGCCCTTTCGGCACTGCAAACCTTTTGCTGGCGATTTGTTCTATTTTTGCAATGCTTTACAACATATCGCTGAACAATGGCTGAAAAACCCCTGAATTGGGCAAACGTTTGGCTATGAGATAGAAGAAAAAAGAGCTTGTAATTTGAGCATTCAAAACTAGAATAGACGTCTAGATGTAGAAACGCCTACATAATGAACGATTTTGCAGAGTAGCGGACCCTTTTCGCTACTCTTTTGATTATAGAATTGGAGCTATCATGGCTAAGCACTTGTTTACTTCTGAATCGGTATCAGAAGGTCATCCAGATAAAATCGCAGACCAAATCTCTGATGCGGTTCTAGATGCCATTTTGGAACAAGATCCAAAAGCACGTGTTGCTTGTGAAACTTACGTAAAAACCGGCATGGTAATGGTCGGCGGTGAGATCACAACATCAGCGTGGGTTGATATCGAAGAACTGACTCGTGAAACTGTGCGTGAAATTGGTTACGTCCACTCAGATATGGGCTTTGACGCTAACTCATGTGCAGTACTGAACACCATCGGTAAGCAGTCTCCAGACATCAACCAAGGTGTTGATAAAACCGATCCTAAAGAACAAGGTGCCGGCGACCAGGGCATCATGTTCGGTTACGCATGTAACGAAACCGAAGTGCTGATGCCAGCGCCAATCACTTACTCTCACCGTCTGGTAGAGCGTCAGGCGAAAGTGCGTAAAAACGGCACTCTGCCATGGTTGCGCCCGGATGCAAAATCACAGGTAACTTTCCAGTACGAGCAAGGCAAAATCGTCGGTATCGATGCGGTTGTTCTGTCAACTCAACACTGTGATTCGATCTCTACTCCAGATCTGCGCGAAGCGGTGATGGAAGAAATCATCAAACCTGTTCTGCCAGCAGAGTGGCTGACCAAAGAAACCAAATACTTCATCAACCCAACCGGCCGTTTCGTTATCGGTGGTCCAATGGGTGACTGTGGTCTGACTGGTCGTAAGATCATCGTTGATACCTACGGCGGCGCAGCTCGTCACGGTGGCGGAGCATTCTCTGGTAAAGATCCATCAAAAGTAGACCGTTCAGCCGCATACGCAGCACGTTACGTAGCGAAAAACATCGTAGCAGCTGGCATGGCAGATCGTTGTGAAATCCAACTGTCTTACGCGATCGGCGTGGCAGATCCAACGTCTATCATGGTAGAAACTTTCGGTACTGAGAAAGTGTCTCACGACATCATTATCGAAGCCGTACGTCAGTTCTTCGACCTGCGTCCTTACGGTCTGCAAGAGATGCTGAACCTGCTGCAACCTATCTATAAGAAGACAGCAGCATACGGTCACTTCGGTCGCGAAGAGTTCCCTTGGGAAGCGACTGACAAAGCAGCTGAACTGCGTGAATTCGCTGGCCTGAAATAAGCCGACCGAATCCTGAAAAAGCCCTTGTCGCGAGACAGGGGCTTTTTTTATTTTCATCTTCTCAAACACTCTTGCTGAACAAATTTTATTCAACAAGTTTGTATTTTCATTGCCGCTCGGCAATAGTTAATAAAGTGTTAATGAGTATAAATTCAAAACCAAGCTCATTAACCCACAACGTAATCACAGTGCGTTGCTGCGTAGCAGGTTGATACAGCGAGCATCGCATCATTCTGTCTCTGCCACCTCGATCAAGGAGGATGTATGCCTCGTACGGTTAACCCATCTGACTTCGACCAGAAGCAAAAAGAAGTCAGCCCTCCGGAGTATGCCCACACGCTGCCATGCAACAAGATCAGCGTGTCGACTCCGTTTCACTGGCTTGCGCTTGGACTCCATGATTTCATCCGCATGCCGTTAATCAGTGCTTTTTATGGTTTATGCTTTATGGCCGCCGCAATTGGTATTGTGCTGCTGGTGCAATGGCAAGGAACCCATCTGGTGATCCTGCCAAGCCTTGTGGTCTACATGCTGATTGGGCCGTTTTTGGCTCTCGGTTTGTACGCCGCCAGTTGGGAACGGGAAAAAGGCCATTCCGCAGGTCTGCTGCACTCCATCAAAGCGATTACGCGTAACTCCAGCTCACAATGGGCTTTTGCCGTCATGCTGGCCGTCGCCATGATATTCTGGATGCGCATCGCCGCACTGCTGCACGCACTCTATCCATCCGTTCAGGGCGCACCAATCACCGACTTCTTACCCTTCTTGGTTATCGGTTCTTTGGTGGGCTTTGTGTTCGCCTGTGTCATCTTCAGCATCTCTGCGTTTTCCATTCCGTTAATGATGGAACGCCGCGTGGACGTCATGACCGCGGTCTTTAGTAGTTTTAACGCCGTGAAATCGAACATTCCGGCCATGATCGTCTGGGCAGGAATCATCTGCGGCGGCCTCCTGATTGGCTTTGCCACCTACGGTATCGGTATGTTATTCACTATGCCAATTCTGGGTTACAGCACCTGGCATGCCTACCACGCTATTATTAAGAAAAAACACAACTCCTAAGGTCTCCAACCTTACTTTGCAAATAGTGTTATGATTGCCTCAACAGTACGTTGAGGCTTTTTTTTTGGGGAGATTTTTCTTGGTCGATTTTGAACTGCAGTACCGCGCTCAAACGCAAATTCAACGCTGTATCGACATCGCATCCCGCCACTTTGGCCGTGCCTTTGCTCAGCCCAAACTCAGCTTTCGTTTGCGCGGCAAAGTCGCAGGCAAAGCCTATCTGCAGTTATGGGAAATTCGTCTCAATCCGGTCCTGTTTGCGGAAAACCGTCAGGCCTTTCTGGATGAAGTGATTCCACACGAAATCGCCCACTTGATCACTTATGCCGTCTATGGCCGAGTCAAACCCCACGGTGCCGAATGGCAGCAAGTGATGACGCAAGTATTCGCCATTGCTGCCAACACCACGCATCGCTTTTCCGTGGAGTCGGTACAAGGGAAAACTTTTGAATATCTGTGCGCCTGCAATCGCTACCCGCTGTCAATTCGCCGTCATAACAAAGTTCTGCGTAATCAGGCCGTATATCGCTGCCAGCAGTGTCACCAAACGCTGACCTTCACTGGCAATCAACTGTCCTGAGAGCACTCCCTAATCTGTCGCACCGCACTTATGTTGCTGCATGAATGCAACCCCATGCTAGATTTCAGATTTTTGAGTGATAGACTGATAAAAATCATACTAAAACCAGTCTTTACTTATGTTTCATTTTCGCTTGTTGCTCACTGGTAGCCTGTTATTGGCCGCCTCTTTTGCGTGGGCGTCCGCGCCCGCTTCGTTTTCCCAGGCCAAAAAAGAGGCCGTGAAAATTTATCAGGATCATCCGGTCTCCTTCTATTGCGGCTGTGATATTCAGTGGCAAGGTAAAAAAGGCACGCCCGATTTGCAAGGCTGCGGCTATCAAGTCCGCAAGCAGAAAACGCGTGCCAGCCGGATTGAATGGGAACACGTAGTTCCTGCCTGGCAGTTCGGCCACCAGTTACAGTGCTGGCAAAAGGGCGGGCGCAAAGAGTGCAGCCGCAACGATACGGCGTTCAAGCGCATGGAAGCGGACCTGCATAACCTGACGCCGGCCATCGGCGAAGTGAACGGCGATCGTTCCAATCTCAATTTCAGCCAGTGGAACGGCACGGACGGCGCCACTTACGGTCAATGCGAAATGCAGGTCAATTTCCAGCAGCGTAAAGTGATGCCGCCGGAACGGGCGCGCGGCGCGATTGCACGCACTTACCTCTACATGAGCGAGGAATATGGTTTTCGTTTGTCCAAGTCCCAGACCCAACTGATGCAGGTGTGGAATCGTCAATATCCGGTCGATAAATGGGAATGCGAACGCGATCAGCGCATTTTCAAGATTCAGGGCAACCACAACCCGTTTGTGCGCCAGCAGTGCCGCAGTTAAACCAATCTAAGGGCAATCATGACATCGCCCTTGTTTTTTTCACTTTGAGCATCCATGTTAGATGCCAGTAAACAGCGCAATTTCAGGAAAAACAGCATGCGAGTTCCCCGTATCTATCATCCGCAACCTATCACTCACCTTGGCCCGTTGGTTTTAAGCGAAGACGCAGCTGGCCACATCGCTCGCGTTCTGCGTATGCAGGAAGGTCAGGAAGTGCTGGTGTTTGACGGCAGCGGCGCGGAGTTTCCGGCCATCATCAGTGAAGCGGGGAAAAAGCAGGTCGTGGTTGATCTGGCCGAGCGCATCGAAACTAACCTTGAATCCCCACTTCATCTGCATTTGGGTCAGGTAATTTCGCGCGGCGATAAGATGGAATTCACCATCCAGAAATCCGTCGAGCTTGGCGTCAATATCATTACGCCTCTGCTGTCTGAACGCTGCGGCGTGAAGCTTGATGCCAAACGTTTCGAGAAGAAACTGCAACAGTGGCAGAAGATAGCCATCAGTGCCTGCGAGCAATGCGGCCGCAACGTGGTGCCTGAAATTCGCCCCATCATGACGCTGGAAGAGTGGTGCGCCGAACAAACCGACGCACTGAAACTCAACCTGCACCCACGCGCCAAATATTCGATCAACACCCTTCCGGAGCCAGTGACCAAAGTGCGTCTGCTGATTGGTCCTGAAGGCGGTCTGTCGGCAGAAGAGATCGACATGACCCAGCAATACCACTTTGAAGAGACGCTGCTAGGCCCTCGCGTGCTACGCACCGAAACCGCAGCTCTTACCGCAATTACAGCCTTGCAAGTTCGTTTCGGCGATCTTGGCTAACGGAGATGAGCAATGATTAAACTCGGTATCGTTATGGACCCGATTTCGTCCATTAACATCAAGAAAGATTCCAGCTTCGCCATGATGCTAGAAGCGCAGCGTCGCGGTTATGAGATTCATTACATGGAGATGAATGATCTACACTTAGATCAAGGCGTCGCCATGGCTGACACCAAAGTCGTCGAACTGAAAGAAGATCCAAACGGCTGGTACGAATTCAAATCTGAACAAACCATCGTGCTGTCTGAACTTGATGCTGTACTGATGCGTAAAGATCCTCCGTTTGATACCGAATACATCTACGCCACCTATATCCTGGAACGTGCGGAAGATGATGGCGCGCTGATCGTAAACAAACCGCAGAGCCTGCGTGACTGTAACGAAAAACTGTTCACCGCTTGGTTCCCGGAACTGACTCCAACCACCATTGTGACCCGCAAAGCAGAGAAAATTAAAGCGTTTCGCGAACAACATGGTGATGTGATCCTGAAACCGCTGGACGGCATGGGTGGCGCATCCATTTTCCGCGTCAAACAAGGCGATCCAAACGTTTCTGTGATCATCGAAACCCTGACTAACCACGGCCAGAATTACTGCATGGCGCAAACGTTCGTCCCAGACATCAGCAACGGTGACAAGCGTATTCTGGTGGTTGACGGCGAACCGATGCCTTACTGCCTGGCGCGTATTCCGGCACAAGGCGAAACCCGTGGTAACCTGGCGGCCGGTGGACGCGGCGAACCACGTCCACTGAGCGAGACGGATCGCAAGATTGCAGAAACCGTCGCTCCGATACTAAAAGAGAAAGGCTTGATCTTTGTTGGCCTCGACGTTATTGGCGATAAACTGACTGAGATTAACGTAACCAGCCCAACCTGTATTCGCGAAATTGAGGCGGCGTTCGATATCTCAATCACTGGCAAACTCATGGATGCGATCGAGCGTCGCATTAAAGCATTGTCACTGTAAGGAGCATTAGCTCCTGAACGCTAGAAGGTTGGAGACAAGATGAATCTGACGAACCATTTTCTCGTAGCGATGCCCAGCATGAAGGATCCGTACTTCAAGCACAGTGTCATCTACATCTGCGAGCATAACGAAGAAGGCGCGATGGGGCTGATGATCAACGCGCCGATCGATATTACGGTCGGCGGCATGTTGCAGCAGGTGGAAGTCGAACCCGCTTATCCGCAATCACACGAAGACAGCCTGAAACGTCCGGTATTCAACGGCGGGCCGGTATCGGAAGATCGCGGATTTATTCTGCATCGCCCCAAAGATCATTACGAATCCAGCATTCGTATGACCGACGACATTGCCGTCACCACGTCCAAAGACATTCTGACCGTGCTCGGCACCGAAGCAGAACCAAGCGGATACATCGTCGCCCTTGGCTACTCTGGCTGGTCTCCGGGCCAGCTGGAAGATGAACTGGCTGAGAACTCCTGGCTGACGATTGAAGCCGATCCGGAGCTGATCTTTAACACGCCAATCCACGAAAAATGGAACAAGGCGATTCAAAAGCTCGGCATTAATCCTCACCAGTTGTCGACTCAGTCCGGCCACGCTTAATTGCAGCAGCGCTTCTCGAAGCGCTGTTTATTTTTACGTTTAGACCCACGAGAAACACCCTATGTCACGTACCATTATGGCGTTTGATTTCGGCACCAAAAGTATCGGCAGCGCAATCGGTCAGGAGATCACTGGCACCGCGTCACCGCTGAAAGCGTTCAAAGCCAATGACGGCATTCCGAATTGGGATGATATTGAAAAACAAATCAAAGAGTGGCAACCGGATCTGTTGGTGGTTGGCCTGCCAACCGATCTGCACGGCAAAGCGCTGGAGACCATCACGCCGCGGGCGAAGAAATTTGCCCAGCGCCTGCATGGCCGTTTTGGTTTGCCAGTTGAACTGCACGATGAGCGCCTCTCAACCACTGAAGCGCGCTCCGAACTGTTCTCGATGGGTGGCTATAGGGCATTGAGCAAAGGCAATGTCGATTGCCAGTCGGCGGTCATCATTCTAGAAAGCTGGTTTGAGAGCTTGTGGAACGAGTAACCCTGTTCCCCCAGCAACGTCCTCTGCGAACACAAAGAAAAACAGCCACTGTCGTGGCTGTTTTTTATTCCATGTCGATTTGCACATGATCCAGTGAACCGCTGCTGCTCACATCACCCCGCTGAGTCTTGAGCATCAAGCGCAGATCGTTGGCCGAATCGGCACAGTGCAGCGCATCCTGTTCGCTGATCTTGTTCTCGACCACCAACTGATACAACGCCTGATCAAAAGTCTGCATGCCAACCTCTTTCGATTTCGCCATGGTGCTTTTCAGCTCATGCAAATCGCCGCGTCGGATGATGTCCGACACCCGTGGACTGTTGAGCAACACTTCAAACACGCCGTGACGCCCTTGCCCGTTTTTATCGCGGATCAATTGCTGACCTACGACGCCTTTGAGGTTCATCGACAGGTCAAACAGAAATTGTTCACGCAGCTCCTTTGGCACCAGATGCAAAATACGTTCGAGCGCTTGGTTGGCGTTGTTGGCGTGCAGAGTGGCCATGCACAAGTGACCGGTTTCGGCGAAGGTCATTGCGTATTCCATGGTTTCACGGCTGCGGATCTCTCCGATCAAAATCATATCCGGCGCCTGGCGTAGCGAGTTCTTCAGCGCCAATTCATAGCTTTCGGTGTCCAATCCCACTTCGCGCTGCGTCACGATGCAGCGCTGGTGCTCATGGACAAATTCAATCGGATCTTCGACGGTGAGAATATGCCCGCTGCGGTGCGTGTTGCGATAGCCAGTCATCGCGGCCATGGTGGTCGATTTGCCCGATCCTGTCGCCCCAACCACCAGTACTAAACCGCGTTTGGCAATCGAGAGATCTTTCAGCACCGCTGGCAGTTTGAGTTCATCAAAGGTCGGAATCTGCGTTTCTATGCGGCGAATCACCGCACCGGGCAGCTCGCGCTGAAAAAAAGCGCTGACGCGAAAACGCCCCAAATCACGCACGATGGCAAAGTTAGCTTCACGCGTCGTCAGATACTCCGCATGGCGCGCCTCATCCATCATCGCAGCCAGCAGCGCGCTGACCTGCGCTTCATCCAGCTTCTCACCCTGCGCGCGCAGTTCACCATCGACCCGGTACAGCACGGGGGCGCCCACAGTAATATATAGATCTGACGCTTTATGCGTCATCATGCCTTGCAGGCACTCCTCGAGTTGCATCGTGTTCTCTCTTAAAACGCGGACATTTCCAGTTCAATTTTCTTCTGCACTTCTGCCGGATCCACCAGCCCTTGCGCGATCAACTGTTTGGCATGCTGCTCCATAGTCTGCATTCCATGGGAGGCGCCAGTCTGAATGATCGAATACATCTGCGCGACTTTATCTTCGCGAATCAGGTTACGGATAGCAGGCGTCGCCAACATGATTTCATGACACGCCACTCGCCCGCCACCCAGACGTTTGAGCAGTTTTTGCGCAATCACCGCACGCAGCGATTCTGACAACATTGAACGTACCATGTCCTTGTCGCTGCCCGGGAACACATCGATGATGCGGTCAATCGTTTTCGCCGCCGAACTGGTGTGCAGCGTGCCGAACACCAAGTGGCCGGTTTCCGCCGCCGTCAGCGCTAAGCTGATGGTTTCCTGATCGCGCAACTCACCGACCAGAATCACATCCGGATCTTCACGCAATGCGCTGCGCAGCGCGTTTTTAAAACTGTGGGTATCGCGGTGTACTTCACGCTGGTTGATCAAGCATTTGTTGTTACTGTGCACAAACTCAATCGGATCTTCGATAGTCAGCACATGCTTGTTATGGGTTGCGTTGATGTAATCGACCATCGCCGCCAGCGTGGTTGATTTACCCGAGCCGGTCGGTCCGGTCACCAGCACCAAACCTTTTTCGTAATTGGCGATTTTGTGGAAAATTTCCGGAGCCTCAAGCTGGTCCAGAGTCGGGATCACGGTCGGAATGGTACGAAATACCGCAGAAGCGCCGCGCGACTGATGGAAAGCGTTGACACGAAATCGGCCGATGTCCGGTAACGCAAAGGAAAAGTCCACTTCCAGCTTTTCTTCGTACTCACTGCGCTGGGCATCATTCATAATTTCAAAAATTAATCGATGCACATCAGCGTGTGTAAACGCAGGTACGCCAAGCTTTCTCACTTCACCATCGATGCGTACCATAGGAGGAACACCCGCAGAAAGATGTAGATCTGACGCATTATGCTTTACACTAAATTCCAGTAACTCAGAGATATCCATCTATTTTCCTTAGTAAAGTCTGGCTATGAGTAGTATTCAACAAAATCTTGAACATATCACTTCACAGATCGAAAACGCACAACAAAAGTGTGGCCGTCCTCGAAGCTCTGTGCAACTTCTGGCTGTCAGCAAAACCAAACCGGTCGAGGCCATTCTCGAAGCGGCACAGGCAGGTCAGCGTGCCTTTGGCGAAAACTACGTGCAGGAAGGCTGCGATAAAGTGCAGTTTTTTGCCGAGTATCACCCGGAACTCGATCTCGAATGGCACTTCATCGGTCCGCTTCAGTCGAATAAAACCCGGCTGCTCGCCGAGCATTTCGACTGGATGCACACCATTGACCGCGCCAAGATTGCACAGCGCCTGAGTGAGCAGCGCCCCGCTCATTTGCCGCCACTGCAGGTGCTGATTCAGGTCAACACCAGTGGCGAAGCCTCGAAATCCGGCATCAGCGAGAATGATTTATTTACACTTGCAGAATTGATTTCCGGCCTGCCAAACCTCACTTTAAGAGGATTGATGTCCATTCCGGAAAACGTGCCTGACTACCCGTCGCAACTTGCGGCATTTCGCCAACTGGCGACATTGAAAGACCGGCTGGCCGAAAAATATGACGGCATCGACACTCTGTCGATGGGCATGAGTGGCGACATGGAAGCCGCAATTGAAGCAGGCAGCACGATTGTGCGGATTGGTACGGCGATTTTTGGTCAGCGTGACTACAGTCGCTCGTAAGAATGCATCAACCCTATTTTTGATTTGGATGAGATCATGGAACAGAGAACCATCGCCTTTATTGGCGCAGGAAACATGGCGCACGCCATCATTGCAGGCTTAGTGGGCAGCGGCTACCCGGCGCAACACATAATCGCCACCGCACCGTCAGAGACGCGTCGCAAGCCGTTGGAAGACAACTATGGCATTCGTACCACCGGCGACAACCTAGCTGCGGCAAGCGAAGCTGACGTGGTGGTACTGGCGGTCAAACCTCAGTTGATGGCAGACGTATGTAAGCCGCTGCAAGTGATCGATTTTTCTAATAAGCTGGTGATTTCCATCGCCGCAGGTGTATCGGTGGAACGTCTCAACGCCATGCTCGGCAGTACACTGAATCTGGTGCGCGTGATGCCAAACACACCATCATTGGTGAATCGCGGCATGGCCGGGCTGTATGCGTCCGCGTCCGTGTCTGAAGCCGATAAAGCGTTCACCGCCGAACTGATGGCTGCGGTAGGCAAAGTGTGCTGGGTAGAACAGGAATCCGGCATCAACAGCGTGATTGCGGCAGCGGGCAGCGCTCCGGCGTACTTCTTCCTGTTTATGGAAGCAATGCAAGCCGAAGCGATGGCGCAAGGGTTTGATAAAGAGACCGCGCGCCTGCTGGTGCAACAATCAGCGCTGGGCGCCGCTGAAATGGTGCAAGCCAATCCTGACATCGAACTGTCAACGCTACGCGAACAGGTGACATCGAAAGGCGGCACCACCGCTGAAGCCATCCGTACCTTTAACGAACATCAGTTAACGGACATCGTGGCCAAAGCGATGCGCGCGGCAGTCAGCCGCGCTGAAGAGATGGAAAAATTATTTTAAACTGACGGTCACCCAGTGTTGAGTGACCACCATATGTAGTAAGGGCTTCTTATGAATGCAATGAGTTTTCTAATCTCCACCCTGTTTGATATTTATATCATGGTCGTGATTCTGCGAATCTGGCTACAGGCAGCGCGTGCAGATTTCTACAACCCATTTTCTCAGTTTGTGGTCAAAGCGACGCAACCCGTGGTTGGCCCACTACGTCGTGTGATTCCGTCTATCGGCAGTCTGGATTTGGCCACCGTGCTGTTTGGTTACGTGCTGTGTATTCTCAAATACGTCGCGCTGATCCTGATTGCCTCTCGCGGCGGCGTTGTGTTCAGCGCAGACTTCCTGCTGCTGGGCCTGTTGTCGCTTGTTAAAGCGGCGGGTGGCCTGCTGTTCTGGGTACTGCTGCTGCGTGCGATTCTAAGCTGGGTAAGTCAGGGTCGTAGCCCGGTAGAATACGTATTCCACCAACTGACAGAACCGATGCTGGCACCAATTCGCCGCATTATTCCGGTGATGGGTGGCTTTGATCTGAGCGTGCTGGTGCTGTTTATCGCGCTACAGTTTGCCAACTTCCTGATGGGCGATATCATCGGCCCAATCTGGTATCAGCTATAATGAAAGCAGCATGGTTTGAAGGGGACGATCTGCTGCTGCGACTCTATATTCAACCCAAAGCCAGTCGCGACAGCATTGTGGGGTTGCACGGAGATGAACTAAAGGTGGCGATCACCGCACCACCAGTGGACGGAAAAGCCAACGCTCATCTCAGTAAATACCTGGCCAAACAGTGTAAAGTTGCCAAGGGCCTGATCGATATAGAGAAAGGAGAACTGGGGCGTCATAAACAGATACGCATCCATACTCCGGCACAGATTCCGCCCGAAGTTCAAGCCATACTCGACTAAATAGCCAGTTCCCCGCCCTCATATGGTGGGGAATATTTTTTTCAAGAAGGAGAAAACCCATGCGTCAATGGATACTCGCCCTATTGCTCGCTTGTGCCGCGTTACCTGCCAGTGCAGAGCAATTGATCAACATTAAGGATGTTGAGGTACACTACTCCGCTTTTAACTCAACGTTTCTGACGCCGCAGGTGGCGAAAAGTTACAAGCTGACCCGTAATGGTTATTCAGCGGTGCTCAACATCAGCGTGCTTGATACCAGCACTGCGGGTAAGCCCGCGGTAGAAGCGAAGCTGTCGGGTCAGGTGAAGAATCTGATCGGCAACATGCGCGAACTGGAGTTCAGCGAAGTCAAAGAAGGTAATGCGATTTACTATCTGGCAGAATTCCCGATCAGCAATGAAGAGGATCTCAGCTTTGATATTGATGTCAACGCAGGCCTCAAAGGCGCTGGAAAGCTGAGATTCACTCAGAAGTTTTACGTTGAGAAGTAACCTTTAACCGAAAAGAGAGTGCGATGAAGAAGATTGTATTAGCCACCGGAAACCAGGGCAAAGTACGTGAAATGGCCGACCTGTTGGCTGATTTTGGTTTTGATGTGGTCGCACAAAGCGAATTCAATGTCTCTGAGGTGGCCGAAACCGGCACTACCTTTATCGAAAATGCCATCATCAAAGCGCGCCACGCGGCCAAAGAAACGGGTTTACCGGCCATTGCCGATGACTCCGGTCTGGAAGTCGATTACCTTGGCGGCGCACCAGGCGTTTACTCTGCGCGCTACGCGGGTGAGGATGCATCCGATCAACAAAACCTGGAAAAGCTGCTCGATGCGATGAAAGACGTGCCAGAAGCGCAGCGCAGCGCACGTTTTCACTGTGTATTGGTTCTGATGCGCCATGAGAACGATCCGACGCCGCTGGTTTGCCACGGCAAATGGGAAGGTCGTATCCTGACACAAGCGCACGGCAGCAACGGTTTTGGTTACGATCCGATCTTCTTCGTTCCGGAAGAAAACTGCGCATCGGCTCAGCTTGAACCGATGCGTAAAAAGCAGCTGTCGCACCGCGGTCAGGCGCTGAAAAAACTGTTTCAGGCGATTGAAGAGCAAAAGCAGTGATGTTGACTCCTCCGGCACTCAGCCTATACGTACACATACCGTGGTGCGTGCAGAAATGCCCGTATTGCGATTTTAACTCGCATGCTCTCAAAGCCGACATTCCGGAAGAGGAATACATTGATGCGCTGTTGGAAGATCTCGATACCGATATCGAGCGCTACCAGCTGGCGGGCGATCCGCGTCTGCTGCACTCGATCTTCATCGGCGGCGGCACGCCAAGCCTGATCTCGGCCGACGGCATCGGCCGCTTACTGCGCGGAATTGAAGCGCGTATCGCGTTTAAACCCGATATCGAGATCACCATGGAAGCCAACCCGGGCACCATCGAAGCCGAGCGCTTTGCTGGTTATCGCCACGTGGGTGTGACGCGTATTTCGATTGGGGTGCAGAGCTTTGAACCGGAGAAACTCTCTCGTCTGGGGCGTATTCACGGTCGGGACGAAGCCGTCAATGCCGCCAAGCTGGCGCATCAGATTGGCTTAAACAGCTTTAACCTCGATCTGATGCACGGCCTGCCGGATCAGGCGTTGGATCAAGCGCTGGCGGATCTCGATCGCGCCATCGAACTCGCGCCGCCGCACCTGTCTTGGTATCAGCTCACCATTGAACCGAACACCATGTTCTACTTCAAGCCACCGACCTTACCGGACGACGATGCGCTGTGGGACATCTTCGATCTCGGTCATCAGAAACTGACCGAGGCAGGTTATGTGCAGTATGAGATTTCGGGGTACAGCAAACCGGGCTATCAGTGTCAGCACAATCTCAACTACTGGCGTTTTGGTGACTACCTGGGGATCGGTTGTGGTTCGCACGGTAAGCTGAGTTTTGCTGACGGACGCATTGTGCGCACCACCAAGGTCAAACACCCGCGCGGTTATCTGGCGGCGTATCAGAACCTGGCGAAGCCTTACCTCGACAGCGAACAACTGGTGGAGGATGTGGATCGTCCGTTTGAGTTCTTCATGAACCGCTTCCGCCTGATTGAACCGTGCCCGAAGGCCGATTTCAGCGCCACTACCGGCCTGCCAATCAGTGTGATTCAACCCACGTTGGACTGGGCTATCGAACAGGGTTATCTGAGTGACAATGATACCCACTGGCAGATCACCGAGAAGGGCAAACTGTTTCTGAACGATCTGTTGGCAGCGTTTATGGCGGAAGAAGATTAATCCGCCATTTGCGTGAAAAAATCAGTATCCAGACTCTGCCACACATGCAGAGCGAAATAGGAATGATAAGGCGCAGCCACAGCAAGAAGCTCTGTTGGGGTCGCGTTTTCTTTTTCCGCAAACAAAGCCAGCCCGCGCTTTAACGAGGCATCACCTTGTGACCATACATTGGGGCGGCCAAAGAAAAAAATGGCAGTCATTTCGGCCGTCCACGGCCCGATGCCCCACAACTGGGTCAAACTGCGAATCAGCTCTTCATCCGTCATCATGGCCAGTTGATGAATTTCAATCTGCTTGTCTTCCAACGCGCTGCGCACACCGCAAATGGTACGCACTTTAGCATTCGACAATCCGCAGCGGCGCAGTAACGTGCTGTTGGGTTCGGTAAACAGGTCAAACAGCGTCACATCATCGCTGAGCAGCGCTTCAACACGTTGCCAGATGGTTTTTGCCGCCTGATTGGAGAGTTGCTGGCCCGCAACGGAACGAGCCAGATAAGGAAAGAACAGCGCTTCAGGTTGCAGGTTCAGCGATTGCACACCATTGGTAGCAATCGCTTGATTGAGCAACGTATAGGGCTGCGTCGCGTTGAGCAGAGTCTGATGAATCTGGTGTGACATGTCCTTCGTCATAATCCCCGTCCCTGACAACCTGTCGTGAGCTTAGAAAATAGAGCGACCGATCCGCTGCGCGAGTAGCTCGAGAGCTTTGGTGCCTGCCAGCGAGTTGCCGGACGGATCCAGCTCTGGCGACCAGACCGCGATGGTCATTTCGCCCGGCACGATGGCGATAATGCCACCGCCCACGCCGGATTTGCCCGGCATACCGACCCGATAAGCAAACTCACCAGCACCGTCATACAGACCGCAGGTGGCAAGCAGCGCATTAATCTGTTTGCTTTGCGTGGCCGTGATCACCGGCTCTTGCGTCAGCACAGACACACCTTTGTTGGCCAGATAGCTGAAGGTTTTCGCCAGCTCGACACAACTCATTTTCAGCGCACAGGCGTGAAAATAGTTGGCCAGAACCGGCAGCACTTCGTTATCAAAGTTGCCAAATGAGCGCATCAGATAGGCAATCGCCGCATTGCGGTCGCTGTGCTGCATTTCCGAGTTCGCCACCACTTTATCGTAGATGATCTGCTCTTCGCCGCACAGTTGGCGCACAAATTCCAGCAAACGCTGACGCGGTGCCGATAATCGGCTGTGCAGCATATCTGCCACCACAATCGCGCCTGCATTGATGAAGGGATTGCGAGGAATGCCCTGCTCCATTTCAAGCTGAATCAAGGAGTTGAACGCTTGTCCGGATGGCTCTTTGCCCACCCGGCTCCACAGTTCTTCCGGTTGATACAAGCCCATGGCGAGCGTCAGGCTCAGCGCTTTAGAGATCGACTGAATGGAAAATCCTTCCTCAGCATCTCCGGCTGTGATCACTTCACCCTGATTGGTGTAGACCGCAATCCCCAGTTTATAATTCGGCACTTCTGCCAGTGCCGGTATGTAATCCGCGACTTTTCCTTGTCCGATCAGTGGGCGAACTTCATCCAATATGCTCGCCAGTAATTCTGGTGTCGGTTTCATTGTGTCGGCTTTACTTTCTTATTGTTATCGTCCCTATTCCAGCAGAGCACGCCATATCCGCGGCGATTTCCTGAGGAATACAGTCAAAAAAGCCAACATTGCAGCAATGTTGGCTTTCGTTCACGTTACGTGCCGGGCTAGTATCTGCCGCCCGGCCGCGGCTTGTCCAGTATTAACTGATGCGTTTGTATTTGATGTCCCAAACGCCGTGTCCCAGACGATGGCCACGCTGTTCAAACTTAGTCAGCGGACGCTCTTCAGGGCGTGGCACGAAGTCACCCTCTTGCGCAATGTTCTTGAAACCCGGCGCTTGATTCATCACTTCGATCATGTGTTCTGCGTAGTTTTCCCAGTCGGTCGCCATGTGGAATACGCCTTCACCCAGCATAAGCTTCTGGCGTACCATTTCAGCAAACTCAAGTTGAACGATGCGACGCTTATGGTGACGTTTCTTATGCCATGGGTCAGGGAAAAACAGTTGTAACGTGGCCAGACTGCTGTCTGGAATCATGTTGGCAAACACTTCCACTGCATCGTGACACATTACGCGCAGGTTAGTGATACCTGCTTCACGGGCAGACGCCAGACAAGCACCCACGCCCGGGCTGTGCACTTCGATACCGAAGAAATTTTTCTCGGGTGCGTTTTTCGCCATTTCAACCAGTGAGGCGCCCATACCAAAGCCGATTTCCAGTACCACAGGATTGTTGTTGCCAAACACCTGCTGCCAGTCAAGCAGACCATCCTGATAATCAATTCCCATCGTTGGCCAGCACTCTTTCATCGCTGCTTCCTGACCTTTCGTCAGGCGGCCTTCACGACGCACGAAACTGCGGATTTTACGCACAATTTTGCCGTCTTCGGTGAACTCGTTTTTGGTTACTTCAGTCATTGGTATTGCCTGTTCAATTTTTAGTCTCGACTCAAAGGGCTTGTGATTATCCAAAGAATTGCTTTGGGCGCAAGTGTTATTGTCGTCGAACGCCACTCCCGAGCAACGTGAGTTGGCGCTAAGTGCTTATCCCATCAACAAACACACTTCATTGCCTGCGCTCACCACGCTCTGAACCTTGCTCAACGAGGATGTTAATCGCGTGGCGATTTTGATCATATGTTTTACATCCTCGCCATTCTATGGTGCAATTTTGCCCCATAATTCCAATCAATATAGAGCAAGTTGTGACTCCTTTCGCTAAGGCAATTCTTACCTGGTATGACGCATACGGGCGCAAAAACCTGCCGTGGCAGCAGAACAAAACCGCATACAGTGTCTGGCTGTCAGAAATCATGCTGCAACAGACTCAGGTAGCGACCGTAATCCCTTACTACCAACGATTTATGCAGCGTTTCCCTACCGTAACCGATCTCGCCAGCGCCGAGCAGGATGAAGTGCTGCACTATTGGACAGGCTTAGGTTATTACGCCCGAGCGCGCAATCTGCACAAAGCGGCCAAAATCGTTGCTGAGCAGTATCAGGGAGAGTTTCCAACCGATATTGAGCAGATGAATGCCCTGCCCGGCGTTGGCCGTTCAACGGCAGCAGCCGTACTCTCTTCGGTGCATAAACAGCCTCACGCGATTTTGGATGGGAATGTGAAACGTACTCTGGCGCGCAGCTTTGCAGTTGAAGGCTGGCCGGGACAAAAGAAAGTCGAAAATCAGCTATGGCAACACGCAGAAGCTAACACGCCGCAATCGGATGTCGATAAATACAACCAAGCGATGATGGACATGGGCGCGATGATCTGTACCCGAGCTAAGCCCAAATGCACCCTGTGCCCAATCGCAGAGATGTGCGTAGCCAATAAGCAAGGCAACCCGCTCGATTATCCGGGCAAAAAGCCTAAAAGCGAAAAACCGGTCAAAGAGACCTGGTTTGTGATGCTGCATCACGGCGAAGATGTGTGGCTTGAACAACGCCCGCAAAGCGGGATCTGGGGCGGCCTGTTCTGTTTTCCGGAACACAGCGATGCGGCGATTGAATATGCGCTCGATAAGCGTGGCATTGGCGAAAAACAGGTGTTGTCGCAGAAACCACTGATCGCATTTCGCCATACATTCAGTCACTATCATCTCGACATTACACCGATTTTGCTGGAATTGTCCGGCAAACCCGACATCATCATGGAAGCCAACAAAGGTCTTTGGTATAACTTAAGCCAACCTGAAGAGATCGGCTTAGCTGCTCCGGTGAAGCAGCTATTGCAAAGTCTTCCGTACGAAATTCACACGAAAAAAAATTAAAGAGGAAGTCATTATGAGCCGCACTGTATTTTGTGTTCGATTACAAAAAGAAGCGGATGGCCTGGATTTTCAACTCTATCCGGGCGAGTTGGGCAAGCGTATTTTCGACAACATCTCGAAAGAAGCCTGGGCGCAATGGCAAACCAAGCAAACCATGTTGATCAACGAGAAGAAGCTCAACATGATGGATCCTGAGCACCGTAAACTGCTTGAGCAAGAGATGGTGAACTTCTTGTTTGAGGGGAAAGACGTTCATATCGAAGGCTACACGCCACCAAGCCAATAATAGAACACCTGTTATTGCTAAGGTTATTACGAAAGACATCATCACCTTCTGGTATGATGTCTTTTTTGTATCTGACCCCTCACCCAACCATCGCCGGGGAGCGCATGAGAAAGTTAGTCTATTGCTTTGCCACCATACTGCTAGTGGGTTGCAGTCGTGAATTCGTCGAAAGTATTTATGACGTCAACTATGAGCCGACCAACCGTTTTGCGAAAAATTTGGCTCAGTTGCCTGGTCAGTTCGAAAAAGACACCGCCGCACTTGATGCACTGATCAACAGTTTCTCTGGCAACATCGAAAAACGTTGGGGAAGCCGCGAAGTAAAAATTGCTGGCAAAAGCAATTACGTCAAATACATCGATAACTACCTCAGCCGCGCGGAAGTCAACTTCAGCGACGGTAAAATCATCATTGAAACCGTCTCGCCGACCGATCCTAAAGGCCATTTGAAAGAGGCGATCATCACTACCCTGCTAACGCCCGACGATCCGGCGCACGTTGATCTGTTCTCGTCCAAAAACATCGAACTCAAAGGCCAGCCGTTCCTTTATCGTCAGGTGGTGGATCAGGAAAATCAGCCTATTCAGTGGAGCTGGCGTGCCAACCGCTTTGCCGATTATCTGATCGCCAATCAGCTCAAAGTGAAGCAGGTCGATTTCAAAAAAGCCTACTACGTCGAAATTCCGATGGTGGCAGATCAGATTCAGATTCGCAGCTATCAGTACGCCGATATCGTGCAGCGTGCTTCGCGTAAATACGGCATTCCGGAGGATTTGATCTATGCGATCATCAAAACTGAAAGCAGCTTTAACCCATATGCGGTAAGCTGGGCCAACGCGTATGGTCTGATGCAGGTTGTGCCGAAAACTGCCGGGCGCGATGTCTTTAAGCTGGTCAAAAACCGTTCCGGAGAGCCGACACCGGAATATCTGTTTAACCCGGAAAACAACATTGATACCGGCACCGCGTATTTCTACATTCTGAAAAATCGCTATCTGCGCGATGTACAAAACCCCACTTCGCTCGAATACAGCATGATTTCGGCCTACAACGGCGGGACGGGCGGCGTGTTAAATACGTTCAGTCGTGACCGTCAGCGAGCAATGAGAGACTTAAATGCGCTGCAACCGAACCAAGTTTATTGGGCATTAACCAAAAAACATCCGAATGCCGAATCACGCCGTTATCTGGAAAAAGTGACCCAATTTAAGAAAGAATTTAACGCAGGTTGAGAAAAAACAATCAGTTTGCTTAAAATAGCGCCAAACAAACCGTTTTTTGAATTTTTTTAGAAAAACTGGTTGACGGCAGAAGGGAAAATTCGTTTAATAGCGCTCCGTTGCCCGGATAGCTCAGTCGGTAGAGCAGGGGATTGAAAATCCCCGTGTCGGTGGTTCGATTCCGCCTCCGGGCACCACAATTTGATAATTGTTGGTGCATAGCACGAACAGTTTTAGCAAAGAATATAGTGTGCCGACTTAGCTCAGTAGGTAGAGCAACTGACTTGTAATCAGTAGGTCACCAGTTCGATTCCGGTAGTCGGCACCATTCTTTTGCTTCGATAGCTCAGTCGGTAGAGCAGGGGATTGAAAATCCCCGTGTCGGTGGTTCGATTCCGCCTCGAGGCACCATTATTTGGTGCAGTTGTTTTACAACGCACAAATAATTCCCCCTTAGTTCAGTCGGTAGAACGGCGGACTGTTAATCCGTATGTCGCAAGTTCAAGTCTTGCAGGGGGAGCCACTTTTAGAAAGCTCAGTCGAAAGACTGGGCTTTTCTTTTATCTGCGCGTTGCAAAGGTGTCCTTAAGTCCATCGCCGTGCTCCTCGCAAAATCACTGCCCTCCTCTCTTATTCAAAAACACATTCCTCCCCCACCCCCTAGCCAGCCATTCTTTCTCATTCCGCTGCATCAATGACTCACAAGATTTGTAATCCGAACACTTTTTTCGCAACAAAAATTTAATCGACATCATAGTTTCACCATTTGCTCATATCCAGCGCTACCAGCAATCAATAAGATGCATTTTGTCATTTAAATGTCATCTAACTTCGCGTCACTTCATTTAGCCGACGCCAAAAGGTTGCTCATGAAACTAAAAAAACAAGCTTATTTATTATCAGGAATTATCCTGACAGCCCTTCTGGCGCTTAGCATTAGCGGCCTTTCGACACTGCGCGTAGCCAGCAACATGGACAACAAAGCCCGTGTTACCGAACATTTTAAGAGCGCATACAGTATTCTGACTGAAGTGGAGAAGATGGCTCAGGAAGGAAAACTGAGCGACAGTGATGCTAAACAGCTCGCCACCCGCCTGATGCGTAATAACATCTACAAAGACAATGAGTATGTGTATGTGGCGGATGAAAAGATGAATTTCGTCGCGACGCCCCTCGATCCCCAACTGCACGGCACCAGCTTCAACGATTTCAAAGATGGTCAGGGCAACAGTGTCGGTCAGCTGATCCAGAATGTGCTGCGCAACAAGCGTGATCAAATCGTTGAATACACCTGGACTCAAAAACAAGCCGATGGTTCGATCGAAGAGAAACTGTCTATCGCTCAAAAGACTCCTTACTGGGGCTGGGTTGTCGGCACGGGTATCGGTTTTAACGAAGCCAACGCGCGCTTCTGGTCTACCGCTCAGTGGCAGTTGCTGCTCTGCCTGGGCATTGCAGCAGGCATTTTGTCGACGTTGATCGTGGCGATTCGCCGTATGCTGACCCTGCTTGGCGGCGAGCCCAATGATGTCCGCGACGCGGTTCAGGCTGTCGCCCGAGGTGAAATCCAGACACACTTTACCCATTCCGCTCCGAAAGAGAGTATTTATGGCGCGGTGCAGATGATGAGCCTGTCATTGGCACAACTGGTACAGAATCTCGATCAATCGATGCAGGCACTACGTCATGAATTGTCTGCGGTGGAATCTCGATCCCGTTCGCTGAGCACCCTGACTGAAAATCAGCAGCAATCGACGGCAATGATTGCCACTGCGATGACAGAAATGGCGTCATCCGCAACTGAAGTGGCGAACTCGGCGCGTGATACGGCGCGAAATACTGACGAAGCGGATAAGCAGAGCCAGCATACGCAGCAATTAATTACCAACACGGCCACCAATATTCAAGGGCTGGCCAATGAACTCGATACCGCCAGCCAAGCGGTGGCAGCGCTTGATAACGATGTGAATAACATCGTCAAAGTTCTGGATGTGATTGGCGACATCGCCGAACAAACAAATCTGCTGGCGCTGAATGCCGCCATTGAAGCAGCGCGAGCTGGCGAACAAGGCCGTGGTTTTGCGGTGGTTGCCGACGAAGTACGTAATCTGGCGGGTCGCACGCAAACCAGTACCAAAGAAATTCAGCAGATGATCCAAAACCTTCAGGCGGGTTCACGTAACGCGATCACCACCATGAGTGTCTGCGCGCAAACCAGTCAGAGTACGGTAGCGGAATCACAAAGTGCCTCTGAAGCGCTGTCGGTGATTGTGTCAGCTCTGGAAAGTATTTCTGCCATGAGTCATCAAATTGCCACGGCAGCGGCGGAGCAGACTCAAGTTAGCGATGATATCTCGCTACGTATCAACATGATCGAAGAGAGCGGCGCGCAGTTAAGCACGGTGGTGTCTGACAGCCATAACAGCACTCGCACCCTGAGCGATCTGAGTCATGATCTCGAGAAATGGGTGACGAAGTTCTCAGTGAAGTCCTAACCCTACCCTGCCACTTCGCATAAAGCCCGTTTTTTCACGTGCTTTATGCGGTGTTATTTGGGGCGTGACTTACTATCAACGCGGGTTTCAAACCTTTTTGTCGCCTGTTTACACGATATTTTCTAACAAAAATGGATAAAAACAGGCCACTAAGTATAGAAAAGCAACAAACGATATTTTTTTTGCATTTTGCTGTTGACGCCCACAACGAAAACTCGTTTAATACACCCCGTTGCCTCGATAGCTCAGTCGGTAGAGCAGGGGATTGAAAATCCCCGTGTCGGTGGTTCGATTCCGCCTCGAGGCACCATATTTTAGATGTTGGTGTAACGCACGAGCATGCAACAAGATTAAGTGTGCCGACTTAGCTCAGTAGGTAGAGCAACTGACTTGTAATCAGTAGGTCACCAGTTCGATTCCGGTAGTCGGCACCATTTATCTAAAAAACAATTCCCCCTTAGTTCAGTCGGTAGAACGGCGGACTGTTAATCCGTATGTCGCAAGTTCAAGTCTTGCAGGGGGAGCCAATTTTATCAGTGAGCTTATGATTAAGCTTGTTGAAAGGCCGACTTAGCTCAGTAGGTAGAGCAACTGACTTGTAATCAGTAGGTCACCAGTTCGATTCCGGTAGTCGGCACCATTACAAAAAATTATTCCCCCTTAGTTCAGTCGGTAGAACGGCGGACTGTTAATCCGTATGTCGCAAGTTCAAGTCTTGCAGGGGGAGCCACATTAGAAAGCTCAGTCGAAAGACTGAGCTTTTCTTTTATCTGTCGGTCCTAAATCCGCACCCTGTTACACACGATTGAATCCACGCCACTCTATTTAAACAGCCAGAAAAAAGGCGAGCCTGAGCCCGCCTTATCACCGCATAGAAACTTACTTGATGCCCTTTTCCTTTTTGATCAGGTCATAAGCATGTTGAATCTCTTGTGATTTCTCTTTAGCGACATTCATCATTTCTGGAGGTAGGCCTTTGGCCATCAATTTATCCGGATGGTGTTCGTTCATCAGTTTACGGTACGCACGCTTAATCTCTTTGGCGTCGGCGTCTTCACCCACACCTAGCACGGAATAAGCATCTGCGAGACGATCTTTGCTCGAAGCCTGTTGCCACTGACCACCGCCAGCATAGCCTTGTTGTCCCTGTTGACCACCAAATCCGCCACCTTGTTGAAAACGAAACGCGGCTTCCTGCATGCGCAGGCGGCGCTCCAGCTGGTCAGCAGAGAACCCCAGACCACGTGCGATTTTGTGCAGTACATTGCGCTCACTAGGATGAATATCGCCATCGGCAAACGCTGCGGAGATTTGCAGCTCCAGAAAGAACTGCAACAGGTCAAAGCGACCGCCAGTTGAAATGCGGACTTTCTCCAACACTTGTTCCAACGGAAAATCAGCCTCTTTACCTTGGCGAAAGGCATCTTGTGCAGCAAGACGCTGATCACCATGCAGATTCATGCGATCCATCATTACGCTGGCAAGCTGAATTTCTTCTTTAGTGACCTGCCCTTTCGCTTTCGCGACATGGCCCATGACCGCAAAGGCTGCTTTGAAGAATTCTTCCTGACGCTCAGCCTGGCTAGGACCATTGCCAAACCCGCCAGTGCTGAATCCAGCCTGGTTAAAACGACGAGCTTTATCGAACTGATGCCCAAGAAACAGGCCAAAGATTGCGCCAAACGGGCCCCCAAACAGGAAGCCGAAGAAAGCGCCAAGAATTTTGCCAAAAATATGCATTATGTGCTCTCAATCTATGAATTTTTTAGGTGTGCGGTGGTCTGATAGTGCCGGGAGAGGTAAATTCCTTTATGATAGGGAACGCTTTTTATTTGATAAAAATCTCCCAATATCGGACTCAAACAATTTCAACAGGATAGTACAATTCGATGTCACGTTTCTCCCGCACGTTTTTAGCCGCTTCGATTAGCGCCGCGCTCTTCGCGCCTCAGACTCAAGCAGACGCTACGGTGGATGACAGTGTGCAGGAACTGCCCACTATCGATCAATGTTTAGTGAATCAGCCCGACCCAACGAACCCGAATGAACAGCCTATCAATGTCGAAGCGGATAAGCTAGAAGCAATTAATGGCGACCGCGCGACCTATTCCGGCAACGTGGTAGTGGTTCAGGGGAAAAAACATATTCGGGCAGACAACGTCACTTTGCACCAGAAAGATAACGTGGTCGTCGCAGAAGGTAACGTAAACTTCAGTGACGGTCAGGTTAAAACCACTTCCGATAAAGCCACCAATAACCTCACTACCGACCAGATGACACTGGAGAACACCAAGTATAAATTCTTGTGTGAGCCTGGACGTGGTGAAGCAGCCTACGTTTCTAAAACGGGCAAGGCAATGTACGAAATCGAAGATGGTTCGATTACCTCTTGTCCTGAAGGTGACAGCTCCTGGCGCCTTAAAGCATCCAGCATTGACATTAACCAGGACGAAGAACAGGCCACATTCTACAACCCGCGACTTGAAATCTTAGACGTTCCTATTTTTTATGTTCCGTACTTAACGGTACCCATAGGTAACACTCGCAAAACAGGCTTTCTTTACCCAACTCTCTCTTACGGCTCACGTGATGGTTTTGAAGTTGAAGTGCCATTCTACTGGAACTTGGCACCGAATTACGATCTGGAAACCACGCTACACTACATGGACAAACGTGGTACTCAACTGAACTCCGTATTCCGTTATCTGAATGACTTTGGTTCAGGTCGTATTGAGTCTGAATATCTGCCTGATGACGCATTGAACCCTGAAGAAGGTAAGCGTTGGGGGGTTCAGTACGAACACAGTGGTATCTACCAACAGGCGTGGAAGCTGGATGTTGATTATTCGAAAGTCAGTGACATTAACTATTTCTCGGACCTGAGTTCCTCCATTGGTAATCGCGAAGACGGTCAACTGATTCAGGAAGGTGAAGTGTCATACCGCAGCGCCAACTGGGACACGTCCATTCTGGTACGTCAGTTCCAGTTGCTGGTATCTGATTCCACCAGCACCAGTCAGCCGTATCGTTTGATGCCACAACTGTCATTCAACTACTACGCGCCGGAAGTGATGCGCTATCTGGATCTCGATTTGAAATCCCAACTGTCACGCTTTGAAACTGACTCCTCAGGCAAACCATCAGCGACACGTTTGCATGTTGAGCCGGGTATGAAAATTCCGCTGGCGACCACGTGGGGCACGTGGACAACCGAAGCACGCGTACTCGGCACCTACTACCAACAGGATCTCAACGGCGTTGACCTGACCGACGAGGACTATCAGGACCTCGAAGAGAGTGTCACCCGTGTCATTCCTGAGTTCCGCTCTCACGCTGGTATTGTTTTGGAGCGTGATACAGTTCTGTTTGATAACTACACACAGACACTGGAGCCACAGATTCAATATCTGTACGTGCCAAAAGAAGATCAGAGCAATATCGCCCGCTATGACACCACCTTGCTGCAAACCGATTACTACGGCTTGTTCCGCAGCCGTAAGTACAGCAGTGTGGACTATATTGCTCCGGCAAACCAAATCAGCTACGGCGCATCCACTCGCTTTTTCGACGATCAGTATAAAGAGCGCCTGAATATCGCCTTTGGTCAGATTTTCTATATCGATAAGAACTTCAAAGCGACCAGTTCCAGCTCTGATGATGACAGCCAGTCCAGCTATTCAGCCTGGGCGGTAGAAATGGATTTCAACTACGATGACTTCCTCTTCTATCACGGTGGTATTCAGTATGATATCGATACCAGCGCCGTCCAACTGGCCAACAGCACGCTCGAATACCGGTTTGATGGCGGCTTTGTACAAGCGAACTACCGCTACGTTCCAAAAGAGTACATCGAGGACACGGTTAACTTTGATGTTTCTAATCTGACGGAAGATGGTATTTCTCAGGCAGGCCTGCTGACCAGTTACCAGTTGTCGGCCAAATGGCAGTTTAGCGGTCAGTACTTCTATGATTTAACCACCGATCAGGCGATTGAATGGTTGGCGGGGCTTCGTTATACCTCTGACTGTTGGTATATGGGCTTTAGTTACAGTAATCAGTTGAAAAACTGGGATAAAACTCTTAGCGGCGGCTACAGTAGCTTTGAAGATCCGATTTACGAAAATAACTTCAGTGTTAACTTTGGCATCATCGGCTTCGGCACCAGCGTAGGTGCGGGTTCTGATCTGCTGAGCAGTTCAAGTAACTCTCTGGGTTACGGCCGACCATTCTTCCTGAATAACTGAGTTTCTTAATTACGACCATCCGGCCTGAAGAGTCAGGCCGTTGATTTTGATAGGACTTCTAATGAAATTGTGGAAACACACTCTACTAACGCTAATCGGACTGCTGAGCATCGGTTCCCTGCACGCACAGCCGGTTGAAATGGATCGTGTCGCGGTCATCGTGAACAGCGGCGTTATTTTACAAAGTGATATTGATGCCGCGCTCCTGACCGTCAAAGCCAACGCCAAAAAGAATGGACGTGAGCTCCCGGACGAGGGCGTGCTGCGCGGTCAGGTCGTTGAGAAACTGATTATTGATACGCTACAAGAGCAAGAAGCTGAGCGTATCGGTGTTCGTATCGATGACGATCGCCTCAATCAGGCCATTAATGATATTGCACGTGACAATAAACAAACGCCGGAACAACTGCGAGCTTCAGTGGCTGAAGAGGGACTGACATACCCAGAATTCCGCGAACAAGTGCGTAAAGAGATGGCAACCAGCGAAGCCCGCAACGCTCTGGTTCGCCGCCGTATCAATATTCTGCCAGCAGAAGTCGATACACTGGCCGATCTCCTGGCCAAAGAGACCAACGCAACAGTGCAGTACAAAATCAGCCACATTCAACTTCGTTTTAACGACGGTCAGGATAAATCTGAAGTGGAAGCCCAAGCGAAAAAACTGGTGGATGAACTGAACAACGGCGCGGACTTCAGCAAAATGGCCATCACCTACTCAAAAGGACCAAAAGCGCTGGAAGGCGGTGACTGGGGCTGGATGCGTAAAGAAGAGATGCCAACCATTTTTGCTGATCAAATCAAAATGCAGAATAAAGGTACCATTATCGGTCCATTCCGCAGCGGTGTAGGTTTCCACATTTTGAAAATTGATGACGTGAAAGGTCTGGAAACCGTTGCAGTCACCGAAGTAAACGCCCGTCATATTCTGATCAAGCCAACCATCATTCTCAGCGATGAAGGCGCGCAGAAGCAGCTCAACGAGTTTATTCGCCGCATTAAAGCGGGTGAAGCGACCTTTGGCGAACTGGCGCAGCAATACAGTCAAGACCCTGGCTCAGCGGCCCAGAACGGCGAACTAGGTTATCAGACGCCGGATCTGTACGTGCCGGAATTTAAACATCAGGTTGAGACGCTGCCCGTTGGCCAGATCAGCCAGCCATTTAAAACCGTGCATGGTTGGCACATCGTTGAAGTGTTAGACCGCCGTGAAGTTGACCGCACCGACTCAGCGCTGAAAAACAAGGCGTACCGAATTCTGTTCAATCGCAAGTTCAATGAAGAAGCCAGTGCCTGGTTGCAAGAACTGCGTGCAGGTGCATTCGTCGAAATCCTGAAGGATGATGAAGATGGCAATTAAACGAATTGTGGTCACTGCCGGCGAGCCTGCCGGCATTGGCCCGGATTTGGTGCTGGCCCTGTCCACCGAAGACTGGACGCACCAACTGGTGGTTTGTGCCGACAAACAAATGTTGGCACAGCGTGCAGAAACATTAGGTATTCAGGTTACGCTATTAGACTACGATGCCAGTGCCGAGCCCAAACCACAGCAGGCAGGCACTCTGGTCGTCGATCATGTTCCAGTGACCACCCAGGTTGTTGCCGGACAATTGGACGAAAGTAACGGCCATTATGTGTTAAAAACACTAGAAAGAGCCGCTGCGGGCTGTATGAATGATGAATTTGATGCTATTGTCACCGGTCCCGTTCACAAGGGAGTGATCAACCGGGCAGGCGTCGCATTCAGTGGTCATACTGAGTTCTTTGCCGAGCAATCCAACACCCCGTTGGTGGTGATGATGCTGGCAACCGAAGGACTGCGTGTGGCACTGGTGACAACACATATTCCATTGGCTTATGTGTCTAAAGCGGTCACCAGCGAACGCCTGGAAAAGATCATTCACATTCTCCACAAGGATTTGGTCGAGAAATTTGCGATTGAAACGCCTACCATTTATGTATGCGGCCTCAATCCACATGCCGGGGAAGACGGTGTTTTGGGTCACGAAGAAATCGACACCATCACCCCTACCCTGGAAAAATTACGTCAGCAAGATGGCATGCAACTGATTGGCCCGTTACCGGCCGACACCATCTTCAATGACAAATATTTGCAGCAAGCCGATGCTGTTCTGGGCATGTACCACGATCAGGTTCTTCCCGTCCTGAAATATAAAGGCTTTGGCCGCTCCGTGAATATCACGTTGGGTCTGCCTTTTATTCGAACATCCGTCGACCACGGCACCGCGCTCGATTTAGCGGGTACTGGTCAGGCCGATGTGGGAAGTTTTAGAACAGCACTCGCTCAAGCTATTGAATTAGTTGATAAGAAATCATCCTCTTGTCGATGATCTAGAATGTCGAGAACACTATGAGAAACGATGTCCACTTAGGACACAAAGCGCGTAAACGTTTTGGTCAGAACTTCCTGAACGATCCTTACATCATTGATGGAATCGTATCAGCGATTAACCCTAAACCGGGTCAAAACCTGGTTGAGATCGGTCCTGGTCTGGGCGCGATCACCGAACCTGTTGGCCGCGAAGTCGATAAGTTTACCGTGATTGAGCTGGACCGAGATCTGGCTGAGCGTCTGCGTAATCACCCTGAACTGGCCGATAAACTGACCATTCATGAAGGCGATGCGATGCGTTTTGATTTCACCCAGCTGGTGAAGCCAAACAACAAACTACGCATCTTCGGCAACCTGCCATACAACATCTCTACACCGCTGATGTTCCACCTGTTCGAATTTCATAAAGATATTCAGGACATGCATTTCATGCTGCAAAAAGAGGTGGTCAATCGTCTGGCAGCAGGCCCAGGCAGCAAAGCGTACGGACGTCTGACCGTGATGGCGCAGTATTACTGTAAAGTGGTGCCTGTACTGGAAGTGCCACCAACAGCGTTCGTTCCGCCGCCAAAAGTAGATTCTGCCGTGGTACGTCTGGTGCCTTATGAAGTGTTGCCACACCCAACCACCAGCCTGAAATGGCTGGATCGTGTAGTGCGTGAAGGCTTTAACCAGCGTCGCAAAACGGTACGCAACTGCTACAAAGGCTTACTTGAGCTTGAGGTGTTGGAGGAGCTCGGTGTCAATGCTGGCATGCGCCCTGAAAACCTGACCCTGCAGCAGTTCGTGGCCATGGCCAACTGGCTTGACGCCAACCACGTGCAACAGGCATAAATACAAAGGATGACCGAGTGTCATCCTTTGTCTATTTTCACGCCTCGATATCCGGATAAGGAGTTTTCATGGATATTTCCAATCCTTGTATCAAGATCCAGGTTCACACCAAATACATCCCTGAGCAATCCAACCCAGAATTCCAGCGCTATGTGTTTGCCTATCTGATCACGATTAAAAACCTCAGCAATGAAAACGTGCAACTGATCAGCCGCCGCTGGCTCATCACTGATTCCAACGGCAAACAGATGACTGTGGAAGGCGATGGCGTGGTCGGAGAACAACCCGTGATTCCGGCCAATGACGAATACACCTACAGCAGCGGTACCGCGCTGGAAACCCCGGTTGGCGTCATGCAAGGCCACTACATCATGCATAATCAGGCAGGTGAGGAATTTATTGCCGATATCGAGCCGTTCCGCCTTGCAGTTCCCAATGTACTGAATTAACGGAGTCTGCATTGTCGAATTACATTGTTGGTGACATTCAGGGCTGCTTCGACGAATTGCAGCTGTTGCTTAATCGGGTAGCGTTTAATCCCGAGCAAGATACTCTATGGGTTGCCGGCGATCTGGTTGCCCGCGGGCCAAAATCGCTCGAAACCCTGCGTTTTATCCGCCAGTTGGGCACATCAGCTAAAGTCGTGCTCGGTAACCATGATCTGCATCTTCTGGCCGTCGCTCGTGGCATTCATCCGATCAAAAAGAAAGATAAAACTCTGCCGATATTAGAGGCAGAGGATGGCCCTGCGCTATTGGAATGGATTCGCCAACAGTCACTGCTGCAAGAGCACGATGAATTTGTCTTGGCCCACGCTGGTATCTCTCCACTGTGGGATTTACCCACTGCCCGCTCGACAGCCAGAGAAATTGAAACCCTGCTACAGAGTGAGCGTTGGGGCTGGCTAATTGAGAATATGTATAGCAATCAACCGGATCACTGGAATGACGAATTCAGTGGTATCGAACGCTACCGCTACATTATTAACAGCTACACGCGGATGCGTTTTTGTTTTGCTGACGGGCGGTTGGACATGAAATGCAAACTGCCCCCGAATGAGGTCACCGATGGCAGCTTGGTGCCTTGGTTTGCACTGCAAAACCGTATTGCACTTGATAAAACCGTGGTGTTTGGTCACTGGGCAGCTTTGGAAGGCTATCGCAGTAGTGACATCATCGGCCTGGATACAGGCTGTGTATGGGGCGGCACATTGACCCTGCTGCGCTGGGAAGACAAAACGTACTTTGAACAACCCGCACTACGCTACGACGATTAAACAGCAAAAAGCCCGGTCTCTCCGGGCTTTTTCATTCGCGCACTGACTCACGTTCCAGAATCACAAAATCCATGTCGTATTGGTTTTTCTCATCCGAGTGATATTGTTCGCGATGAGTTTCCAACCATCCAGTCCCCCAATCCGGGAACTGAGTATCACCGTCAAGATGAGCATCAATCAGCGTTACATACAGCTTATCCGCGCGCGGCAGACATTCTGCGTAGATGCTTCCTCCACCAATGATCATCACTTCTTGTGCCGCTCCCGCTTTGTCCAGCGCAGCATCAATAGAGTTCACTACATCGACACCCTCAATGACCAGATTCGGATCCCGGCTAATCACAATGTTCTGACGACCCGGCAATGGACGGCCTATAGATTGATACGTTTTACGCCCCATCACCACAGGTTTTCCCATCGTACAACGTTTAAACCAGACAAAGTCTGCCGGAAGATGCCACGGCATCTGATTATCCTTGCCGATAATTCGGTCGCTTGCCATCGCGGCAATCATGCTGATGATCATCAATTTCTTCCTAAGCTCGTGCCACCAGGTCGGTGGGATCTATACAATCGGTTTACGGCGATAGAATAGCAGCCCCGGAACCGCAAGGCCAACCGCCAAGCCCGCAATGATAAACATCGCTTTGAGGAAGTTTTCCAGTAAGGTTTCCAGTAGCTCAGGTGTAAAGCCAAGATGGTTGATCTCAACCATCGCAATCATCGCTTTATAAGCGAACACGCCGGGCACCATTGGGATGAGCGCGGCCACCGTAAACACTTTAGGGTGAGCGAGGAATTTATGCGACCACTGCACCCCGATCATGCCAACAATGGTGGCAGCAAAGAAGGTAGCCCACTCAATCGGAACACCAAAGTGCATCATCAGGTAGCGCGAGCCGTGACCAATGGCACCGCCCAACGCGCAGTATTTCAGTGCCGGAGCTGGCACATTAAACACCAACGCAAACCCCACCGCCGGAATGGCGGCAAAGAACATATCGTTAATCAGTCCGAACAAAAGTTGCCAGCTCAACATGTTACCATCCCCATATTCCGGTCACACTCATCGCCGCGATAATTCCCAGACAAGTGGCTAATGTGAGTAAACTCGCCATGACAAAGCGGGCAATGCCCATATTGATGTAACCTTTGAGCATGTCTGCCACCGAGTTTATCAACGGAAAACCGGGCACCAGCATCAATACCGATGAAGCCATCACAATCGTGGGTTTATTGCCGAGATGATAAATCACCGCTTGGGCGGAAATCACCGAGGTGACAAAAGCGGTTGCGGCAAAGTTAAGCAGAGGGTTGAAATGACGGTGGCCGATTTCCTGACGCACAATCATCCCGACAGAAGAGGCAACAAAAGTAATCGCGAATACGGTCCAGTCACCGCCAGCCAGACGACTGAAAGCAGCGCAGGACAGTCCTATCATCAACACGACCAACCAACGGTTATAGCGTTCAGGGCTGATCGCGTTGAGTTTTTTTTGTGCCAGTGAATGATCGAGAATGCCCTTCTCCATCATGATGCAGATACGCTGGATCTGAGTAACCACGCGCATGTTGATACCACGATCCGGACAGCGCCGAGTGGTCGTGATGCAGTGTTCCTGATAGACCGTGGTCACGACCAGTGAACTGGCTGACAATGACACTTCGACTTCGCTCATGCCGCTCGCCAGCCCGATGCGACGCATGATGTCACCAACTAAAGTACTTTCTGCTCCGTGGGCCAGCAGCATTTGCCCGGCCTGAGCAATCAAACGAGAAACCGCTCTCTGTTTGGATGCC
The DNA here is from genome assembly GCF_900460245.1 of Vibrio fluvialis. NCBI lineage: Bacteria > Pseudomonadati > Pseudomonadota > Gammaproteobacteria > Vibrionales > Vibrionaceae > Vibrio > Vibrio fluvialis. The sequence continues at coordinate 2,627,323 of NZ_UHIP01000001.1, forward strand.
ATGATTCCTTTCCTAACGTCCGACTTACCACAAAAAATGACTCAATAAAAATGTGTGCCCAATAAACGGCACAAGCCAATAGTCTGCATGAAAATAACGCAACGAAACATGATTTAGACACAAAAAAGCCGCAAATACTATGCGGCTCTTGATTATTTCATCAGAAATGAACTATTCGCGGACGTAGATAACGTGGCCGTCATCTTCTTCATCGTCCCAGTCATCCCAGTCGTCATCATCTTCTTCAGTGATAACATTGCGGCCAGCCATGGCGTCTTTGTGGTAATCGTCCCACATAAACTCCACTTTTTGCTCTTCGCTTAACTCTTCTTCTGCACGAGGTAGAGTTTCCATGAAGTCAGCCAGTTCACGACACAGTTCAGCAGTGCCTTGCTTGTTGACCGCTGAGATCTTGAAGTGTGGACCTTCCCACGCCAGCGCTTCTAAGATCTCTTGGATCTTCTCATCCGCCTCTTCTTCAAGCATCAGATCCGCTTTGTTAAACACCAACCAAACCGGTTTTTTCGCGAGCTTCTCACTGTACTGCTCCAGCTCATCCATAATGGTCAGAGCGTTTTGTGCCGGTTCACTGCCGTCAATCGGCAGAATATCAATCATGTGCAATAGCACGCGACAACGCTCAAGGTGTTTCAAGAAGCGAATACCCAGACCTGCGCCTTCAGCGGCACCTTCGATAAGTCCTGGGATGTCAGCAACGACAAAGCTTTTCTCAGGTACAACACTCACCACACCCAAGCTTGGGATCAAGGTCGTAAACGGATAATCCGCTACCTTTGGTTTCGCTGCTGATACAGAGCGGATAAAGGTTGATTTACCTGCATTTGGTAAACCCAACATACCTACGTCAGCAAGCAGCAGAAGCTCAAGACGAAGTTCACGAACTTCACCTTTCGTACCCATCGTCTTTTGACGTGGAGCGCGGTTTACAGACGATTTAAAACGGGTGTTACCCAGACCGTGCCAGCCGCCTTTTGCAACCATCACTTTCTTGCCGTGTTCAGCGACTTCACCCACTATTTCATTGGTGTGAATATCCACTGCGCGAGTACCTACAGGCACTTTCAGAGTAATATCTTTACCGCGCTTACCAGTACAGTTACCACCGCCACCGTTCTGACCACGTTCTGCTGCGTAAAAACGCTGGAAACGATAGTCAACAAGGGTATTTAAGTTCTCATCAGCTTGGATGTAGACATCACCACCATCGCCGCCGTCGCCGCCGTCAGGGCCACCTTTCGTTACGAATTTTTCACGCCAAAAGCTAACAACACCGTTACCGCCATCGCCCGCTTCGACTTTAATTACCGCTTCATCAACGAATTTCATTACTTACTCCGCATTACTTGCGTTGCAATATCATCACTTACCAATGATATAAATTTTAGCAGAAGTGCCACCGCAATGAACGGTCCAGACCTTCTGCTTGGGAACAGATAACAAGCCGCTCTGCAGCGCAGGGCCTCTTGTTATTGGCTCTTCTCACGTCCAGATAAATAAAAAACCCCACCTAACGGCAGGGCTTTTAAATTCATCGAGAAACTAAACTTATTCAGCTTCGATGCTAACGAATTTACGGTTTTTAGGACCTTTCACTTCGAACTTCACTTTACCGTCAGATAGAGCGAATAGAGTGTGGTCTTTACCGATACCTACGTTAGTACCAGCGTGGAACTTAGTGCCACGTTGACGAACGATGATGTTACCTGCAAGAACAGATTCACCGCCGAAACGTTTAACACCTAGACGTTTACTTTCAGAATCGCGGCCGTTACGAGTAGAACCACCAGCTTTTTTGTGTGCCATTGTTAAACTCTCCTAATAACTTAAGCGTTGATACCAGTGATTTTCACTTCTGTGAACCACTGACGGTGACCTTGTTGCTTGCGAGAGTGCTTACGACGACGGAACTTAACGATTTTAATTTTATCGCCACGACCGTGTTGTACAACTTCTGCAGTCACTTTGCCGCCCTCTACAAGAGGAGCGCCAACTTTCACTTCTTCACCGTTAGCAACCAGCAGAACTTTATCAAATTCTACAGTTGCGCCAGTTTCAACGTCTAATTTCTCTAAACGAAGAGTTTGACCTTCGCTTACACGGTGTTGTTTACCACCAGATTGGAAAACAGCGTACATATTTTACTCCGCTCTTTCCGCACAGCCAATGCTTATATTTTGAGCAATAAGGGTGTGCGCTAAACTAATCATCAATAGGGCGCAGATTCTACGTGAATGGCGTCCCTATGACAAGCCATATTTGAAAAAAATTGGCGAAAAGCTAATCGCCAATCAAAAGTGCCGCAATCATGCCTTTAAGCCATGTATTAATCAATATTTTTTAGTGTATTATTCACTGATTATCGAAGAACAAAATGCCTTACACGCTCTAACTTCAGCCGGATTTACGATGGATTTTAAAGCTATCCAAACGCTTACTGCCAATGACATGGCAAAAGTGAATGAAACTATTCAAGCCCAACTCAACTCTGACGTTTCTCTCATCAACCAACTTGGCTTCTACATTGTCAGTGGTGGTGGTAAACGTCTACGCCCGCTACTGGCTGTGTTATCAGCAAAAGCATTGGGTTATCGAGGCGAAGGTCATACACTCGCAGCCGCATTTATCGAGTTTACCCACACCGCCACGCTGCTTCACGACGATGTGGTCGATGAATCGGACATGCGCCGTGGTAAAGCCACCGCAAACGCTGCATTTGGCAATGCCGCCAGCGTGTTGGTCGGCGATTACATTTACACTCGCTCGTTTCAGATGATGGTTGAACTGGGATCCATGAAGATCCTGCAACTAATGAGTGAAGCCGTGAACGTCATTGCTGAAGGTGAAGTGCAGCAATTAATGAACTGCAACGATCCGGACACCACTGAAGCAAGCTACATGCAGGTCATCTACTCCAAAACTGCCCGTCTGTTTGAAGCAGCCACTCAAATTGGAGCCATCTTAGCCGATGCATCACCCGAGATTGAAACCGCGTTGCAAAACTACGGTAAATATTTGGGCACCGCATTCCAGCTGATTGATGATGTCATGGACTACACCTCCGATGGTAAAGAGATGGGTAAAAACGTCGGCGATGATCTCGCTGAAGGTAAACCAACTCTGCCGCTTCTGTACGCAATGCGCCACGGTAACCCTCAGCAAGCAGCGATGATTCGCGAAGCGATTGAGAAAGCGAACGGCATGGAACGCTTGGAAGAAATTTTAGCGGCGATGCAAGAAACGGGGTCGCTGGAATACACCATTGCCAAAGCTAACGAAGAAGCGGATAAAGCGATCACAGAGCTGGCGATTCTGCCCGAGAGTGAATACAAAGAGGCTCTGGTGGCACTGGCGCACATGGCTGTCAATCGCAGTAAATAATCTCCTGCACTTTGCTTTGAGCAAAAAAAGCCTCGCCATTGCGAGGCTTTTTATTAGCCATTCAAGCGACTTACAGCCATCCCTGCCATAGCATACCGCATGCCACCACCGCGACGGCCGTGAGAGAATAAGCGCCCAAGCGCTCTTTTCCCATAAACGGGCTTCTGCCTTGCTCTTTCTTTGCTTTGACGTAAAACAGCATCCCCGGCAGATATAGCAGCGCTGACAGCATCAAGTAATTGAGCCCGGATGCGTATAACAGCCAAATACCATACAGACTTGCCCCGACACCAATCGCCAGCATGCGGCCTCTGTCCTTGCGCTCCAGCGCCAGTTTCAGGGTATAAGCGCCCACCAGAAAATACGGCACCAGGATCATTTCAGACGCCAATACCAGCAGCGTGTCGTAAGTACTACCGGCAAACATCACTAGGATCAGTGAAATCTGAATACAGATGTTGGTCAGCGTCAGAGCTTGATATGGGCTGCCAGCCGCATTCGGCTTGGCGTAACGTGACGGAAACATCTTGTCCTTGGCGCCAAGATAAGGTGCTTCTGACGCCAATACCGTCCAGCTCAGGAACGCACCACACACTGAAATGAGCAGCCCCCCCGCAATGATGTATTGGCCCCACGGGCCGAGTATCTCTGTAAGTACTTTTGCCATTGACGGGTTCTGGTAGTGCGCCAGTTCAACCGGACGAATCACCCCCATTGAAAGCAACGTCACAAATACGTAAATGGACAGCGCGGTCAGCAGGCCAAGGATGGTTGCCCGACCGATATCTTTACGATGACGCGCACGGTTGGAAACGACGACCGCCCCTTCGACACCGATGAATACCCACACAGTGATCAACATGGTTGCTTTGATCTGCGCCCAGAGATCATGATCCGCGCCAAAATGGAGCCCCGAGAAATCGACCGTGAATGTCTGCCATTTAAACGCCAATGCGGCGCAGACGATAAACAGCAGCAATGGCACCATCTTCGCGCAGGTGGTAACGACATTTATCAGGGCAGCCGTTTTAACACCGCGCAGAACCAGTAGATGGACAGCCCACAGCAGCACTGATGCCCCGCCGACCGACAGCAAGGTATTTCCGCTGCCAAATAGGGTACGCTCCGGTGTATCAAACAACATGCCGAGCGTGCTGAAGACAATAACCAGATACGAGACATTCGCCACCATGGCGCTGAACCAGTAACCCCAGGCGGAGCAGAATCCGGTGAAATCGCCAAAACCTTCGCGTGCATAACCGAACACACCGCTGTTGATGTGTGGCTTGTGCATAGCCAGTTGCTGAAATGAGAGTGCAAGAAAGATCATGCCCACCCCGGTAATGGTCCAGCCGATCATGACAGCCAGAGGGCTTGCGACTGCGGCCATGTTTTGCGGCAGACTAAAGACACCAGCGCCAATCATTGAACCAATGACCAACGCGGTTAAAGAGCCTAAACCCAGTTTGTTATCCATGGTGATTTCCGATTCTGCATTCGAGAAGAGCGCTATTTTAATGACAAATTGAACAAGTCTGCAGACATGGCGTGATCCATGTCACCGAGAAAGTGTCATTAACGACACATTCATTGCCAATGATCAAAAAGTCTTACACTTCTGCACGCAAAATTCTCTTTAGTTGGTAAAAAACTCCAGATAATACAATTTAAACAGCATGTTTAAACAAAAATACGCAACAACATAAACTTAATGACTATTAATTCAGCAACTTAACGAGTGTGCTCTATTGCTAATCACCCAACCATAGACGTAAAAAAGCCGCTTATCCTGCGATAAGCGGCTCCCTTGAATCTTCGGATACGACGTGATTATTTCACGAAGTCGATACCGATCTGGATATCACCATTCAGCGTGTCCAGCATACCTTCCAGTGCAGCTTGCTCGTATGCGCTCAGCTCACCGTAGCTCAGTACTTCTTCAACACCGTCTTTGCCCAGTTTCACTGGTTGTGCGAAGAATGGCGCGTGCTCGCCTGCACCTTCAACGTAAGCGTATTCAACCACGCTCTCGCCTTGCAGTGCTTTCACCAGAGACAGACCGAAACGGCATGCAGCCTGGCCCATAGACAGAGTTGCAGAACCGCCACCCGCCTTAGCTTCAACCACTTCAGTACCTGCGTTTTGGATACGCTTAGTCAGCGCTTCTACTTCTTCTGCCGTGAACTCAACACCTTCAACCTGAGACAGCAGAGGCAGGATAGTCACACCTGAGTGACCACCGATAACCGGAACACGAACCTGACCTGGATCTTTGTCTTTCAGCTCAGCAACGAATGTCTCAGAACGGATCACGTCCAGAGTCGTCACGCCGAACAGTTTGCGCTTGTCGTATACGCCTGCTTTTTTCAGCACTTCTGCCGCGATTGGCACAGTCGTGTTAACAGGGTTAGTGATGATACCAATACATGCATTAGGACAAACTACCGCGATGCGCTCAGCCAGTGCTTTGACAATACCCGCATTGACATTGAAAAGATCCGCACGATCCATACCTGGTTTACGAGCCACACCTGCAGAGATCAGAACAACATCTGCACCATCCAGTGCCGGAGTTGGATCTTCGCCTGCGTAACCTTTAATAGAAACAGGAGTTGGGATGTGGCTCAGGTCCGCTGCAACGCCCGGAGTTACCGGAGCAATATCGTACAGAGCAAGATCAGAACCTGCAGGAAGACGGTTTTTCAATAATAGAGCTAGGGCTTGACCGATGCCGCCAGCGGCACCAATAACAGCGACTTTCATCGTAGTTCTCCTTGAGAGTAATTCTCTTATTAATGTTTTGGTAGGGTATCTAGTATCCGACCCCAAGAAGCTATAGCAATCACAAGTTGATTACAATCAATTAACCTCAGCTTTGCGACTTTGCGCAACCACGCATTGGCGTGCTACAACTCCGCGGGCGATTATGGGTCTATTTTTCTTCGATGACAAAGGTTTAAAGTGCTATCTAAGCGAATAATTGTCACTTTTACAGTGACCCTTTAGACAGTTTTGAGCGATAATTTGGCACAGCTCCCCCACCTATGGGAAAATGTGCGACAGTTATTGAATCAGCGATAGTAAGAAGAACGATGCGCCATACAGACAAACAAGACAATCTAGTCCGAGCTTTTAAAGCTCTGCTTAAAGAGGAACGCTTTGGCTCTCAGGGCGATATTGTGGACGCACTGAAAAACGAAGGGTTTGATAATATTAACCAGTCGAAAGTGTCACGCATGCTGACCAAATTCGGCGCAGTTCGTACCCGCAATGCGAAAATGGAGATGGTTTACTGTCTGCCCGCTGAGCTTGGTGTACCGACCGTTTCCAGCTCACTGCGTGAACTGGTACTTGATATCGACCACAACAGTGCTCTGGTCGTGATCCACACTGGCCCAGGCGCTGCTCAGCTGATTGCCCGTCTACTGGATTCACTGGGTAAATCTGAAGGCATTTTAGGTGTTGTCGCCGGCGATGACACTATCTTCATCACGCCGACCATGAGTATCACCACCAAGCAGCTGTTTAAGTCCGTATGTGAACTTTTTGAGTACGCCGGCTAATCTCACAATTGAGAAATTGTAGAGAAAACAGAATGATGGAGTCACGCAGTGCTCGTTGCGCGTGACTCCAATCACATCTTAACTAACTCTTCTTCCCTGCTGACAACCACTTCTAACCCTTTGATTCTTAGATAGTTAGCCCATCAGTTTCCCACTGAATTCTGGTTAGAAAACCAGCCTGTTTCGCTACATTTTTTTACAATCCTATAATTATCTTTCAATTTTTTGGTATTATTCAGCCACTTTTTCAACATATGGATTGAAAAAGCTTCCGTTTCTCGATGAAGAAACGTCCAAAGCAACTACACTTGTTTTGGGGCAAATAATGAAAAGAAGGAAGGGAAATTCATGGTTTTGAATAAAATTATTAAGGTCGGTGCGATTGCTGCTGCAGTATTGGGTGCAGGCGCGGTTAACGCTCAGGAATTCATCACAATTGGTACGGGTTCGGTAACTGGTGTTTACTACCCGACTGGTGGTGCAATTTGTAAGCTGGTTAACAAAGACCGTAAGGAACACAACATCCGCTGCTCTGTAGAATCCACCGGTGGTTCTATCTACAACGTCAACACTATCCGTTCTGGCGAACTGGACTTCGGTATCGTTCAGTCTGACTGGCAATATCACGGTTACAACGGTACCAGTGAATTTGCGCAGCAAGGCCCATACAAGAAACTGCGCGCAATGTTCTCTCTTCACACAGAACCTTTTAACATTATCGCTCGCTCAGATTCAGGCATTAACAACGTAAAAGATCTGGTTGGCAAGCGCGTTAACATCGGTAACCCGGGTTCTGGTGACCGCGCGACCATGCAGGTTGTGATGGATGCTTTTGGCTGGACTAACGACAGCTTCAAACTGGCATCGGAACTGAAAGGCTCTGAGCGTTCTCAAGCCCTGTGTGACAACAAGATCGACGCATTCATCTACATGGTTGGCCACCCGAACGGTTCAATCAAAGAAGCAACAACGTCTTGTGATGCCAAACTGGTACCAGCAACTGGTCCAGAAATCGATAAAATCGTGGCACAAAACCCTTACTACGCATACAGCACCGTCCCGGCTGGTATGTACCGTGGTACAGACACTGACGTGAAAAGTTTTGGTGTGGCAGCAACACTGGTGACCAGTGCAGACGTGCCAGATGAAGTAGCTTATAACGTAGCCAAAGCTGTGTTTGAAAACTTCGACACCTTTACTCGCCTTCACCCGGCTTTTGCTAACCTGAAAAAAGAAGACATGGTTAAAGCGGGTATCTCAATTCCGCTACACCCAGGTGCAGTGAAATACTACAAAGAAGTGGGTCTGCTTAAGTAATTAAGTCAGATATCGCTCCATTAAATAAGGAGGCCTGGTGCCTCCTTATTGATATTGGTTCTGGGTCTGATGCGAAATCGGACTTAGACACCATGCTCAACTTGGCTTTTACACCGTTTAAGAAAGCCACCTTTCTCTTTTAAGACCATCAAATAATAAGGATAACGTACATGACGCAGACAAATACTCCGTCGCAAGATGTGCAAGAGATGGTTGCACAGGCTGATACAGGCGCAAGGAATCCAGAGGGCATTCCGGGCCGCATTCTGTGGCTGGTGCCGTTATGCTGGTCGCTGTTCCAGTTGTGGTACGCTTCTCCGCTGCCGTTCATTTTCGATTTTGGCGTACTCAACGATACACAAGCTCGAGCTGTTCACCTGAGCTTTGCTATTTTCCTCGCTTTCACTGCCTATCCGGCAATGAAGAACTCCTCACGCAATCACATTCCGCTGGCAGACTGGATTTTAGCGCTGGCAGGGAGCTTTTCCGCCGCCTACATCTATATCTTCTATGAGCAGCTGGCAAGCCGCTCTGGCGCACCGACGACTCTCGATGTCGTGGTGTCGGTTATGGGGATGTTGCTGCTGCTGGAAGCTACCCGTCGGGCACTCGGTCCACCGTTGATGGCGGTTGCAGCCGTGTTCCTGCTGTACACTTTCGCAGGCCCGTATATGCCAGAAGTTATCGCTCACAAAGGTGCGAGCCTGAATAAAGCGATGTCTCATCTGTGGCTGACCACCGAAGGCGTATTCGGTGTCGCACTGGGCGTATCCACTTCTTTCGTATTCCTGTTCGTGCTGTTTGGCGCCATGCTGGAGCGGGCGGGTGCCGGGGCTTACTTCATCAAAGTCGCATTCTCAATGCTCGGCCATATGCGTGGCGGCCCGGCGAAAGCCGCCGTAGTGGCATCGGGTCTGTCGGGTTTGGTCTCTGGTTCCTCCATCGCGAACGTAGTGACCACTGGTACCTTTACCATTCCGCTGATGAAACGTGTCGGCTTTCCGGGCACCAAAGCAGGTGCGGTAGAAGTCGCCGCCTCAACCAACGGTCAGCTTACGCCGCCTATCATGGGTGCCGCAGCATTCCTGATGGTTGAATATGTCGGGATTTCTTATGTGGAAGTGATTCGTGCGGCACTGCTGCCTGCGTTGATCTCTTACATCGCTCTGATTTACATCGTACACCTGGAAGCATGTAAGGCAGGAATGAAAGGCCTTCCGCGTCGTCACAACCCGACTCTGCTGCAAAGCTTATTGTCGTTTACTGGCACCATTCTCGGTCTGTGCGTCATCAGTGCCGTGGTGTACTACGGCGTTGGCTGGACCAAAGATGTATTTGGCGCTGCTGCAACACCGATCGTCACGGTGGCATTGTTGCTGGTTTATGTCCTGTTGGTGCGCATCTCGTCCAAATACGCTTCTGAAGGCGGAATGGACATCGATGAAGATATTCAGGAAATTCCTGATACCGGCCCGACCGTTAAATCAGGGCTGCATTTCCTGCTGCCGATCGTGGTTCTGGTCTGGTGCCTGACCGTTGAGCGTTTCTCACCGGGTCTGTCTGCATTCTGGGCCACGGTGTTCATGATCTTTATTCTGCTCACGCAGCGCCCGTTGATGGCTATCTTTAACCAGTCAGGTGATCTGGCTTCGCAAGCGAAGGAAGGGGTCACCGACCTGCTTGAAAGTCTGGTTTCAGGCGGGCGCAACATGATTGGTATCGGTGTTGCCACCGCGGCGGCGGGTACAGTTGTCGGTGTGGTCACCCTGACGGGGATTGGTCTGGTGATGACCGACTTCGTTGAGTTCATCTCCGGCGGCAGCGTGATCATGATGTTGATCTTTACTGCAGTCATCAGTCTGATCCTGGGAATGGGCCTGCCAACCACCGCCAACTACATCGTAGTATCGACTCTGATGGCTCCGGTTATCGTGACGTTGGGCGCGCAACATGGCTTGATCATTCCGCTCATCGCCGTGCATTTATTCGTGTTCTACTTCGGTATTCTCGCGGATGACACGCCACCGGTGGGCTTGGCCGCGTTTGCCGCAGCGGCGATCGCTAAGTCGGACCCGATCCGCACTGGTATTCAGGGCTTTGCCTACGATATTCGAACGGCCATTCTGCCGTTTATGTTCGTGTTCAATACTCAATTGCTCCTGATGGGTATCGACACTTGGTGGCATCTCGCGTTGACGGTCGGATCCTCCATCATAGCGATGCTGCTCTTTTCGGCAGCAACGCAAGCCTGGTGGTTTACCAAGACCAAATGGTGGGAAATTTTGGCGCTGCTGCTGCTGACGTTTACCTTCTTCCGCCCGGGTTTCTGGTGGGACATGATTTACCCGGCGCAAACCCTCTATCCGGGAACGGAATTGGAACACATCGTTGAGCAAACTCCGGTTGGCCAATCGATCGCAATGCTGGTCGCGGGCGAAACGCTGGATGGAGACTATGTGTCGAAAACCGTACTACTGCCGTTTGATGACCGAGCAACGACCGCGCAGGATCGTATCGCGTCTATGGGTCTGATGCTCAATCACGAGAAGAACCGTATGATGATCGACATGGTGGAATTCGGCAGTCCGGCTGAATCTGCTGGGATCGATTTCGGTTGGGAAATCCGTTCTATCGTAGTGGATAGCGATCGCCCGATGAAAGAGTGGGTGTTCGTGCCTGCGCTGCTGCTGACTCTGCTTTTAGGCTGGAACCAGAAACGACGGGCCGCCAAAGAAGCTATTCGTAGTTAATGTTTAACAAAATCCGCGCTTAATCAAAATGCCCTGCGTCAGCAGGGCATATACTTAAGCCAACGAACTGTTGCCGTCAGGCTCAACCTAAACAGAGATAACGAATAATGTATAAACACATCCTTGTTCCTGTTGATTTGAATGAAAAAGGCTTTTCCGACAAAGCCGTTCAGCTTGCTGTATGGCATGCGAAACATTCCAATGCGGAACTACACCTGCTTAACGTGCTGCCAGGTATTCATATGTCTATGGTCGCGACATACTTTCCGAAAGATGCTGCCGCCAAGATGAAAGACGATGTGCGCGCGCAACTTAAAGCGTTCGCGGAAAAGCACATAATGGAAGACGTAGTGTATAAACTGCACGTCGCCGAAGGTAAACCTTACACCACCATTCTCGACTACGCGGAAAAACTGGGGGCTGACCTGATCGTGATGCCAAGCCATAAACGCTCGCGAATCGACAAAGTGATGCTCGGTTCCGTCGCCAGTAAAGTGGTGGAACACTCCCCAATCAACGTTCTGGTGGTCAAGCCGCAAGGCTGAAACTAAGAATTAATAGATTAAGGCGCTCAATGCGCCTTTTTTATTAGTTTTTAACTATCAAACTAATCGTTCATTTCCATTTTCTTTTATGAGAATAATTATCAATAATAACCCCATCAAAGAGAAACGAGATTGGACGATTACCATGAAAAAGACGCTGAGTTTTGCCGCTATCCACTTTAGCATTGCTTTTACCGTCGCGTACGCCCTAACCGGTGACATCATCATCGGTAGCCTGATCGCGATGCTCGAACCAATGGTGAATACGGTTGCCTTCTACTTCCACGAAAAAGCGTGGAACCAATATGCACCGCTGCAACGTTACGCCTCGAATCCTCGCCTCAAAACTGCCAGTTTTGCTGCAATTCACTTTACCGTTGCGTTCAACGTCGCCTACCTTCTGACCGGTAGCTTCCTGGTGGGTGGTGTAATGGCGCTGATTGAACCAAGCTTTAACACTTGTGCTTACTACTTCCATGAAAAAGTATGGCAAAGCAAACACGCGGGTTCTACGCCTTGGCAATGTGCCCACTGAGATAGAAACACAAAGCCCCGCTTAAACGGGGCTTTGTGTTATTCAGAATTCACACCGGGAAATGGGTGACACACAGATCGTGGCTGAGGCCCAACTTAAAGGCCTGACGCTGACCATCGAGTTCCACACTGACATCGTAAAGATCGCCGGGGTTCGGGTGCTCCGCATCGTAATATTTCGGAGCTTCGACCTGAAACAGAGCGCTGGCATGATCACTACGCACATCAATGGGTAAATGGTAGGTCATGCCATCAAAACGCACCGCCGCAGATACCAGACCAGGCGAATACGTGGTGAAAAACAGGTTCACCAACAGCTCACACCCTCCGCCATGGTGCCAGATTTGCTCCGTCGCCACATGCTCAAGGCGAAGATGACGAATGCATTGCAGATAAGGCGCACGCCAAATCCCGATGCGGGAATCGTAAGGTTCCACTTGGGTTTGTGCCAGTGAACACAACTCCCCAGAATCGTCCTCGTCATCAATCAGCCACTCTTCTTCCTGTTCAAGAAACAGAATCTCAAATCGGTTGCGTCCCGGATTGAGCAGCGGACGGATATCTTTTTTGTACACCGACTGAGAACCATCACAATCAAACAGCGCCACGCCATTGAGGCGTACTTCGGCATGGTAATCGACCCCTTCAAGCACCAGATCAATCGCCGCAAAACCCAGCAGCACATCATCCACTTCGATATCGTGCATCAGGTGCCACTCTTGCGTGGCAATCGTCTCTTCAGACAACGCTTCCGGCAGCACTGCACTGAGTGGCGCAGGAAAGGTAATGTCGTCCTGAGGAATGGATAAATCGGTCAGCGGAGAAAGTTGCCAGAGTCCGGCGAGGGAAAGCTGCATAGTCAATGATCACGTCGTGCGGGTTTGCGCCATTTAAACACAGTTCATTTCGCGGTTACAAACCCATGTTGCATAAAAAAATACCAGCCTGAGGGCTGGTATCGTACGATGCTTTACGAATTATTCTTCGTCGTCATCTTCGTCTTCGTCGGCATACAGTGCATCTTCACCTTCATAGTAAGTGCCCCAACCGTCGTAAATAACGTCGTATTTTTCCGCCAGATTCACCAGTTTCTCAACTTGTGCATCGATCGCTTCCGGATTCAGCACAGATTGCATCGTGGCATCGAAGCACAGCAGTTTGCTGCCGTCTTCATCTTCTGCTTCTTCGGCTTCCAGAACTTCAAAACCTAGTTTGAATGCTTCAACCGCAGCTTTTTCCAGCTTGTCGAAATCTTCAGCAAAGAAGTGGTGTTCGATCTCATACAAAGCTTCTGGATCACTGCCGTCCTCGAGCAACGCTTGAATGATGTCGCGAGTCTCTTCTTTTTGAATCTCAATAAAATCTTCAACGGACAGATATTCATCTTCGTGAGACATAAATGTGGCTCCAGAATGGTTAAGTTGGATCAAATTTCAGTGCGACGAAATATGGCACGGATCGTCACGAATTGCTACCCACAAAACGATCTCCGCGCGATCTTTCTGGTTGTCAGCGCCAAAAATAGTCGCAAATGCTGCGGCGCGCGATCGCCCCCTTTGGCATCAACTTCGATAGCGAACAAAAAAGCTGCGTTGAACGCAGCTTTTAAAAGAGTTACTCGGTGCCACCAACGGTCAGCGCGTCGAGTTTGAGTGTGGGTTGTCCAACCCCGACCGGCACGCTCTGCCCCGCTTTACCACACACACCAACGCCGCGGTCAATGCTCAGGTCGTTGCCCACCATCGATACTTGCTGCATTGCTTCAATACCCGAACCGATCAATGTGGCGCCTTTAATCGGGCGAGTCACCTTACCGTTTTCAATCAGGTACGCTTCCGATGCAGAGAACACGAACTTGCCGGAGGTGATGTCCACCTGGCCACCACCAAAGTTGGGCGCGTAGACGCCTTTTTTCACGGTTGAGATGATCTCTTCCGGCGTATGCTGACCCGGCAGCATGTAGGTGTTGGTCATACGAGGCATCGGCAGATGTGCGTATGATTCACGGCGACCGTTACCCGTTGGCGCCACTCCCATCAGGCGCGCGTTGAGCTTGTCTTGCATGTAACCTTTCAGCACACCGTTTTCGATCAGCACGTTGTACTGGCCATTGACACCTTCATCGTCGACGTTGAGTGAGCCACGCAGATCTTTCAGCGTACCGTCATCGACGATGGTGCACAGATCTGAGGTCACTTTCTTGCCCATTTTGCCCGAGAACACCGACGAGCCTTTGCGGTTAAAGTCGCCTTCCAGGCCATGACCAACCGCTTCGTGCAATAGCACGCCCGGCCAACCTGACCCCAGAACCACAGGCATAGTGCCCGCAGGAGCCGCAACAGCTTCTAAGTTCACCAATGCCTGGCGAATCGCTTCATCCGCGTAAGCAAACGCCATTTTCTGACCATTCTCTTCGGTCAGGAAGTAATCGTAGTTGAAGCGGCCACCGCCACCCGCGCTACCGCGCTCACGGCGATCGCCTTTCTGTGCCAGCACACTGATTGACAGGCGCACCAGCGGACGAATGTCGCCTGCATAAGTACCATCAGTTGCCGCCACCAGCATCTGCTCATGGACGCCGCTCAGGCTGACGGAAACTTCCTGGATCAGCGGCTCTTTGGTCCGGATGTAAGCATCCAACTGCATCAACAGTTCGGTTTTCTTCTGCTTTTCCCAGCTTTGCAGCGGGTTGTCTGCCGCGTAGTAGCTTTGATTGTCAGAACGCTTAAACGCCTGCACACGGCCATTCTGGCCTTGCTGAGCGATACCGCGAGCCGCAATCGCGCTCTGCTTTAAGCCTTCCAACTGAATCTGATCAGAGTAAGCAAAACCGGTTTTTTCGCCTGTCACGGCACGTACACCAACACCGCAGTCGATATTGAACGAGCCGTCTTTAATAATGCTGTCTTCCAGCACCAGTGACTCATGCCAGCTGGATTGAAAGTAAATATCCGCATAATCAATTTCACGAGTGGCGATGGTCGCCAGAGTGTCAGCGATATCTTGCTCTGTCAGCCCTGCGGGGGTTAATAGTGCTTCTTCAATTCGGGTAATACTCATAGCTAACTCTTTTTCTCTTTAAATTGATTATCAAAGCGCGTGTGCTCAATGATAGGCATGGTCAGGCGGACTTGATCCACCTGATGCAAATCGATGTCAGCAACCAACGTGGCCGCCTCCTGCTCCAGCGAAGCCACGACTTCACCCCACGGGTTAATCACCATTGAATGTCCCCAGGTCTCACGGCCACAAGGATGATGCCCCCCCTGGCCGACTGCGACGACCCAACATTGGGTTTCAATCGCTCGGGCGCGCAGCAGCACTTCCCAGTGCGCACGTCCGGTGACTGCGGTAAACGCCGCGGGCACCAGTAAAATTTGCGCTCCCTGACGGCGCAGCTGCGAATAAAGATGCGGGAAACGCACATCATAACAAATCGACAGTCCCAACTGACCAAACGGCGTCGAAACCACCGTCAATCCATCGCCCGGCGTAAAGGTTTCCGATTCGCGGTAACGTTGGTGACTGTCGGCGACATCCACATCAAACATGTGCAGCTTATCATAATGTGCTACCGCTTCGCCTTGTGGATTAAATAAAATCGATGTGGTAGTCACGCCACTGGCACGTGCGACAGGCATACTGCCCACCAGCAGCCAAACCTGATTCTTGCGCGCAATCTCGGCCAGTTCTCGTTGAATCGGGCCCTCGCCCATCGGTTCAGCGTGTTGGTGATAATCGCTGCGAGTGCCAAACACCACTGCATTTTCTGGCGTCACCAGCCAAGTCGCTCCCTGAGCCGCCAGCGCTTTGGCTTGCGTCGCGATGTAGGCCAGATTGTCTGCGACGACCGGGCCTGAGGTCATTTGAATGATGCCGACACGTTCCATGTGTTTATCCTTATTCAACCAGCTTTCTGAGTTTTTTCGGTAACTTGAATTCGCCTCTGCTGCGCGACAGCTCTTTCACCGTCGGAGAGTCGAGCGGGCCTTTCACTTCGTAGTTAACCTGAGTGAAGATCTCGACTACGGGTGAAATCACCGTGGTCACCGCCAGCACATACAGCGCTGTGGCCGGGGTTACCGCAAAAGCGGTGAGTACCGGAATGCCGGAAGTAATATCCGGCACAAAATTTACTTCAGCGTCGACCATGCGCGTATTGAGGTCGGCCAGGCCTTTGATGGTCATTTCACCGGCCACCGCATCCATCTTGATGTTATTGGTGACAAACACGCCCTGCGACAACTCACCGCTGCCCGTAATCGAGTTAAACGCCATCCCTTTATCAAACACGTCGCTAAAGTCGAGCTGCATCTTGCGGATGATCGAATCAAGGCTGAACAGGCCAAGCAGACGCGCGGCACCGCTGACATTGGAGATCACCCCTTTACCCAGTTTAGTCTCGAGATTGCCCTGCAGCGTATTCACTTTCATCGACCACGGCGCGCCATCCCATTGGGTACGGCTCGACATCTCAAACGGTGCTTTCTGAATCCCTGAACTGATACCAAACCGCTCCATCAGGTCGCTGTTGTTGTCACCTTTCATGTCCAGATTCATTTCGGTTCGACTGGTGGTATCGGTGAGTGTCCAACTGCCGTTGATATGCACCTGGTTGGTTCCGCTGGCAACGTCGATGCGTTTCCACATCAAGGTGTTGCCATGACGCTCGAAATCCATGTTGAGCTTGCCGACTTTATAACCCTGCAGCCAGAAATCGTCGATCACCAGAGTCAGATTCGGCATCAGCGCATGGAACTGGCGATCAAAGTCTGAAATCAGTGGGGTATTTTGTTTATCAACATCCACCAGCGGCGCTTTGCCGGCGCTGTTGTCCAACTGCGGCAGATAAACGTGCAAACGCTTCAGCGATACCGACAGGTCATAAGGTTCAATATAGTTGGCCTGACCATTCACTTCCTGGCTATCAATGTTCATCAGCCAGCCGAGATCTTTTTCCCGCGCAGTGAAATTGACGTCATGCCACTCAATGCCGGCCAGAGTCAGCTCTTTCACCTTCAAATCAACCCGCTGCGGCAACGGAATCTCCGGCGTATTAAGGGAATCCAGTGCTGCGAGCTTAGTGGATTTCGTCTGAGGTTCGTCACTTGCTACGGAGATCCAGTCATCCAGATTGAATTTATCCGTACGCACCTGCGCGTGATGGCCGACAACCGGACTGATTTTGAAACTGCCCTGACCCAACACTAAATTGGTAGCGGTCAGTACCGGTGTCTTTTTGGTAATGTCGATCTCAGCCTGATATTTAGCATTGGGCAGCTGCAGCCGCGCGGAAATCGCTTCCTGATTACCCGAAGCCTGCAAACGTGCACTGCCCGGTGTATTGATGGCTTTACTCAGCGGGTACGGATAACGACTGGCCACGCGCTTGAGGTTCGCTTGTGCATCAATCTGATAGGTGAAACCCACATCATTGAGCTGAATATCCACCCCCATCTGCCAAGGAGCGTCACCCTGCAACCTGCTTAGCCAGCGACTGCCGACATAAGGTGTTAACGGCTTAATGTCCCAGTCACCCACCAAATCGATATTCACCGCATAGCCTTGTTGGGCACTCTCGCCTTTGAAATCAAACGAGATGGGTTGATCCAGCAGTTTGGCCGACAGCCCGGCAGCCGTCACCACATCATTGTCAAACTTGATTCGGCCCGAGACCGCTTCGAGCGTCATGGGCGGTGAATCGATTTCAACGTGATTGCGTTTGAGATCCGCCCAGCCCCAGGCGCGCGGCTCTTTGTCCGTGGTAAACGGAATGTTGAGCTGAAACTCGGAGTTGACCTCACCGCTGACCTGAATCGCGGTCAGTGCGGCGCCCACCGAGTCCACCAGCGGAGTCGCGGTCATGTAATCGCGTACCGCATTGCCCTGAGCAACCGCGGTCGCTTCAATTTCAATATGCCCATCTGGCGCCAGTTCAGGAATGCGGCCGGTAATGCGCTTGGCCTTCACATCCATCAGAGTGGCTGAATGCGAGTCGAGGTACATGGCGTCATTTTCAAACAACAGGTCAAGCTGCATGTCGGTGATCGCCGGCCAGGCGGTATCAAAACTGAATTTACCGTCTTGCAGTCCGACCCAAGCCTGAAAAATACCGTTGTGATGGCGATAAGGGAAATCTCCCAACTCTCCGTACCACACCAGCTTGGCGGTTTTGACTTTACCGCCCTGAATCGCAGTAGAAAGGTAGTCGGTCAGGTCATGACCAAGCGCCAGCGTTGGCAGATAGCGCCAGGTTTCGCCTGCGTTGTAAGCGTCCGCTTCAGCATAAAACGACAGGAACGGGCTCTTCTCTTTGGGGAAATCGAGACGAAACGCACCAAGCACCTGCAGATCCGGCGTTGCCGCCGTCACTTTATCGGCCCACAACGACCAGCCGGCGTCATCACTTTGCCACACCAGATCCACTTGTCCCTGACGAATATTGAGTGGCGCCTGGAACACTTCACCATACGGCAACTCATCATCAACCAGTGAGGCTTTGATCACCGCTTTGGTCGGCGTGCCGGAAATTTGAGCCTGCAGATGATGCACTTCTGGCAACAGTTCCCACTGCGCCATCGCGCCATCCGTTAGCGTGGCCGAGTAACGCAGCGGCGCCTCATCAGCTCCTTGCGCGATCCGTAAGTCTTCCACCAGGCCGCTGGGTTTCAGTTGCTCCAGCAGTTGATTTGTCTGTTTGGATTCTGGCACCAGTTTGATCAATGGCAGCAGGGCTTTGATGTCGAGTTGCGACACATTCAGGCGCCATTGCTGGGGTTGCCAGTCAAGCGCAGCGTCCACTTCCGGCCAAGGCGTATCGTCCGTGCGCAGTTGAAGTGAGTGAGCATTTACCTGCCAGCCCTTTGCTGTCGGCGACAGTTGCACGATGCCTGATTCCAGCAGCAGTTCATGACGCTCATTTTCCTGCCACACCAACTCAGACGGTTTGAGTTCCACATACCCGTCGACAGGCTGGCTGTTTTTCAGCGTCATCCAGGCATTAAAGCTGACTACGCCACGCTCAATGCCCGTTTCATCTTTCAAATAGCGACTCAACCAAGGGCGTACCCGTAGCTTGTCAGCACTAACGTAGAAATCACCGGAGATATCGCCGAGCGAACCGTGGTCTTCGAAGTTAGCACTCACTTGCAATGAGTTAATTTCAGTATCAGCGATGCTGATTTCACCATCCGCAAAGTGGCGTTTACCTTTGTTCTTCCAGTGCAGCTTATCGATGTCCAGTTGGCGCATATCGCCCGCCAGAGTCTGGTAAAGCACGGTGGAATCTTGCACGGTGAAATCGTCGAGCTGACGCAAAAACAGGTCATCGAGACGCTGCAGAATTTTGCTCTGCGCATTCGATTCGCTTGAGTCATTGGCCGAATCATCCGCTTGGTTGAGACGCGTCCAGTCAATGGAACGAATATCCAGCTTGAGCTGATGAATAACCAGATTCGCGATAACTGGTTCACGTTGCAGGACGGTTTGTACCAAGTCGAATTCGACGTCAATCCGTCCGGTGTTGAACTGAATTTT
Organism: Vibrio fluvialis; assembly: GCF_900460245.1. Classification (NCBI taxonomy): domain Bacteria; kingdom Pseudomonadati; phylum Pseudomonadota; class Gammaproteobacteria; order Vibrionales; family Vibrionaceae; genus Vibrio; species Vibrio fluvialis. Next base: position 2,646,967 of record NZ_UHIP01000001.1, read on the forward strand.
GCTGCCATCCGGCAGATTGGCCTGCACACCTTGCAGAGCCAGGGAGGGGTGCGTGTTTCGCCAGAAACCACGCACATCCGTGATCACAAATTGTATATGGCTCTGCTCGCTGACCCAGTCCTGAATTTCGCCTTTAAAGCGGTTCATTTCCGGTAACAGCACGCGCAGAGCCGTGATGGCGATGGCCAACAAAACTAACAGGCTGACCAGCAGCCACAATACAATTCGCCCAAGGCGAGTTAAGGTTGAGATCACCCGTAGTCCTATTACATCATCACGACATCAAATTGCTCTTGCACATACAAAGGTTCGGCCTGAATACGTACTTCCTTACCGATGAACACTTCCAGTTCCGCCAGTGAATGTGATTCATCACCTTGCAGGGTCTCAGCGACCGCAGGTGAGGCATACACCACAAACTTGTCGGCGTCGTAGGCGCGGTTCACACGAGTAATTTCACGCAGAATTTCAAAGCACACCGTTTCCACCGTTTTCACCGTACCGCGGCCTTCACAAGTTGGACAGGTAGAACACAGCACATGTTCAATACTTTCGCGCGTACGTTTACGGGTCATTTCCACCAAGCCGAGTTGAGTGAAACCGTTGATGTTGGTTTTCACACGATCTTTGCTCAGTGCCGCGTCGAGTGAAGTTAGTACTCGCTTACGATGCTCTTCTGAAATCATATCGATGAAGTCGATAATGATGATGCCACCCAGATTGCGCAGACGCAGCTGGCGCGCAATCGCCTGAGTCGCTTCGATGTTGGTGTTGAAGATAGTCTCTTCCAGATTACGACGACCCACAAAGGCACCAGTATTGATATCGATGGTGGTCATGGCTTCCGTCTGATCGATGATCAGGTAGCCGCCCGATTTGAGTTCCACTTTGCGCTCCAGAGAACGCTGAATCTCATTTTCGGTGTCGTACATATCGAAAATAGGTTTATCGCCTTCGTACAGCTCCAGCTTGTCGGTCAGCTCCGGCACAAACTCGGACGTGAACTCCAGCAGGTTTTCATATTCCAGACGGGAGTCGACCAGAATTTTGGTCAGGTCGGTGCCAACGAAATCACGCAGAATACGCTGAGCAAGGCCCAGTTCCCCATACAGAGTTGAACGGTTTTTGTATTTCTCGCGACGCTCCATCACTTTGCACCACAAGCGCTTGAGGAACGCGGCATCTTGCGCCAGCTCTTTCTCTTTCGCCGCTTCAGCTGCGGTGCGGATGATGAAGCCACCGTGCTCATCACAGTAGTGGGCAACGACTTCTTTGAGACGTTCACGCTCGGCTTCGCTTTCAATCCGCTGCGATACGCCGACATGGCTGGCACCCGGCATATAAACCAGATAACGCGAAGGTAAGGTGATATCGGTGGTCAGACGCGCGCCTTTGGTGCCGAGCGGATCTTTGACCACTTGCACCACGATATCCTGTCCCTGGCGAACCAGCTCAGAAATGTCACGCACCTGAAATTGTTGTTTCTCGGTTTCGGCCACACACTCGGTGTGCGGTACGATGTCAGAGGCATGGAGAAAAGCCGCTTTGTCGAGCCCGATGTCGACAAACGCCGCTTGCATACCCGGCAGGACACGACTGACTTTACCTTTATAGATATTGCCGACAATGCCCCGTTTTGCTTCACGTTCGATATGGATTTCTTGAAGGACACCGCCTTCAATCATCGCCACGCGAGTTTCACTCGGCGTGACGTTTAAGAGCAACTCTGCACTCATGAGCGCACCTCAATAGTTTTAAATTATAAGAATTCGTGCAAGAGCTGGTCAGTTTCGTAGAGGGGTAGCCCGACGACGGCGTAATAGCTACCTTCTATTCTTGTTACAAATCGTCCACCCAATCCCTGAATGCCATAACTGCCAGCTTTATCGCGAGGTTCACCGCTTTGCCAATATTGTTCGATTTCTTCTGCTGACAAAACTTTAAACCATACATCTGTGGTCACTACCACAGAACGAACCTGCTGTTGTGTAGCGACCGTTACCGCCGTCATCACCTGATGACGGTTACCTGATAAGTGTTGCAACATCCGTTGTGCGTCCGCAAAGTCATGCGGTTTTTCCAGCACCAGTCCATCCTGAACGACAATGGTGTCAGAACCCAGTACCACAACGTCTTCTGCCGCCAGTTGCAAACCAGCCAGCGCTTTATCACGTGATAAACGTTCTACGTACTGCGCTGCGTTTTCGTCACTTTGCTGGGATTCCTCAACATTGGGAACCAGAATCTCAAACTGATACCCCAGTTGAGACAGCAATTCCCGGCGTCGCGGCGAACCCGATGCCAGGATCAGTTTTCTGTTAATCATTGTTGGCCACTATTTCACATGCCAGTGACGCCGCACTCGGCGCAGCAATAAAAACAACCACGGCCAAAGTATACAGCTAATTAAACCACTCCAGAGTGACAAAGGGTTGAATGTCACATCCTGAATCAAATATTCGCCGAAGAAAATCAGCACTTCCAGCGCCATCGACAGCAGGCCAATCACGATCGACTGTTGCCACAGAGCCATGTTACGCAGCACCAGGAAGTTCATCGCGACGATGTAGACCACAATCGACATCATCATGCCGCGAATACCGAGCGTGGAACCGAGCAGCAAATCCCACAGCAAGCCCATGACCAGCGCCGTTCCAACGTTGACACGATGTGGCAAAGCACAGACCCAGTAACAGGTCACCAGCAGCAGCCAGGACGGTCTGAGCAAGTCCAGCGAACCCGGCCATGGAATAGTCTGCAAGACTAATGCAAAGAAGAATGAGGCCCAGATAACCAAACGGCCTGCCCAATCATTATTGGCCATTGCTTAAGCCCTCGGTCATTGATTGATTTTCCGCACTCATCGCTTTTTGTTGACGATCTTCGTTCGGCCAAATCAGCAGCAGGTAGCGCAGACGATCAAAATCCACCACAGGCTTGGCTTTGATCGAGGCAAACTCACGGCGGGTGTCTTTATCCACTTCCGACACGTAAGCAACCGGATACCCTTCCGGGTAAACGCCCCCCAGACCGGAAGTCACCAGTAGGTCACCCACTTCGATATCTGTGCTGGTTGCGATGTGCTCAAGCTGAATCTCATCCGTCTGGCCGTTGCCTGAGGCAATAACACGAATGTCGTTACGAATATTCTGCACCGGAATGGCGTTGTTTGGGTCAATCAGCAGCAGCACGCGGCTGTTGTGCGCCGCCACGAACGTGACCTGGCCAACAATACCTTTTTCGTTGATCACCGGCTGACCTTCATAAACACCATCAACCCGGCCTTTATCGATCACTACCTGATGACGATACGGCGAGGTGTCCACCGCCATCACTTCCGTGACCACTTTCTTTTCATCACGGACAAACGAGGAACCGAGCAACTTGCGCAGGCGTTGGTTTTCTTCGCGATACTGATCCAACAGGATCAAATCGCTTTTCAGCGTCAGCACATCCCGTTTGAGGGCACGGTTCGATTCCATCAGTTGCTGACGGGAATTGAAATTTTCGTAGAAACCATCAAACATGCTGCGCGGCAGGTCGGCAGCATACTGAATTGGAGCGACTAAGCTATTGAGTAAAAAACGCACATGTGAGAATGCGCCTAAACGACTATCAGCCAGCATAAGGCTGGCTGACAAAACAACCGCGAAAAACAGGCGCAGCTGAAGGGATGGTCCACGACCAAATATTGGCTTCATCTTATAACAATCCTAGAGTGTATTCGGGCGCCCTTGCGAGCGCCTGACAAGCCATTACTCGTCGCTAAAGAGATCACCACCATGCATATCGATCATTTCAAGAGCTTTACCGCCGCCACGAGCCACACAGGTCAGTGGATCTTCAGCGATAACGACAGGAATACCCGTTTCTTCCGTCAGCAGGCGATCCAGATCTTTCAGCAGCGCGCCGCCGCCAGTGAGCACCATACCGTTTTCTGAAATATCAGAAGCCAGCTCTGGCGGACACTGTTCCAACGCAACCATCACGGCAGATACAATACCAGTCAGTGGCTCTTGCAGCGCTTCCAGAATTTCGTTCGAATTCAGCGTAAAGCTACGTGGCACACCTTCAGCCAGGTTACGACCACGGACTTCGATTTCCTGAACTTCATCGCCTGGGTACGCTGAACCGATTTCGTGTTTGATCTTTTCTGCGGTTGCTTCACCGATCAAGCTACCGTAGTTACGGCGCACGTAGTTAATGATCGCTTCATCAAAACGGTCACCACCGATACGAACAGATGACGAGTAAACCACGCCGTTCAGCGAGATAACCGCCACTTCGGTTGTACCGCCACCGATATCGACCACCATTGAACCCGTCGGTTCAGAAACACGCAGACCAGCACCGATCGCGGCCGCCATTGGCTCATCGATCAGGTAAACTTCACGAGCACCTGCACCCAGTGCCGATTCACGAATCGCACGACGCTCAACCTGAGTCGAACCACAAGGAACACAAACCAGTACGCGTGGGCTTGGTTTCAGAATGCTGTTGTCGTGCACGCTGCGAATGAAGTGTTGCAGCATTTTTTCAGTCACGTAGAAGTCAGCGATAACGCCGTCTTTCATCGGACGAATGGCAGAAATATTGCCCGGCGTACGACCTAACATTTGTTTTGCAGCGTGACCAACGGCTGCGACGGTTTTTCCGCCGCGACCTTTGTCTTGGCGAATGGCGACTACTGAAGGCTCATCAAGAACAATGCCCTGTCCTTTGACGTAAATAAGTGTGTTGGCTGTACCTAAATCGATAGATAGGTCGTTTGAAAACATGCCACGAAGTTTTTTGAACATATTCTTCGCTCGTCCTGCAAGATATGAAGATGAAAATTGCACTAAATGTACCAATGCCTTGCCATCACAGCAAGGCATTGACGTATAAACATGGACTGAAACACGCAATTTCTAACAGATTCCTAACTTGGGTTAGAAAAAATCGCGAATCACTGTCCGGTCAGGCGGGTCTCACCGCGAAAAATCACTTTGTCGTTGCCACGATGAATACCAAAGGTCACGACCGCCGACGGATCCTCATCCCCTTTGTCGCGCCAGTTGTACTGCAACCAAGGTTGAGAGGTATATTGCGCACCGCAGTTAACACCACTCTCTGAAAGTTGGGGCGAAGAGTGAGCGTCATCATCCAGACGTAGCCAGAAGCGCACCTGTTCGCGTACATCGGCCGTTTCATCGGAAGAAGCCGGTGTGGCAAACACCACTGAACTCTTGCCCGAAGCCACTTTCGCCCAGCTGGAAGACGTATCGGAGCCGATGAGTTTGGAACTCGAGCCACTGCCGGAGGTTGGCCAGACCGTTTGCTTACAGACGTATTCGTTAGGTGTAGCGAAATAGGATCCGGAATCATCTGCGTTGATCGCAAAGCGGTGGCCCTGCCAATATTCCACTCGCAAAGGTACATTAATCGTACTCACCGACGTACCGCCGACGTCCCCGAGCACCATCCGCCCGTAGCGAATATCAGGCTGAGTGGTAAAGCGCTTACCGGTATCCAGTAGCGTCGTGGAAGCCTTCAGTTCCAAGTCCGGAGACACAAAATCGACACCATCCACTTTATCCGATACGCGTAGGCCAAATCCGCTTTGATATGGCCCATCGACACTGGTGGTATAAGGCGACGCCGATTGCTGCTGTTTTAAGAAGGTAAAATCATTGCTGACCGACAGCGTAGCTCCAGACCAAGCGCCGTCACCAGCACCATCCCACAGTTGCAGGTCATACTCGTCGATACGGTCACTCAGTTCCTCGCCATCACTATCTACGGCCAGCAGCTTCACATCAGCAATTAAGGCTTGTGAAAATGCGCTGTAGTTGGTCGTGGCGTCACTCTGCATATTTTGCGCTTCAACGGTGAAGCGATACGGAATCGTCTGATTCATATACACAAAACCATTGTGGTCATCAGCATAGTCCCAGCTATTTTCGGTGATGCTTAACCACGCTGGATAAAAGCGGCCGATATCGCGATAGCCCTGATTGACCGTCATACCAAGGTAAGAGCCTGAGATGTCCGCGTTAACGCGCAGCACACCGACTTCGCTCCAACTCAACCCCGAAAACGACAAGTAGGTACTATTGATACCCGTTGTGTTGAGTTGCTCAAGCGTGCCATCTAACGTGCCATCATTGCCATCGGCAGGCTGCGCAACCTGATGGCTGAGCACGGCTAAGGCGGCTAACTGACTATTATCTGAAAAGAAGTTTTGCGTGACCGCAGAGCTGCAATAGGCCGACGTTTCAATCGCGCTGCCACCCGCTTGCGGCGAGCTGTCGTCACCGGAACTGCTGACCCAACGCAGCGGGCGAATATTCAGGGCAAACAGATTGCCCGCCGAAGTAAAGGCAAGGCTGTCAGGATTGGTGATGTCACCGTCCATAGTACTGCCATTTGGGGAGCAAATGGCTAACGTCCACGGGCGCGAGTAGACGGTAAAACTGCCTTGCAACGTTCCGGAGCCTTCCACCGGGCAGTCGGTCAATCCAGAGCAATCAAAACTGCTGTCGGCCATGGTGACGGTTTTGATCCCGGAATCTTCCATCGTCAGTTCACTGCTGGCAGCCCCCTGAGTAAACGCTGGCGCGAAGTTCAGTTCACCCGCACCAGATGTGGGCGCAACCCAAGCAGAACTGACCGTTGGCGTTCCACCATAGTTGATATCCACCACACCGCCATTGTCATCACACGCCAGTGCTTTCACCTCGACCGTTTGCGGTTTATTCGCGATCACGTACTGATCCGAGGCAGAGAGTTTATATGGCACAAAATGATAGATTCCCGATACAGAAGCGCTGTCGCCTTGCGGGTTCAGGACGCCAGTAATTGTCACCGTCTGACTGGAACTGGCGGTTAAATCCAGCCAGAGTTCACCGTTCGCATTCGCTGTGTAGCTCCCATTGCTGCCAGAGCCTTTTCCTTGAATCAAAGCAAGGCTAGCAGAGGCAGGGCTCACCGAAATCGTTCCGGTAAAATCGCCGGTCGCTTGGTTATTGTTATCAACCACCTGAAACTCGAGACGCTGCGCAGCGCAGATAAGTGAGTAAGCTTCGGCAGGTTGAAGGGTCAGCGCGTACGACGAGTCCACGGTGGTATCACATGCGCTCGCAACATGGCCGGTAAAGGTAGAGTCGTTGTTAGTGACTTTGATTCGTGACGCAGTGAGAGATCCGGTGAATTTCAGCCTTGCCCCCTGAGCAATCAAACCATCTGAATTGGTAAAACTGGGGGCGTCTAAAAACAACATTGCCGTAATTGAGACATCATTGTTGCTGATAGTAATCGGTGCCGCCCCAATATGACCAAACATCCAGAGGTTTTCAGGAGAACCGCCAGAGTTAATACTCACCCTGTCACCAGACATTTTTAACGATCGAAAATGCAGATAGACTTTACCTTGCACTTTCAGGGAGGCATCGTTGGTTGAGAAAATTAATTCATCAACCCAATATTCGCCACTTTGCAATGTGACTGTACTGTGATTACTACCGATTTCTATTTTTTTATATTTGCCTTGAGTGAGCGATTGCTGACAGCCATCGTTACAGACAATCTCTTGAGTACCAGATTGAAAGTCGGGCAAATCGCCAGGAAAGCCGGGATAGGTAATTGCGGCATCGTATAGACAACTCTCTGGCGATGAACCATTGTAGACACAGCCACTGTCATGACCAGCTACGGCAATCTGGTTGAAAGCCAACGGGGCTCTTTTAGGTAATACCAATGTATTCCGGTCGCCGTTCAGCTCAAATGTTCCTGCATAGCGTGAACCATTGTAGAAAGAGTTAGACTGAAACGAATCAGGAAAATAATCACAGATGTCCAAAGTCGGTTCAAAGGGCGGTTGAGATGTCTCCTCACACGCCATTTCGTCCACATCACTGCTGATCACATCAATGTTAACCGAATCGAGGTTGCGCAGATCCGCAAACTGCGGTGTACCAATCAGTTCCCACTGACCAAATCTCAGCAAATAATAACTGAGGACACCCGTTTTGTTCTGGTTGTTATTCTGCTCGTACTTCAGCCATATTTGATAACTTCCCCCTAATTCGGTTTCACTATCCCGAATGATTGGAGAGCTGACTGACGTATCATTGCTCCACAACGGAATGGTCACTTTGGTGTTGTTGCCAACGCCTTTGATCGCGTTAACGGTTTCGTTTAACCGAGCATTATCAATAGAGAAGGTAACGCCGAAGTTACCATCAGAGCGCAGCGTGCTACAGGCACCCGAAGTGAAAGCAAAGCTCAACGAGGACCACAACAAAGCCCCGAGCAGAACCATGACACGCAGATATCGTTGACTATTCACCATCACTCCTTCACCAACACTTCCTGGACTCGCTCGACCTGATAGAGTCCGGTTCCACAGAGAACACTGCTTTCAACTTTAAATATGCCTTCATCGTTAAGCTCGCCAAGCTTGTTACATGCAAGTGATGCAGAACAGCCTGAATATTGTGCTATCAAGTTTCCCGCCGCACTGACGACACGGCTCCAGTTATCCTCACACACGCTGCTCACGGCCGCAGAGGCGCCCACCGGATAAAGTTGAGTTAAGGCAAATTCATTTAACGAATGAGCCGCAAACCAGGCTTTGGTGCCCAGTAAGTCTCGCGACAGTGCATCTTGATTTGACCACTCCATACGGCTGAGTGCGGCCGCAAGGAAGCCCATCACCACGATGACAAAAATCGCGACGATGTATAGGTTTCCTGCCTGTTTTTTCATTCTAGGGAACATTCAGCACCTGCACATCTTGTTCAAAATGGCTCGACTCTCCGTTTTGTGCCAGTCCGAGCGACAAATGCACCACACCACCACGCTGCAGTGTCGGTTCATCGTAGCTGAACGAACCAGATTCTAGGCTATCGGCAACCTGAACTAAATTACGGGTGATCGTCTGCGCGCTGTAATTCAGGCAGTACTCGACCATATTTTGATACATGTAAAAGCGCTGTGCGACCGACTGACTGGCCATGGCCAGTGGCGAACTCAAACTAATCGTCGTGTCACTGCCGCTCAATGCGATTCCTGCCCCCGAGCTGAATTCATCCTGATTGCTTGGGTTGATGATCATTGTCAGGCCGTCAAAATTCAACGCTGTCGTACTGCCAGAGACATTCCCCACGATAAACGAGAGTTGTTTCTCATCGGCTTCATCAAGTGCATAAAATCCGGAATAGACGATCGGATAGAACGACAAACACTGCTGGGACGCAGTATCGGTCGAAATTGCAAGGCTGTTCGGGATGGCGTGGCGTAACTCCCGCGCCATTTTCTCCAGTACAAACTTGGCTTGGGTTTGAATCCGCTGACGCGCCACGGTATCGGCATAGCCCCTGCTACCGAGCTCGACAAAACCTGCGATACCAAGCACCAGAATTGAGCCGACAATAATGGTCAGGATCATTTCTATCAAGGTAAAGCCACGGGTGCGCATCAGTAATTCCCCCGGTAAGCCACAAACGTGTAACGACCATAATTGCCGGTATCGATCGTCAGTTCGATGCGCTTCATATCCGTAATCGCAGACACAGGTTGAAAGGCGCTGTTGACGTAATCGACCGCAATAAATACCGTGAAGTGTCGATAGTTCGCCACAACGTTTGTCCCGAGAATATTGGTTAACGGATTTTTCGTTGTCTCCGAGCCACACTCTGAAACGTTGTCACCATACCAGCAGCCGATATAGTCATCGACATCATTGAACTGTGCTGGAGAAATTTCACCCTGATCTTTATCTGCACCTAATTGTTCCGGCGCTGTACATGTTGTTCCGAATTCTCCACACCGAATGGCACCGCCATCAAAATCACTGTTTTGATCAAATCCACGGGCCAGAATCTGACTCATCAGGCTTTGGCCCAAATTCGCGGCCCGAGTCTGGTAATGAGGAGTCGCTGAGCGCTCGACCTGAGGATACAAAAAGCTGATCAACACCACCATCGCGAGGCCAATGATCACCATCGCGACAATACTTTCAACCAGTGTAAATCCTTTGATTGGCTTCATCAGCATGCTCCCCCCGCCACATAACCTTGCGAATTAATGCACACTGACGCAGAACTGTCCGGCGCCGTAATGGTAATCGTTACCCCCGCTGCCGCTTCATTTTGCGGATTTCCCAATAGATCGAACTGGATGCGCTGGCTGCTCAGCGCAACAGAAGAAGCGAACGACAGGTTATTGCCTCGCAACACATCGCTGCGTTGGTCGTCGTTCGACAGCGCACAGGCGGCAACAGAGCCGAGACAAGAACTGCTGACCTGCAACACATAGTGGCCATTTGACTGCAGATCCGCCTCCGAAAGATTGGACTGCATACGACTCACCTGTATCTGACGAATGATGGAGACAGCCTGCTCTTTAGCCGCATAAGCGGAGAAACTGGAGACACCGATAAAACGACTGGCTGCATAGGCGGACAGAATAGCGACCAGCAGAATAACGACGATAAGCTCGACTAAGGTAAAACCGCCTGCTTTACGTGAGTATGCTCGCATCGCGTTCTCGGTTTAAGTAGAAGTGTGAAGAGTCGTATATAAAACTCACCTGCCAGATTGCACCTAGCAGACAAAATCAATCAAATCAGACCGACAATAAAGGCCAGCTAGGCTGGCCTTTATTTAGATTAACAACCGTCTGAGTAAATAATAGTGCTAGCTTCCGCTGAACTCGTAGCCTGATTGTAAGTAACGTTACAACCAGCCGTGGTTTTTTCCCACTTAGTATTGCCTTTGAAAGAATATTGAATTGCATTGTCTGCTGGGCCGTTTAGCAACCAGTCGGTTGAAAGACCTGTAACTGCGGCACCAATACCAGCAGATGTTGCAGCTGGATATCCATAAACAGTTGCTACTGTTACACCGCCAGCGCTTACAGAACTATCACTACTTGTATCCACACCAGTCACGGCTGCTTTGCCATAGACAATACCAGCAGCCCCATCCATTGCCCCTTTTAATCCCTGAAGTGCCGCTTTTCTCGCATCATCTTGCAGGTTCAGGAAACGTGGGGCCGCAGTCACTGCGAGAATACCCAGAATTACGATAACCACGACCAACTCGATAAGGGTAAAACCGCCTTGTCTTTTCATTATGACTCTCTCTCTTAGCTCAAAATATAAAGAATTATTGCAATGTGACCGTGACACGGCCCGTCTTTACTTCGTACATAAACTGATGGGCTGTTTTGCCTTCTAGCTGCACGTACGTACAAGTCCAATTACTGCTATCAGCCTGAGCTGAGTACTTGACATTGGAGTTACTGCTGGCATTGCTGACCGTGTCGACACTCGGTGGGTTTTGCAGCAGATTCTCCATCAAATCAATGCAATCCTGATCGCTCAGGCTGCTTGGAAAGCTGGTGTTATCGCTATTCAGTGCAAACGGATAGCCGTCGCGAAAATCGGTATCGGTACCACTGCTGTCAACGGAGCGGGAGAGCCAGAAATCAACGCCGTCATAGTTAACGGTGTTATAGCGTTCCGAGCCTATCGTTGCTGTCGTGCGCCCTTTGGCTTCCCATTGCGCTCGCGCGGACAATACACCGGTTGCATATCCACCTGCAACCCCTTCAATGCTGGCTTTTTTTGCTTCATCGGTCACATCCAGAAAACGAGGTAATGCTGCAACGGCCAAAAGCCCGACAACAACAATCACGATGACCAATTCCACCAAAGAAAAACCAGATTGTTTTTTATACATGCCCAATCCTATCACACTTGCAAACGAAGCCTATTATAGGCTTAACATTTCGAACAAAACATCCGAAGAACGTCAAATTTTTGCATCATGCCGAACTTATGACGAACGATGAAAACCTGTTGTTTTTTAAAATTATTTTTATGGTTTGATGATCATAAAAATCAAAATAACAGATATAGCCCGCCCCCACATTTTCACCATGAATATCTGGCAACGAATTCAGTATCTTTTCATCCGGATAAAGCCAGTTGAATAGCATCGAACAATCGACTTTTTCCCCCTCTCGCGGGAAAACCCAGCCTGACGCAGAAAAAGTTAATACTTTCCCGTCAAACTCAAGTGATGCCGGGCGACCACGCAGCAGCCATTCCTGTTTGTAAGTATTGGCGCGCTCAATAATGCGTTTATTGGCCAGCGCCAGCGCGGTATTTTCCAGCTCGCGATTAACAGGTTGCCAAGCCATTAGCAACGCTGCGATCAAGCTGCACACCACCAGCGCCCAGAGAATCAGCCGAGAGCGTTCCTCTTTCACCGTTAACGTCCCTTAATCGCATCCAGCATGCCCCACATCGGCAGGAAGATACCCAATGCCAGTACCAGAACCATGGCGGCAACGATCACGAGCAGGATCGGTTCAATACGTGCGGTCAGAGTTTTCAGATCGTAGTCCACTTCGCGATCGTAAAAATCCGACACTTCCAGCAGCAACTCGTCAATGCGTCCGGTCTCTTCGCCGACGGCGATCATCTGAATCACCAGTGGCGTGAAAATCCCGGTATTGATCGCTGTTGCCGAAACACTGCTCCCCGCCTCAATCGCCGCTTTCATTTCCATCAGGCGCGCTTCCAGAAACTTGTTGTCCAACGCTTCCGCTGACAAGGCCAACGATTGATTAAGCGGCACACCCGCGCGCAACATTAAAGAAAAGGTACGAGAAAAACGGGATAACTGGGCGCGATTGACGATACTGCCAACAATCGGCATTCGCAGTCGTATCTTGTCCCATTTCTCGCGTCCGGAGGCAGTATTCAGCCAGGCGCGAAATGCAAACAACATCGCGACAATCGCCGCCAGCATCGCCATCCAGTAGTTAACGAAAAAATCGGACATCGCGATCAGAATGCGGGTTGGCAGTGGCAACTCAACGCCGAAGCGGTTAAACATCGAGGCAAACTGCGGGATCACTTTGACGTTAAGGATAAACATCGCAATCACAATAAAGCTCACCACAAACGTCGGATAGCGCATCGCCGTTTTAATTCGTTTGCGTGTCTCTAACTCTTGTTCGTAATAATTCGCCAGTTGCAGTAAAGCCTGATCAAGCCGGCCTGTGTTTTCGCCAACATTGATCATCGAGACAAACAGCGGACTGAATACGCCCGGATGCATCTGCATTGATGCCGAGAGGCCGCGACCATTTGTCAGCTCGGCACACACCTCTTCCAGTGCATGTTGCAACTGCTTGTTCGCACAGTTCTGCGTCAATCCTTTCATTGAACGCAGCAGCGGTACCCCGGCTTTGGTCAGACTGTAGAGCTGACGACAAAAAATCACCAACACTTCGAGCGGAATCGCAGGCATCAGCAGAGCCCGCCAATCAACACTCGCTTTGCTCGCGTTTTTTCCGGCTGAGATTGCCGTGGGGATCACGCCGCGGTTAAGCAGGTTCTCCGCCGCCACTTCTTCAGATGGGGCATCAATGACACCGGATGCCTTGCTGCCATCGGCATTACGTCCTGAATACTGATACGTTGGCATAATGAGCCCTACAGATAAATGGCCTGAGCAACACCGGAAGCATCGCCTTCGCCCAACGCCATCACTTCATCCAGACTCACCACGCCTTTCAGCGCCAGTTCCATCGCAGATGCAAGCAGCGGCTTGTACTCTTTTGAAGCCCGGGCCGCATGGCCAAACGCAACCGCATCATTGGCACGCAGCGCGTCCATCATATGATGCTCCAGCTCCAGCATTTCAAACACACCGACCCGGCCACGGTAACCGGTCAGGTTACAGTTCTGACAACCACGCCCACGCACAAATTTCGCGCCCACCTGATTCGGAAAGCGTACTTCCAGCCACTGCTGTCGGGCATCATCCAGTTCATCGTGAGTTTTACAGTCCGGGCACACTTTGCGCACCAGACGCTGAGCCACCACCGCTCGCACGGCACTGGCCACCAGATAGCCCGGCGCACCCATATCAATCAGACGTAAGGCGCTGTCGACGGCGTCGTTGGTGTGCAGCGTCGATAAGACTAAGTGACCCGTCAGTGCGGCGCGCAGGCCGATTTCCACCGTTTCCTGATCGCGCATTTCCCCCACCAGAATAATGTCCGGATCCTGACGCAGGAAGGTGCGCAGCAAGGTAGAGAAATCCAGATCGATCTTCGGATTCACCTGCACTTGGTTTACCCGTTCAATGCGATATTCCACCGGGTCTTCTGCGGTGATAATCTTTTTCCCCGGCGTGTTAAGTTCCGATAGCGCGCCGTAAAGTGTGGTGGTTTTACCGGAGCCCGTCGGGCCGGTGACCAAAATCATGCCATGCGGACGCTTGAGCTGGCGACGCAACCGTACCAACAGATCATCCGGAATTCCCGACTCTTCCAGCTTACGAACACCCGATGTCTGATTTAACAAACGCATCACCACCGATTCGCCGTACTGAACAGGCATGGTGGACATACGAATATCCACGGACTGACCTTTGGCTCGAATGTTAAAACGGCCATCCTGAGGCAGACGTTTTTCGGAAATATCCAGATTCGCCATCAGTTTGAGGCGCAGCACCAATGCAGGAGCGATGTTCACTTCATTGAGCAGGGTTTCATGTAGCACCCCGTCGATGCGCTGACGCAAGCGCAGCAGGTTGGCTTCCGGCTCGATATGAATATCCGAAGCCCCGACCTGAATTGCATCTTCAAACAGCGAGTTGATCAGTTTCACGACGGTTACGTCTTCACTGTCATCATCGCCGATGGTGAAATCAAAGGCGTCGTTCACCTGATGCTCTGCGTGCAACTGTTCTGCGAAAGAGGCGATTTCTTTGGTACGACGGTAGTAGCGATCGAACCCTTCCACCAGCTGCTTTTCTGGAGCAATAACAAATTCAAAACTGTGGTTTGGCAGCTGGTTGAGTAGCGATTCCTGCGCAAATAAATCCGCCGGATCGCTCATCGCAACCCGCAACGTCTCACCGCTGCGGCCAATCACCAATGCCCGCAGGCGACGGGCATGCACTTCCGGCAGCAGTTGAACCGCATCGATATCGACATGCGCGCGGTTGAGATCAATCAGCGGCAGTGAGAGTTGCTGCGACAAGAACGTCAGCATTTGCTGTTCAGTCAGGAACCCCAACTCAATCAGCGTGCTGCCGAGTTTGCTGCCTGTCTGGCGCTGAGCGCTCAGGGCCTGTTCGACTTGTTGCTCAGAAACAATGCCTTCTTCAACCAGCAAATCCCCGAGACGTTTACGCAGTTTAATTTGCATTCGAGGTCTCCTCTAGGCTTGCCAGCACGTTGAGTCGATCGCGAATAAAAGCTTGTGATTGAACCGACAGCCCCACTTTGTTTTGTGCCTGCAGATACGATTGCTTTGCCTCGGACAGCTGGAAAGCACGCTCCTGCTGAATGGCCAGCCCGAGCCACCAACGCCCATTGTTGGCTTCTTTTTGGGTGAGTAACTGGTAACTTTCCAAGGCGATATCGTTAAACTTACTCTTCTGTGCCAGCGCTGCGCGCAGCGACAGGTATTCCGCTGAAGGACTTTGCGGCAAATACGACAGCGGCGAGAGCGCCGCTTCGGTCTGATTCTCTTTCATCAACAGTTTCGCTAACGCGATGCGCAGCGTTTCACCGTTGTGATTAAGCTCAATCCCTGATTGCAGCAGGTCAAAAGCGCGTCTGACGTCACCTTTGCCATAATAGAGCGCAGCGAGCTTCTGACGCACACGTTCATCATCCGGCGTATAGCGCAGAGCTTCTGTGTATGCGCTGACTGCCGATTCAAAATCGTTACTGTCCAAAGCCTTACTGGCCCGCGCTACCGCCTTTTCAGCCAGTTGCAAGGGCGTCAGCTCAACTTGTTCAATCGACATCTGCACGGATTCGCTTTCAGCTTGTGAGTGAGCCATCGTGGCTGGCGCCGTCACTGTGCTGGCCAGTAAAACAGGAGGCGAAACGAGCTTTTGAGCGCTGGCTTGTTGGCTGACAACACCTGTCAACACATCGCGCTCCGCCAAAGGTGGTTCAGCTACCAGCGGTGTGACCGTCTCTTTGTCCGCGTGGTAGATATTCACCCGGCTGGTGTGTGTTTTTTGTGTCGGCGACGGCTGCGATGCCGACACCGGAATAACCGGTACGCTGATTGAGGTTTGAATCGGCTCTGCCACGACGGACGCCTGCTGCGAAACAGCCCAGCCACCGACGGCCAAACTGAGGCCGAAACCGCCAATCGCCCAAATCCAGGCGGGACGTTTGGTCACTGACGGAACGTCAGCCGCCTGAATATGCTCCAACGTTGCATGATGCTTCGTTGCGAGCTGCGACAGCGCTTTGTTGATTTCACTCATCAGTGACTCCATCCCCATAGCTGCGGGGTTTTGAATTTCGGTTTACAGGTATCAAACGTGTCGTGAACCGCACTGTATAACTGTTGATTACTGACTTTAGGTTGCTGAGCGAAATAGGTCAGCAACAGTGCCTTATGACACACTTGGTTGATCAGACGCGGAATACCGCGACAAGCCCGCCACAACGCTTTCTTCTGATTCAGCGTAAACAGCTCACCGCTTGCTCCGGACTTGTGTAGCCGGTTATCGATGTACGCAACGGTTTCTTCCAGTGTTAGCGGCCGGAGCTGCGCACTGAAGGTAATACGCTGGCGAAACTGACGCAGATGATGCTGCGCAAGTCGGCTGTCGAGTTCCGGCTGACCGATCAGCACGATTTGCAGCAACTTGGCGTTTTCCGTTTCCAGATTGCCAAACAGACGCAGTGTTTCCAGGGCGTCATCCGACAATGCCTGCGCCTCATCGACCATGGCTATCACTCGTTTACCCGCAAAATGCAACGCCATCAGTTCGGTCTGTATTCGTTCCACCAAATCGCGGTCATCTGGCACGTTCAGTTTGAGTTCGGTTGCGACCGCGCGGCGCAGTTCAGAGCCATTGAGCGCAGGATTGGGTAGATAGAGCAGAACAATGTCCTGCGCCAGATGCGTCAGCAGCATGCGGCAGACCATGGTTTTTCCGGTGCCGACCTCGCCCGTTATTTTGATCACCCCTTCGCCCATTTCCAGTGCCGCGCCAACGGTTTGAATCGCTTCAAAATGTGGCGCCAGACCGAGGAAAAAACGGGTGTCCGGAGTGAGATGAAACGGCATTTGATCCAGGCCAAAGTGTGCCAGATACATAAGCATTACTCAGCGTCCGGGAACCACTCTTGCAGCAGATCGCGTGAGCGTTCGAGCTCTTTCTGCCACGTGTTCACGCCAACCACCGTCGGCTTGAGCAATATCACCAGCTCGGTTTTTTCTGTCAGTTCGCTGGTGCTGCGGAACAGATGTCCGAGTGCGGGGATATCGCCCAGAAATGGTACTTTTGACACTTTATTGGTGGTGTTGGTCTTCATCAGACCGCCAATTACGACCACATCACCGTCCTGCGCGCGAATCACCGAATCCGACTCACGAATCGAACTGCGTGCCAGTGGCAGGGTAAACGTGCTGTCGTTATAGGTGATCTCTTTATCCTGTTGCTCGACCTCAATTACGCTGGGATGGACATGCAACAAGACGTTGCCTTTATCGTCGATCTGCGGCGTCACATCGAGAGAGATACCGGAGAAGAACGGCGTCAGCTCTACGTTCGGCGCCGCCTCGGTATTATCGCCCGAACCGACCACACTACTTAGGTCGGTCACGTAGTACTCATCACTGCCAACTTTGATCACCGCTTTCTGGTTATTGGCTGCGGTCACACGAGGACTGGAGAGAACATTGAGGTCGCCTTGCGTCGACATAAAACTCAGTACCGATTCAAAACTGCCATCGGAAACGGTGATGTTAGTCTGACCCGAAAGCAGGGTTCCGATGGTATCCAATCCGGGCAAGGTTGAAGTCGCCGCACCGATGCGGTCGATGACCACTTTGCCGTTGCCCATCGACATATTCGACCAGTTGATACCTTGTTGATAGCCGTCGGTCAGCGTTACTTCCAGAATTTTTGCCTCCAGAATCACCTGACGCTGCATGCGTTGTTGTGACACGTTGAGGAACTGGCGCACCTCGCGCACTTCATCCGGATAGGCCCGCAGAGTCAGCACTCCCGCTTGCGGCGTCACCACCACACTCTGCCCGCGTCCGCTACCAATCAAGCGCGAGACGGCTTTCTCTAATTGAGGCCAGAAGTCACTCTCGCTCAGCGTCTCAATTTCCGTACCGCCACGTGCCGTGGTGGTGCTATTCGAACTGCTGTTGTTACTTGAGCTCGATGAGGTTGAACTCGATGAACTGGTGTTATTGGAACTGGTGTCAGTGTTGGTAATCGTGCCCGTGGTGATCGCCGTCAGCGAGCGCCCGCTGCGCTTAAACTGCAGGTAGTCCACCGGAATAGTCACGGTGCGCAAACCGGCCGGATAAACCTGAATGACTTTGCCGACTTTTTCAATGTCATAACCGTACAAATCACGCACCACGTTCAGAGCTTCA
Organism: Vibrio fluvialis; assembly: GCF_900460245.1. Taxonomy (NCBI): domain Bacteria; kingdom Pseudomonadati; phylum Pseudomonadota; class Gammaproteobacteria; order Vibrionales; family Vibrionaceae; genus Vibrio; species Vibrio fluvialis. The sequence continues at coordinate 2,665,403 of NZ_UHIP01000001.1, forward strand.
TCCAACGTAACGTCGGTCAGATTGACCGTAATCCGCCCTTCGACAGCAGGATGAAGCGCCACACTGTATTCGCTGTTTTGCACCAGGCTGGCAAAAAACGCCTTAGCGTCAACGTTATTCGCCTGAATACGAAAACGCTTGAGGTGCGGCGTTGCGTTAGCATTGGTTTCATTCAAATCCGGCATGAGATCAGCTTCCACAGAGGCTGGAAGCTGATCCAGGTTGCGGCTGTTGGCATCGTTGATCGACTGATTCAGCGATTGCTTGACTTCCACAGGATCGCGATGCCCCATAGAACAGCCCACTAAGGTGGTGATCATCACACCGATAACCAGTTTACGCATATGCACATTCATACCTTAATTCTTGATATTCAGGGAGAAAAGCTCAAGCTCCCAACGCTTGCCACCACGAGTCAACGTCACCGTTGATTCCGTCACGCCAGCCACGTGATAGCCACGAACTGTTTGCCCTACCGTCACAACCTGGTCACTGAGAATGGCTAAGCATTGTTGCTGGCACACAATACTTTGCAGTTCAGGCAAAGGATGCTGACGAGCCGTCCTCTGCGCCTGACTGGGAGCGTAGCCTAACGGCGCAGTCGGGTCTTCGGCCGCGAAAGCCAAACCGCTGATCATGAGCGTACTCAGTAGGATGCCAACTTTAACCACCGATGAACTCCTCTCGCGATCCCAATGTATAGACCTGTAAAATCAATCTGGCCTGAGGATAGGTTTCGACCTGATACTTGAAACTGCGCCAATAGTATTTCACTGGCAGGCTTTCCAGCGCGAGCAGATAATCCCGAATCGCGAAATAGTTGCCAGTCAACTCAAGGCGCACCGGATGCACATAGTACTTAACTGCACTCGGGTCGTCTTTCGAAGGAACGATGGGTTCAGCAGGCAATGACTGCAGGCTAATCAATTTCAGCTTGGTGCTGTTGTCGAGCACTGTTTGCAACAGCGTCGCCATCTGTGTCGGAGAAACTAAGGTTTCAGTAGAGTTAGCCAGCTCCATAGACAGCGACTGACTCTGTTCCTGCAGCGTTGCAAACTCTTTATCGATGCTCTCATCCGGATTCTTTTTCAGCGCGACCTGCAGCTGTTGAATGGTCAGTTGCGCGCTCTGGTTCGACGAGATGAGCCCTTGCAACCGGGTCTGCTGCTGCCCATATTGAGCCACCAGCGGATCAACCAGCAGGGTCAGAGAAATAAACACTACCGCCACTAAGCCACACAAACTAATCAGCAGTTTTTCTCGTTGCGAGCGTTTAGCGAATGCGTCACTCCAGACGCTCCAGCGCTGTTTCATCGCTTCGCTCCTTGTTTGGTTTTCAATTCAAACGTTACCACATCTTCGTCATTACGGCCGATGACCAGTTGATCGAAACTGCGCCCAACCAGGTGCAACTCGCTCTGAAACTCTGCAATCCAGTTCGGAATCACTTTCGCTTCGCGTGCCAGCCCCTGAATGTCAAAGCGCTGCTTATCCATTTCAATTTGCTTGAGTGAAATATCGCGACGCGCCAGCTTAGCCAGTGCATCCATGACTCCGGAATACCCCACTTGCAGAGAATGGTCAAAGTCACTGATGGCATTGAGGGAAGCCTGCTTGGCTGCAATCTCTTTTTTCAGTCGGGCCACGGCGGCCACCTTGCTTGCTGACGGCTGATGCCGATCCACCTGCTTCTTCAGATCACTGACTTGCTGGCTCAGCTGAGCAGCCTGTTGCTCAACGCCTGCTAATGCTTCACCCTGCTTTACGATATTGAAACGGTAGATGCCTGAGACCACCAGCATTAGTGCCAATGCTACGCCCCAAACACCGATCACAGCAGAGAGAGAAAAGTAATCTTTCTTCGGTTTCAGGTGATCCTGATAAAAATTGAGCGTATCGCCCGGTGCCATTGAGGTGTGTTGTGCCAGCACCTGTCCGGACAAGGCCTGAGCGCCGTCATTCGACAGCGGAGAAACCTTAACACTTAACCGTTCGTTTAGTGCTTGCACCAGCTCGACATGATCTTCGTCGTCACAGCATACCTTCAGATGATGCAGCGCCACGCCTTTGAGCTGAGAAGAGAGATAATCAATCGAACGTTGCAGCTCCAGCGCCAGTCCGTCCAACTGCAACGCGGAACTTGCGACCCCCGTGATCGGTGCAACGACACCTCTCAGTGTGCGCTGAAAATGACACTGCTTGTCAACGAAAGCATCCAGTTTAAAGTGGCCGCCTTTGCTGCGTTGCAACAACAGAAAATGCGACTGTTCCGGTAAGCAATGCGCCCACACTTCCTGCTCCGGCAGCAGGCGCCCCAGTTCACAGCCGAGACTTTCCAGCAATGCAGCCACTTCCAATACCTGTTTGCGTGCCATCACGTAAGCCTGGACCTTACTGCTTCCTGTCAACGGATGCGCATCCGCCACGACTTCGGTGACTTTCTCGCTGATCAAATCTTTGAGTAAAAATGGCAGCGCTGCTGGCCACTCTTCACGCGGAAGTGCTGGCTTTTCAATCTGGTAGCTTTGATAAAGCTGGGAATGGAGCACGACATCCACGGTGACGCCTTTGGCGCCACTCTGTTTCAAGGCCTGAATCAGGGCTTGGGGCCACGAGTGATTCGAGAGTGGGTAGTGTTCCGGTAGGGAGAGCTCAGCCGATGAGGAAAAATAGATTGAGTCCGGCTGAACCACTGCGAAAATTGAGCGGCTATGGGTTCTTTTGTGTGTCAGTTTCTTTATCAGAGCATCAATTTTCATTCGTCATTTACTTCGTTCGCCAGCGATTACGTTTGCCCGGTTTGACGTGGGTTTCGGCTGGACTTGGCGGTGCGGGCAGCAAAGCCTGCTCCGCTTCAAACAATCGCCCTTGGCCTCCATCGACCCCTAACGACAACAGCGTTTGCCATTCTGTCTCATTTTCGACCCCGACCGCGATGACTTTTGTCTGAGTTCCACCGCAGACACCAATCATACTGCGTACAAACAGCTGATTCTCATGACGTTGGTCGATATTTTTGATCAGGCTTCGATGCAGCTTCAAATAGGTAATGTTGAGGTCTTTAATGTAGTGCGTCGCGACTATGGTTCGGCCAGCCTGCCCAACCACCAGCTCACAACCTAAGCCTGCCATCATCTTCAGTACCGGGCGCATGTAGTCAAGATGTTGTACCAGATGACCTTCGGCAAATTCAAACGACAAACGTGAGCGTAAACTGTGTGGCAATTGCATCAGTTCATTGCGGAACCAACGCAGGTAGCGCTTATCCGCAAACGGAGTCACGTACATGTTCAACGAATAATTCCCGGTGAACTCTGGAATCTTGAGCAGTTGCAATACGCGGGTGAAAACAGCCCGATCCAGCACCATTTCATAGCCGACAGTTTCCAGAGCCGAGCTGAAACGTGACGCTTTGAGTATGCCTTGTTCAGGGTCGTAGATGCGAACAAACAACTCATTGTGGGCCAATGTTAGTCCATTCAAGGGCTTGGTTAAATAGCACGGTTGCCGGAAAAGTCTGATTTTCTCGGGTGTAAGACATTGATCGAACAGCGATCTCCAGCGAACACTGCCTCGTTCGTCTTCCACTTTCGCCACTTTTTTAAACCGGCTCCAGGCGTTGCAGCCTTGCAGCCCTGCGCTTTTAAGTGCGGTTTCCGCTTCATCGATCACCCGGCCACGACGCTCGCCTTCCTGATACATGCTGACGCCAATATGGAACCAGTTCTCGGCATCCAGTGGATGAGGCGGGGAAATACGCTCAATCAGTTTGAGACACTGAGTCGCGACATGGGCGACATCTTTTGAGCCCTGATGAGGCATGAATATCGCAAACACCGATTCATAGTAGCGCGACAAAATGACATCCGGATAACGGGCAATGACGTTGGAAATGCACTCGCCAACTTCCACGACAAATTCGTCGATGGTGCGCTTATCCTGCTCTTCGCGCGCCACATCCAGCTCATCAATACGAATCATGATCACACCGCCACGAGCGCCGCTCTCCAGCAATGCCGATTCGAGTTTACTGTCAAACAATACGCGGTTTGCAGCCCCCGTCAGTTGATCCAAAAAGGTCTGACTGCGGATAAAAGTATCAAACCGGCTGCGCTCCTGACGGGCATCTTGCAGCTCTTCAATCAGCACATCCAACGCTTCGCTGGCGGTATAAGGCCATTCGCGTTCATCCCCCTTGGCAAACTGCTCCACTCTGCCAGCGAGAATCATACGCCCACGCTCTTCGAGCAATTCTGAGCCCAATAACTGCTCTCTCAGCCACTTCACACCACGTACCAGACAGAACACAATCAGCGCCACAGCGAGAGAAATCGACCACATTGCCCCCATCGAATAACCATATCCGAGGTAAGGTGGCACGGCTTTGAAATGCACGGAGTAACCCTGATTGCGGGCCAAAGGTAAATCGATCGAGTAAAGGCGATCCGGATCCGCCTTGGACGAGGTGTCTTTGAAGCGATAAATCGTTCCCGCTTGGGAAGAGAGCTGCATTTCAACAATATTGGATGCCTGCAACATTTTCGGCATCCAACGCTGCATGGAATAGGCGGCGTCTGGATCTTCCAGCTCTTTATCCACGACTTCCACGATCCCTTGCAGGTAATGGTTGAGATATTCCTGTCCCATGCGCTGGAATGAAAGCGTTCCGCCGATGAACAAAATGAACATCGCACTGGTAACGATCAGCGTGACAAACGCGACTAAACGCGTACTCAATTTAAGAGTCGGGGTATACCGCATGAAACTGAATTCCCTTCCTATTCATCGGTTGAGGAAACAAGACCCGGTCGGGTTTCAAACACTTAATGGAACAGTTGGATAGTTAACTATATAAAAAAGCCGCGAATTTCGCGGCTTTTTTCAGAAACGGAACGCTTAGAATGGGATGTCGTCATCAAAATCCATTGGCGGTTCATTGTATTGCGGCTGAGATTGCTGCGGTGCCTGCTGCTGCATTGGTTTGTGCTGCTGCATGGCTGGTTGTTGAGGCTGTCCCCAACCGCCTTGCTGTGGCTGGTTCATACCGCCACCCTGAGCAGGCATACCACCTTGCTGACGGCCACCGAGCATCTGCATAGTGCCATTGTAGCCCTGTACAACGATTTCGGTTGAGTAGCGGTCCTGACCGCTTTGATCTTGCCACTTACGTGTTTGCAGCTGGCCTTCGATATAAACCTGAGAACCTTTGCGCAGATACTCACCTGCGACTTCTGCGAGTTTTCCATACAGAGCGACACGGTGCCATTCTGTTTTCTCACGCTGTTCGCCGGTTGCTTTATCACGCCATGATTCTGACGTGGCTACAGTGATGTTCGCAACTGCGCCACCGCTTGGCATGTAGCGAACTTCCGGATCACTACCCAAGTTGCCAACCAAAATTACTTTATTCACGCCACGGGTTGCCATTTTTTGCTCCGTTTTCAAATAGGTTTTTTTGAAATAGTCGGCAAGGATAACATGCTTTGAAGTGTGTACCAATCACTCAACAAATGTGTTCTTTGCTCACAAACGGGAATGCCCTTCAATGTCACGATTTTTTCGGCCCAGTTCGATGTTTTTTATCGCTGACAAGCTACTCATTTACTTCGCATATTGAGACATCACGCAAACGCTCAGTATAAATTCGCCTCCATAAATATTTTTCGGCATCGTGCATTTATCCAAACGACTATCACCCTGAATTGAGATCATGCAACGAGCTAACTACGCCCGAACCATATATTACCTCTGTCTGGATCAGACAGCTTCCGCGCCGCCTGTCCTGCAATCGGCTTTCGACCTACTGGCAATTCCGGTTCCTCAAATCGAACCGGAGCAGTTGCTGCAGGCCTATCAGGCTGACAAACATAAAATCCTGTTACTTAATTATGACGAACATGACGCAATCCGCCAGCGGCTGGCACCACTGCGCCTGACCAGTCCGCATCTGGAAACCATTCTGTTTCAAGTTGGCAAGCGTTTGTGTACCGACGACCTGCTCAGTTTCGGCAACCTTAAAGGCTTATTCTACCAACCCAGCGAGCCTGAACAGATTGCGCGTGGACTGGCAGAAATCATCAACGGCCAGAATTGGTTGCCTCGTCATGTCAGTAGCCAACTGTTGCACTACTATCGCCACATTTTTCAGAATCACCATACCAAGGCCACCATCGAACTCACCACGCGAGAACTACAGATTTTGCGCAGTCTAAAAACGGGCGCATCAAATATGCAGATGGCAGAAAGCTTATTTATCAGCGAATTTACCGTCAAATCTCACCTCTATCAGATATTCAAAAAACTCTCGGTGAAAAACCGCACCCAAGCCATCGCCTGGGCGAACCAAAACCTGCTCTCATAATTGAGGTTATCAGCACATTTTCTGGACCCGACCTGAGAATGTGCTGAAGTTCACACCCGGAACATGATAAAGTGCCTCCCATCTTTGCTCCCCAATATGCAAATCCAAGAAAAATAGGGCTTTAATTATGATTAACAAATGCCTATTCCCGGCAGCTGGCTACGGCACACGTTTCTTACCGGCCACCAAATCCATGCCTAAAGAGATGATGCCTGTTGTCAACAAACCCCTGATTGAATATGGCGTCGAAGAAGCGATTCAGGCGGGCATGACGGGTATGTGTATCGTCACTGGCCGCGGCAAGCATTCGATCATGGATCACTTCGATATGAACTACGAGCTGGAACACCAGATCCGTGGTACCAACAAAGAAGAGCTGTTGGTTGATATCCGCCAGATCATCGATACCGCACAATTTACTTACATCCGTCAGCGCGAAATGAAAGGCTTGGGCCATGCGATTCTGACTGGTCGAGAACTGGTTGGCGATGAGCCATTTGCTGTGGTTCTGGCTGATGACCTGTGTGTGAACGAAGAGCAAGGTGTATTGGCGCAAATGGTTGCCCTGTACAAACAGTTCCGTTGCTCAATCGTTGCCGTTCAGGAAGTCCCGGAAAATGAAACGCATAAATATGGTGTAATTTCTGGTGAGATGATCAAAGACGATCTGTTCCGTGTCGATGATATGGTCGAAAAACCTGAGCCGGGTACCGCCCCTAGTAATCTGGCGATCATCGGTCGTTACATTCTGACTCCGGATATTTTTGAACTGATCGAAAATACGGAACCGGGCAAAGGTGGCGAAATTCAGATCACGGACGCTCTGCTGAAACAAGCACAAGCGGGTTGCGTTCTGGCCTACAAATTCAAAGGCAAACGCTTTGACTGTGGTAGCGTAGAAGGCTACATCGAAGCAACCAACTACTGCTTTGAACATCTGTATCAGAAAAACGAACAGAAAGTTGAACTGGCTAAGCACTCCACCAAGAAAGCTTAATCTGCCTTAGTTTCAGAACGATAAAGCCATCTTTTAAGATGGCTTTATTTTTAACTGTTTTTTTATCCAGTACTTCTTTGCACAAATCTCACTCTATGTAATACTTGTTCGACTTGGTATGACATAGAGCAAATCTGATGGACAAAATCGAAGTACGTGGTGCTCGTACCCATAACCTGAAGAACATCAATCTGACGATTCCGCGCGACAAACTGATTGTGATCACGGGCCTATCTGGTTCGGGTAAATCATCGCTCGCGTTCGATACTCTGTATGCCGAAGGGCAACGCCGTTACGTCGAATCCCTGTCAGCTTATGCGCGTCAGTTTCTGTCATTAATGGAAAAGCCGGATGTGGACCATATTGAGGGTCTATCACCAGCAATTTCTATTGAACAGAAATCTACCTCCCATAACCCGCGTTCGACCGTCGGTACGATTACCGAGGTATATGACTACCTGCGTCTGTTATACGCCCGCGTTGGTGAACCACGTTGTCCGGAACACAAAGTGCCGCTGGCCGCGCAAACCATCAGTCAGATGGTGGATAAAGTGCTGGAGATGCCGGAAGGCTCCAAGCTGATGCTGCTGGCCCCTATCGTGAAAGAGCGCAAAGGCGAACACGTTAAAACTTTGGAAAATCTGGCCGCGCAAGGCTTTATTCGCGCCCGCATCGATGGGGAAACCTGCGATCTTTCCGATCCACCGACACTGGAACTACACAAAAAACACACCATTGAAGTGGTGGTGGATCGTTTCAAAGTACGCAGCGATCTGCAGCAACGCCTGGCTGAATCGTTTGAAACCGCACTGGAACTGTCCGGCGGGATCGTGGTGGTGGCACCGATGGAAGGCGATGGTGAAGAACACGTGTTTTCAGCCAATTTCGCCTGCCCGCATTGTGGTTACAGTATGCGAGAGCTTGAACCACGTCTGTTCTCATTCAACAACCCAGCAGGCGCCTGCCAGACTTGTGACGGTTTGGGGGTTCAACAATATTTCGATCCGGACCGGGTCATTCAGGATGCCAGCCTGAGTCTTGCTCAAGGCGCCATTCGTGGTTGGGATCAGAAAAACTACTATTACTTTCAGATGCTGACGTCGCTGGCAGATCACTATGGGTTTGATCTGCATACGCCATTCAACAAGCTGCCAAAGAAAACACAGGAAATCATCCTGCAAGGTTCTGGCCGCACGGAAGTCGAATTCAAATACATTAACGATCGTGGTGACATCCGCGTTAAACGTCATCCGTTTGAAGGCATTCTGAACACGCTGGAACGCCGCTACCGTGATACCGAGTCGAGCTCAGTACGCGAAGAGCTAGTGAAATACATTTCCAACAAACCGTGTGCAAGCTGTGAAGGGACTCGCCTTCGTCTTGAAGCGCGCAACGTCTTCGTTAATGACACCACTTTGCCGCAAATCGTCGAGCTCAGCATCGCCGATGCTCTGGCTTTCTTCCAGACGCTGACTCTGGAAGGACAGCGTGCACAGATTGCCGAAAAAGTGATGAAAGAGATCAACGACCGTCTGCAATTTCTGGTCAACGTCGGTCTGAACTATCTCAATCTGTCGCGCAGTGCGGAAACGTTGTCTGGCGGTGAAGCGCAGCGTATTCGTCTGGCAAGCCAGATTGGTGCCGGTCTGGTGGGCGTGATGTACGTACTCGATGAACCGTCAATTGGTCTCCACCAGCGAGACAACGAACGCCTGTTGAAAACACTGAATCATTTGCGCGATCTGGGCAATACCGTTCTGGTCGTTGAACACGACGAGGATGCGATCCGCTTGGCCGATCACGTGATTGACATCGGTCCGGGTGCGGGTGTACATGGCGGATCCGTCGTCGCAGAAGGCACAGTGGAAGAAATCATTGCCAACAAAAACTCGCTGACAGGCCAGTATCTGAGCGGCGTTAAAGCCATTGAGGTACCGAAGCAGCGCGTACCACGCGATGCCAAGAAAACGGTTGAGCTGATCGGTGCGACCGGCAATAACCTGAAGAACGTCAATCTGTCAATTCCGGTGGGCCTGTTCAGTTGTATTACCGGGGTATCAGGTTCTGGTAAGTCGACGCTGATCAACGATACCTTCTTTAATATTGCGCACATTGCGCTGAATGACGCGACCACCTCGACACCTGCACCGTACAAGTCGATCAAAGGTCTGGAACATTTCGATAAAGTGATCGATATCGACCAGAGCCCAATTGGTCGTACGCCACGTTCAAACCCGGCCACTTATACTGGGATCTTTACTCCGATCCGCGAACTGTTTTCCGGCACGCAAGAATCACGCTCGCGAGGTTACAAACCGGGTCGCTTCAGTTTCAACGTCCGTGGTGGGCGTTGTGAAGCCTGTCAGGGTGACGGGGTGATCAAAGTGGAAATGCACTTCCTGCCGGATGTGTATGTACCGTGTGATGTATGTAAGGGCAAGCGCTACAATCGCGAAACGCTGGAAGTGCGTTACAAAGGCAAAACCATCGATGAAGTGCTGGAAATGACCGTGGAAGACGCGCGCGAATTCTTTGAGCCAGTACCGGTGATCGCCCGTAAACTGCAAACCTTGATGGATGTTGGTCTGTCTTACATTCGTCTTGGCCAGTCCGCTACGACTCTTTCCGGTGGTGAGGCGCAGCGGGTGAAACTCGCTCGAGAACTGTCCAAACGCGACACAGGCAAAACACTGTATATTCTGGATGAACCAACCACAGGTCTGCACTTCCATGATATTCAGCAACTGCTCGATGTATTGCATCGCCTGCGAGATAACGGCAACACCGTGGTGGTGATTGAGCACAACCTGGATGTCATTAAAACCGCCGACTGGATTGTCGATTTAGGCCCTGAAGGCGGACAAGGTGGGGGAGAAATCATCGCCCAAGGTACACCGGAAGATGTGGCGCAGGTCGAAGGATCGCATACGGCTCGCTTCCTTAAGCCTATGTTGAAATAGAAAAAAGCGGTAAAGTGACGAAACCAGCGGTCTGACGCTGGTTTCTTTTTTCCATTTGGTTGTGAGACGTTATGGCAACATTGTTACTGAGTGGCACTCAACTGGAACCACAAGCGCCCAGTGTTCCGTTGAATAAACCTTTTCTGATTGCGTTAGGCTGCGTGTACTTGCTCGCGATGCACTTTTTTATGCCCAATCCGGGCGGTGCCGGATTAGCGCTGTCATTCAATGCCACCACCTGGCTAGTGCTGAGCTTTGCCCTCGCCATTGGCCTCTATCAGCTCGCAACCTACCGCAAACTGCGTTATTCCAAACTGACGGTGGTGTTTTTGATCAGCAGTGTGATCATGACTCTGCCGATGTTTTACTCCAACGCCTATTGGCAAGGAGCATTGAGCCGCATTACCGGACTGTGGGCCGGATTGCTGCTATTTGTGGTGCTGCAGCAGTTCTATTTCAGTAATAAGCATAAACAGCGTCTGCTGTGGTACATCGTTCTGGCCTGTCTGATTGAAGCCGCCTTTGGCTTGTTCCAGTACTTTGAACTCAAACCGGGCAATATCTTTGGCTACAATACGATAGCCAACCGACCTTACGGCATTTTCCAGCAACCTAATGTGATGGCGAGCTTCCTCGCGACAGGACTGGTGCTGTCTGGCTACCTGCTGGCCCGTCAGCCGAAGAAATACAACAAACACCTCAGCGAAGTCAGTTTGCTGTATCTCACTCCGGTGATGACGCTGCCGCTGTTAGTCGTGCTGGCTTCTCGTACGGGTTGGTTATCGGCGCTATTAGGTATCGCTCTGATCCTGCCTTATATCTACCGTTTTTCACCGCGTCAGCGATTTATCAACTGGATTCTGGCCAGTATCGCAGGTTTGTTGATTGGTTTTGCCGCCTTACAGGTTGGAAATAATGGTCAGCTTGCGGCCGACAAAGCCGATTTAGACAGTCCGCGGCGCTACACTTTTCCGCAAGCGCTGGATATGCTGATTGAAAAGCCCTTTACCGGCTACGGCTACGGGAACTTCGAAGCCAAATATATGCTCTACACGGCTCGTCAGCACCAGCTCAACAGCAATTATCATCCTGGCCTGCCATCTATGGACCATCCGCATAATGAAACGCTGTACTGGGGTGTAGAAGGTGGCCTGCTGCCGATTCTGGGTATGGCGATTGCAGCCGGATTCGTCTTAATGCGTATCCGGTCCGCTAAGAAAGGCACCCGACTGGCTATGTTTGCTCTGTTGTTACCCATTACACTGCACAGCCAGCTCGAATATCCGTTTTACCACTCAGCCATTCACTGGATTACGTTTATTATTCTGTTGTTTTGGATCGATCAACGGGTCGCCAAATATCGCTTCGCTCGTTTTAGCAAGTTCAGTAAATCCGCACTGCGTATCGCCAGCATACTGCTGCCGTTTCTCACAACGATCTACATGCTCAGCGCTCTGCACACCAATTACGTGCTGACGAAGTTTGAGACCTCACAACCCAGGGATCCGGAAATTCTCAACAAAGTGACGAATCCGGTCGTCTGGCAAGATCGTTACGACTGGGATGTTTACAGTACGTACCTCAATATCGGTTTGTACAACCAACAGCCGCAGTATATTCAGCCCTACATCGATTGGTCATTGGCAATCATCAAACACAAGCCACGCCCGGCGTTTTACAACAATCTGATCCTTGCATATCAGGGATTAGGCGATCATAGCCGCGCTGAACAGATCCGCACTGAAGCTGAATTTCTGTTTCCGGATAAAGAGTTCGCCAACGTGCAATATGTACCGCCTTCGAGCGCGGTCTCGACAGCTCAATCGTACGAGGAGAGCGACGAGGAATAAAAAAGGTGGCTCCGGCCACCTTTTTTATTGTCACTTATTGCGTCAGCGCTTCTTCCAGGGCTTTGAGACACAAGGCTATATTTTCTGCTCTTGCACCATAGCCCATCACGCCTATGCGCCACGCTTTGCCTGCCAAAGCCCCCAGTCCTGCACCAATCTCTAGGTTGTATTCATTGAGCAGATGGGTGCGTACCGCAGCGTCATCGACACCTTCAGGAATGTACACCGCATTCAGTTGTGGCAAGCGGCTGGCTTCATCCACCACAAACGTCAGTCCCAACTGCTCCAAACCTGTTTTGAGTTTATCGTGCATCTTACGATGACGAGCCCAAGCATTCTCCAACCCTTCATTTTTCAGGATCAACAACGCTTCATGCAGCGCATACAGACTATTCACCGGCGCCGTATGGTGGTAGCTGCGTTTACCCTGCCCGCTCCAATACCCTAAAACCAAGCTCTGATCGAGGAACCAACTCTGAATAGGTGTGGTGCGTGACTGTATCTTCTCAATCGCTTTGACTGAAAAGGTCAACGGAGCAAGGCCCGGAACACACGACAAACACTTCTGGCTACCGGAATACACCGCATCCAGTTGCCATTCATCCACCAGCAAAGGCACACCACCCAATGACGTCACCGCATCAACAATTGTCAGCATACCATGCTGTTTCGCCAACGCGCCCAGCGCCTTGGCATCACTGCAAGCACCGGTAGAAGTCTCAGCATGTACGAACGCCAGAACTTTGGCATCCGGATGCTGCGCAATCGCCGCGGACACTTTCTCCACCGAGACAGGTTTACCCCATTCATCATCCACAACGACAACTTCGCCACCACAACGCACGACGTTCTCGCGCATACGCTCACCGAACACACCGTTGCGGCACACAATCACTTTGTCACCCGGTTCAACCAGATTGACGAAACACGCTTCCATCCCCGCGCTGCCCGGTGCGGAAACCGCAATGGTAAAGTCGTTTTCAGTCTGGAACGCGTATTTCAACAGCTGTTTGAGTTCATCCATCATCCCCACAAACAGTGGATCCAAATGGCCCACCGTTGGGCGACTGAGTGCCTGCAGAACCTGCGGAGAAATATCCGAGGGGCCAGGGCCCATCAGAATACGATGTGGGGGAATGAAACTACGGATAGTCATAATTGCTCCTTGCTTGGGGGGATGAAAAACAAGGGTAATCGAAATCCCCCAACGCGACAATTCGACTGAGGTCTAGAGGTCGAACCAGCGTCACATTCACTGAATAATTATTTTCATTGAGTGAGAAATTTACGATTGACAATAAGCACATAAACCCGTTCAATGTGTGAGCTATCTAGCAGAAGAGGAGCACTGCCCAGGCAGGTGTTTTGTGGAGCCTCAACTCCAATACAGAACACTCAGGGGGAGTAGTGCCGAGATGGATCAGAATTGTGGTTCTGGTTTGTCGGTTGAACGGGCTGAATCCCTTCAACTGTCATCAGTACTATGCTGATGAAGAGCTTCTGAGGAAACCTTTCAAAGTACACCTCTCTTTTTTGCTCTAAGAACACTCTCTTCAAAACATTGGACGTTGGATTACCAACCATTTTAATTTCTGGGAAGTCTGGGAGAAATGCCGTGAGTGCATTCAATGTCGCCAAATTTGGCGGTACAAGTGTTGCGAATTTTGAAGCGATGAGCCGTTGCTCTGCCATCATCGAAAATAATCCACAAACCAAACTGGTCGTCAGCAGCGCCTGCTCTGGTGTGACCAATCTATTGGTGGAATTGGCAAACGGTGTGCAGGAAGCTGAACAGCGTCTGGCAATCGTAAAGCAGTTGGCGGATATTCATGATGCGATTATTGACCAGTTGGCGGACCCGACTCAGGTCGAAAAAGAAGTGCACACCATTTTAGACAGCGTGGCCAGCGCTGCTGAAGCGGCCTCGTTCCAATCCAGTAAGAAACTGACCGATCATCTGGTTGCCTGCGGTGAACTGATGTCGACTTATATTCTGGCGCAGCTGATGCGTGAACGCGGCGTCGATGCGGTGCGTTTTGATATTCGTGACGTCTTACGCACCGATGATCATTATGGTCGCGCGGAACCGCAGGTTGATGAGATCAAACGTCTGGCCAAACAAACGCTGGTGCCGCTGTGCCAGCAACATGTGGTCGTCACGCAGGGCTTTATCGGCTCAGATGAGCAAGGTAACACCACCACGCTGGGCCGTGGCGGCAGTGACTATTCAGCAGCCTTGATTGCTGAAGCCGTTGAAGCCAGCGGCCTCGAGATCTGGACTGACGTACCGGGCATCTACACCACAGACCCACGCATTGCGCCTAAAGCTGCGCCAATCCCGGAGATCAGTTTCAGCGAAGCGTCTGAGATGGCCAATTTTGGCGCTAAAATCCTGCACCCTTCCACGCTGGTTCCGGCGATTCGTCACGGCATTCCTGTGTTTGTCGGTTCGTCTAAAGAACCGGAAAAAGGCGGTACCTGGATTCGTCAGGAAGTGGAAAACTCACCACAGTTTCGCGCGCTGGCTCTGCGCTGCAACCAGACCATGGTGACACTACGCAGCGCCAAGATGTTTCATGCCTACGGCTTCCTGGCTAAAGTGTTTGAAGTTCTGGCCAAGTACAAAATTTCCGTCGATCTGATCACGACTTCAGAGATCAGTGTGTCGCTGACTCTGGATAAAACCGACACGTCTGGTGGCGCGCCGGAACTACCTCAAGAAGCGCGTGCCGAATTGGAAGAACTGGCGACAGTCGAAGTGGAACACAATCTGTGTTTGGTGGCGTTGATCGGCAACCAGATGGAGACCAAAGGCTACGCCAAGCAAGTGTTCAGCACTCTGGGTGACTTCAACCTGCGCATGATCTGTTACGGCGCCAGCGATCACAACCTCTGCTTCTTGGTTGATGCACCTGTTTCAAAGAATGTGATTCAGAAACTGCATCAGGATCTGTTCGAGCTATAATTGGGTTTCGTTAGCAAAACGCATAAAGAAAAGGTCACCCTCAGGTGACCTTTGTTGTTTCTGTACTTTGTTGTTTCAGTGCTTAGCCGTTGATATTTGGCCCCAACCATTTTTCGGCTTCAAGGTTATCCCACCCTTTGCGCTCAGCGTAGCTCTGCACCTGATCATCCTGAATCTGCGCAATGGCAAAGTAGCGTGAATCCGGATGCGAGAAATACCAGCCCGACACTGATGCGCCCGGCCACATCGCATAACTGGTAGTCAGCGACATGCCAATCGTCTCTTCAACCTTGAGCATCTCCCACAAGGTGCCTTTCTCGGTATGTTCCGGACAGGCCGGATAACCAGGTGCCGGACGAATCCCCTGATATTTTTCGCGAATCAGCTCGTCGTTCGACAGGTTTTCATCCGTCGCGTAGCCCCAAATCTCTTTGCGCACTTTTTCATGCAGATATTCAGCAAACGCTTCGGCCAGACGGTCGGCCACCGCCTGAATCATGATTGCATTGTAGTCATCACCCTGCGCTTTGTATTGATCCGCCAGCTCACGTTCGCCAATACCGCCCGTGACCGCAAATGCCCCAATCCAATCCTTTTTACCACTCGATTTCGGCGCGATGTAATCCGACAGACAGTAGTTCGCCCCTTTCGGCTTATGGGTTTGCTGACGCAGGTTATACAGGGTGTGGGCCACTTCCGTACGCGACTCATCGCGGTACACTTCAATATCATCCCCCACACTCGCCGCCGGGAACAGCGCACACATACCACTGGCTTTCAGTAAGCCTTCACGCTCAACCTTGTCCAGCAATTCGTTGGCATCCTTAAACAGACGCAGAGCCTCTTCGCCCACTTCTTCATGTTGCAAGATCGCCGGGTATTTGCCCATCAGCGACCAGGTCATGAAAAATGGCGTCCAGTCGATGTACTGACGCAATGTAGACAGCTCAACGTGTTCAAATACGTGAACGCCGGGTTTGGCCGGAACGGGTGGTGTGTAGCTGTCCCAATCAATCGGCGCCTTATTAGCACGTGCTTCCTCGAGTGTCACCGGACGAGTCTTCGGCGTTTTACGCGCATGCTGATCACGTGTGCGTTCGTAATCCAAGTCCAATTTTTCAATAAAGGCCGGACGCAGTTCGTCAGACAGCAGTGAAGTACACACCCCCACCGCACGCGAAGCATTGTTTACATACACCACAGGCTGATGGTAGTTCTGCTCAATCTTCACCGCAGTATGCGCTTTCGAGGTCGTCGCACCACCAATCAGCAGCGGCAAATCAAACCCTTGGCGCTCCATCTCCTTGGCTACGTGGACCATTTCATCCAGCGATGGTGTAATCAGACCAGACAAACCGATGATATCGACGTTTTTCTCACGTGCCACTTTAAGGATCTGTTCACACGGCACCATCACGCCAAGGTCAATGATTTCGTAGTTATTACACTGCAATACCACACCGACAATGTTTTTACCGATGTCATGCACATCGCCCTTCACTGTCGCGAGCAGGATCTTGCCGTTGGTTGATCCTGACTGCTTTTCAGCGTTGATGAACGGCTCTAAGTGCGCCACCGCTTGCTTCATCACGCGCGCCGACTTCACCACCTGCGGCAAGAACATTTTGCCTTCACCAAACAGGTCACCGACGACGTTCATGCCGTCCATCAGCGGACCTTCGATCACTTCCAGCGGCTTGCTGGCATTGACGCGTGCTTCTTCAGTGTCTTCAACAATAAACTCGGTAATCCCTTTGACTAACGCATGTTCCAGACGTTTGGCGACCGGCCAGGTACGCCATTCAAGCGCAGAAGCATCGTCCTGTTTGCCAACCGCATTTTCACGGTACTCATCGGCAATTTCCAGTAAGCGCTCAGTCGCATCGTTATGACGGTTTAGAATCACATCTTCGACCGCTTCACGCAGCTTCTCTGGCACGTTGTCGTAAATTTCCAGCTGGCCGGCATTCACGATGCCCATGTCCATGCCGTTTTTGAAACAGTGATACAGGAACACGGCGTGGATCGCTTCGCGCACATAGTTATTGCCACGGAAGGAGAACGACACGTTGGATACGCCACCGGAGATCATGGCGTGCGGCAAATCGCGTTTGATGTCCGCTACCGCGTTAATAAAATCAAGCGCATAGTTGTTGTGTTCATCGATACCCGTTGCGACCGCGAAGATGTTCGGGTCGAAAATGATGTCTTCTGGCGGAAAGCCGACTTCATCGACCAGAATGTGATAAGCGCGGCGACAGATTTCTAGTTTACGTTCACGGGTATCGGCCTGGCCAACTTCATCGAACGCCATCACAATCACCGCAGCACCGTAGCGACGCACGAGTTTCGCCTGCTGAACGAATTTCTCTTTGCCCTCTTTGAGGGAAATGGAGTTCACGATGCCTTTGCCCTGAATGCATTTCAGGCCCGCTTCGATAACTTCCCATTTGGATGAATCGACCATTACCGGAACTTTCGAAATCTCCGGCTCAGACGCACACAAGTTAAGGAAACGCACCATACAGGCTTCAGCATCTAACATGCCTTCGTCCATGTTGATATCAATGATTTGCGCGCCGTTTTCGACCTGTTCACGCGCGACATCCAGCGCTTCGTCGTATTGTTCTTCTTTAATGAGACGCTTGAAGCGAGCTGAACCCGTCACGTTGGTACGTTCACCGACGTTCACAAACAAGGTTTCTTTCGCGATGTTCAGCGGCTCCAGGCCAGAGAGACGACATTCCACGTTGAGTGTCGGCAAAGCGCGAGGCTTGACGCCTTCAACGGCTTTCGCCATCGCAGCAATGTGCTCAGGCGTCGTACCACAACAGCCGCCCACTAAGTTCAGAAAACCCGTTTTTGCCCACTCTTCAATATGTTCGGCCATCTCTTCGGCCGAGAGATCGTATTCACCGAAGGCGTTTGGCAAACCTGCGTTAGGGTGCGCGGAGACATGGCACTCAGCAATGCGCGACAGTTCTTCCACATATTGACGCAACTCGTCAGGGCCCAACGCACAGTTCAGGCCAAAGGAAATTGGGCGCACGTGACGCAGCGCGTTGTAGAAAGCTTCGGTCGTCTGACCCGATAAGGTGCGGCCAGAGGCATCGGTAATGGTGCCCGAAATCATCACCGGCAACTCAATACCTAATTCTTCAAACACCGACTCGACCGCGAAAGCGCACGCTTTGGCGTTCAGCGTATCAAAGATGGTTTCAATCAGGATGAGATCGCTGCCGCCCTTGATAAGTGCGCGAGTCGATTCCGAGTACGCTTCAACCAACTGTTCAAAGGTCACATTTCGATAGCCCGGGTCGTTCACATCCGGAGAGATAGAGCAGGTGCGGTTGGTTGGGCCAAGAACACCGGCGACATAGCGGGGTTTATCCGGCGTTTTCGCCGTCCATTCGTCCGCTACTTCGCGTGCGAGCTTCGCCGCTGCAACGTTGATCTCGGCACTCAGCGACTGCATGTCGTAGTCAGCCATCGCAATGGTGGTGGCATTGAAGGTGTTGGTTTCAAGAATATCCGCCCCGGCTTCCAGATAAGCCGAGTGAATCTCTTTAATCAGCTGAGGCTGGGTAAGCACCAACAGGTCGTTGTTCCCTTTCAGGTCGCTGTGCCAATCGGCAAAACGTTCGCCGCGGTAGTCCTGCTCTTCCAGCTTATATCCCTGGATCATGGTGCCCATACCACCGTCGATCAGTAAGATACGCTGTTGCAGTTGCGATTCGATTTGGTGTCTTACATTAGTTCCCACAATACAGCCTCATTCCTTTTTTGCTTTTCCGACATCCTATCACACATTGATTAGAAATCTAGACGTCTAAAATAGCTAATTGGCACTAACTTATTCCACCTCGAACTGATAAAAGTGTACATAAAAAAGTGTTTGCTATTTACCCAGCATCGAAGGACAATTTCGTTCATATTTTGTTACACAACGAGAAGAAAATGTCGGTCTACTATACTCTGTGCTTTCTATCTGCTGCGGCAATGATGATCGCCTTTTTAAACAGTAAGATAGGTAAGATGCAAACCACGATTGCGATCACCGCAGGTTCCATGTTGCTTTCCTTACTTATCCTTATCGCCGGTCAAAATGACTGGTTTCATCTGACTCAAATTGCCACTGAAACAGTCACCAGTATTAACTTCGAAAACTTCCTGCTGAAAGGTATTCTGGGCTTCCTGCTGTTCGCCGGTGGTCTTGGCATCAAACTGCCGAACCTGAAAGATCAAAAGTGGGAAATTACGGTTTTAGCGCTGGGTGCGACACTCTTCTCAACCTTCTTTATCGGTTTTGGTCTGTATGCCTTCTGTCAGCTTATCGGTATTCACTTTGATCTGGTCTACTGCCTGCTGTTTGGTGCACTGATTTCCCCAACCGACCCTATCGCCGTTCTGGCCATCGTGAAAAAGCTCAACGCTCCGAAACGTATTTCGACTCAGATCGAAGGCGAATCGTTGTTTAACGATGGTTTTGGCCTGGTTATCTTCGTAACGATCTTCACTATCGCGTTTGGTCATGAAGCTCCAACGGTCGGCAGTGTTGTCGGTCTGTTTGCTCAAGAAGCAATGGGCGGTATCTTCTACGGCTTCCTTCTAGGTCTGCTGTTCCACTACTTAATCAGTGCCACTGACGACCACTCGATGGAGCTGTTGCTCACCATCGGTATCCCAACCGCAGGCTATGTCTTCGCCGATGTAATTCACGTTTCTGGGCCGCTGGCGATGGTCGTATCAGGCATCATGATCGGTAACTGGACTCGCTTTATCGGCTTCTCTAAAGAGAGTGAAGAACACTTGGACCACTTCTGGGAACTGGTTGACGAATTCCTTAACGGCGTGCTGTTCCTGCTGATCGGTATGTCGATGCTGCTGTTTGAATTCCACGAAGAAGACTGGATCATGATGGCAATCGCGGTTCCACTCGTACTGTGCGCTCGCTACCTGAGTGTGTTCGTGTCTTACATTGGATTTAAGCGCTACCGCAAATACAACCCTTGGTCGATTAAAATTCTGACTTGGGGCGGCCTACGCGGTGGTCTTGCACTGGCGATGGCATTGTCGATTCCATCCGGCATGATGATCATTCCAGACAAGCTGATCGATGTAAAAGAACTGATTCTGGTGATGACCTACGCTGTAGTGGTATTCTCAATTCTGGTTCAAGGCTCAACCATTACGCCAATGATTGAAAAAGCTAAGAAAGCTGAAAAAGAGATGGAACAGGAACAACAAGTCGCTCTGAGCAAAGAAGCGCAACCAAAAGAGCAGCAGGAACAGAACGTTTAATCTCTCCCGCCTTTAATACAAAGTAGAAAAGCAGTAACTTCGTTGCTGCTTTTTTTATTATCTTAAACACGCACATCACTTTATCTTCACGCCTTCCTACTTTGTTCATCACTACTGTTCCTTCCTCGAAGATCCTCATTTCTCATTTGCAGCCAGAACATGGAGCCTAGAGCTACATGAATATTATTAGTTTTAATCTTCTCTCTTGTTTGAAACAAAAGTGACTGAGTCATAAAAATTCGCCATACCACGACTGACAAATAACCAGGATACACATCAATCAATGAAAGATTCAGGCATATAAGAATATTGCTGACAGGCAGGAGATCTAAACCGGACAAACGAGCCGCTGTTCTTATCCAAAAGTCAGCTCCAAAGCCAGAAACGCCTATGAGCGATGTTCCTTTGTAGATCATGAGATTAGTCGAGTTTGATACTAGTGAGGCAGGTATGCCATTACAGTCGGTATAAATAAGACCCTACCAATACACAGAGTAAGAGTAGCGAAGTCTATCTTTACCAAACAGAGGCGCGATGACAACAAAGCAAAGGTGTAAGAGCTTAGATAGGTAACAATCCGTTAGCCGTTAGGAATAACGCTTGCGAGCGACAAAGCGTAAGGGCGAGAGAAAGAGGAGAGCGAAGCGCTCAGTGAGGCTGGAGAGTGTGGAGGTTTAGCAACTCCCAGATAGCAAAAAACCCCAGCATTGCTGCTGAGGTCTTAAATAAGTGGCGGAGCGGACGGGACTCGAACCCGCGACCCCCGGCGTGACAGGCCGGTATTCTAACCAACTGAACTACCGCTCCGCACTGGTTAGACTCAAGAGTCTAAATTTAAAGCCTGGCGATGTTCTACTCTCACATGGGGAGACCCCACACTACCATCGACGCTGTTTCGTTTCACTTCTGAGTTCGGAATGGGATCAGGTGGGTCCAAAACGCTATGGTCGCCAAGCAAATTCTTAAAATTCGGAAAGCTGTTTTCGTTCTCTCAACACATTCTTATGCGCTTAGCTTTGAGTCCAATACAAAACCCCTTGGGTGTTGTATGGTTAAGCCTCACGGGCAATTAGTACAGGTTAGCTCAACGCCTCACAACGCTTACACACCCTGCCTATCAACGTTCTAGTCTCGAACAACCCTTTAGGATACTTAAAGTATCAGGGAAGACTCATCTCAGGGCTCGCTTCCCGCTTAGATGCTTTCAGCGGTTATCGATTCCGAACTTAGCTACCGGGCAATGCGTCTGGCGACACAACCCGAACACCAGAGGTTCGTCCACTCCGGTCCTCTCGTACTAGGAGCAGCCCCCTTCAATCTTCCAACGCCCACGGCAGATAGGGACCGAACTGTCTCACGACGTTCTAAACCCAGCTCGCGTACCACTTTAAATGGCGAACAGCCATACCCTTGGGACCGACTTCAGCCCCAGGATGTGATGAGCCGACATCGAGGTGCCAAACACCGCCGTCGATATGAACTCTTGGGCGGTATCAGCCTGTTATCCCCGGAG
Source organism: Vibrio fluvialis (assembly GCF_900460245.1). NCBI lineage: Bacteria > Pseudomonadati > Pseudomonadota > Gammaproteobacteria > Vibrionales > Vibrionaceae > Vibrio > Vibrio fluvialis. Next base: position 2,687,350 of record NZ_UHIP01000001.1, read on the forward strand.
TACCTTTTATCCGTTGAGCGATGGCCCTTCCATACAGAACCACCGGATCACTATGACCTGCTTTCGCACCTGCTCGAACCGTCATTCTCGCAGTTAAGCGGGCTTATGCCATTGCACTAACCTCACGATGTCCAACCGTGATTAGCCCACCTTCGTGCTCCTCCGTTACTCTTTGGGAGGAGACCGCCCCAGTCAAACTACCCACCAGGCACTGTCCTCACCCCGGATAACGGGGCTAAGTTAGAACATCAAACATACAAGGGTGGTATTTCAAGGACGGCTCCAACGCAACTAGCGTCACGTCTTCAAAGCCTCCCACCTATCCTACACATGTAGGTTCAATGTTCAGTGCCAAGCTGTAGTAAAGGTTCACGGGGTCTTTCCGTCTAGCCGCGGGTACACTGCATCTTCACAGCGATTTCAATTTCACTGAGTCTCGGGTGGAGACAGCGTGGCCATCATTACGCCATTCGTGCAGGTCGGAACTTACCCGACAAGGAATTTCGCTACCTTAGGACCGTTATAGTTACGGCCGCCGTTTACCGGGGCTTCGATCAAGAGCTTCGCTTACGCTAACCCCATCAATTAACCTTCCGGCACCGGGCAGGCGTCACACCGTATACGTCATCTTACGATTTTGCACAGTGCTGTGTTTTTAATAAACAGTTGCAGCCACCTGGTATCTGCGACTCTCATCAGCTCCATCCGCGAGGGACTTCACCATCAAGAGCGTACCTTCTCCCGAAGTTACGGTACCATTTTGCCTAGTTCCTTCACCCGAGTTCTCTCAAGCGCCTTGGTATTCTCTACCCGACCACCTGTGTCGGTTTGGGGTACGATTCCTTACAATCTGAAGCTTAGAGGCTTTTCCTGGAAGCATGGCATCAATGACTTCACTACCGTAGTAGCTCGACGTCGTGTCTCAGCCTTAGAGAGAGCCGGATTTACCTAACCCTCAAGCCTACGCACTTGAACCTGGACAACCGTCGCCAGGCCCACCTAGCCTTCTCCGTCCCCCCATCGCAATTGTAAGAAGTACGGGAATATTAACCCGTTTCCCATCGACTACGCCTTTCGGCCTCGCCTTAGGGGTCGACTTACCCTGCCCCGATTAACGTTGGACAGGAACCCTTGGTCTTCCGGCGGGGAGGTTTTTCACCCCCCTTGTCGTTACTCATGTCAGCATTCGCACTTCTGATACCTCCAGCATGCTTTACAACACACCTTCAACGGCTTACAGAACGCTCCCCTACCCAATACGATAAATCGCATTGCCGCAGCTTCGGTTTACAGCTTAGCCCCGTTACATCTTCCGCGCAGACCGACTCGACTAGTGAGCTATTACGCTTTCTTTAAATGATGGCTGCTTCTAAGCCAACATCCTAGCTGTCTGAGCCTTCCCACATCGTTTCCCACTTAGCTGTAATTTGGGACCTTAGCTGGCGGTCTGGGTTGTTTCCCTCTCCACGACGGACGTTAGCACCCGCCGTGTGTCTCCCGGATAGTACTTACTGGTATTCGGAGTTTGCAAAGGGTTGGTAAGTCGGGATGACCCCCTAGCCTTAACAGTGCTCTACCCCCAGTAGTATTCGTCCGAGGCGCTACCTAAATAGCTTTCGGGGAGAACCAGCTATCTCCGAGTTTGATTGGCCTTTCACCCCTAGCCACAAGTCATCCGCTAATTTTTCAACATTAGTCGGTTCGGTCCTCCAGTTGATGTTACTCAACCTTCAACCTGCCCATGGCTAGATCACCCGGTTTCGGGTCTATATCCAGAGACTGAACGCCCAGTTAAGACTCGGTTTCCCTACGGCTCCCCTAAATGGTTAACCTTGCCACTGAATATAAGTCGCTGACCCATTATACAAAAGGTACGCAGTCACCCCACGAAGAGGCTCCTACTGCTTGTACGTACACGGTTTCAGGTTCTATTTCACTCCCCTCACAGGGGTTCTTTTCGCCTTTCCCTCACGGTACTGGTTCACTATCGGTCAGTCAGGAGTATTTAGCCTTGGAGGATGGTCCCCCCATATTCAGACAGGATAACACGTGTCCCGCCCTACTCGATTTCACTGAACATGCGCTGTCGGCTACGGGGCTATCACCCTGTTTCGCGGTCCTTTCCAGAACCTTCACCTGACGCATGTAAAGCTTAAGGGCTAATCCAATTTCGCTCGCCGCTACTATCGGAATCTCGGTTGATTTCTTCTCCTCGGGGTACTTAGATGTTTCAGTTCCCCCGGTTCGCTTCATTAACCTATGTATTCAGTTAATGATAACTGCTTATGCAGTTGGGTTTCCCCATTCGGAAATCTCAGACTCAAGTGGCTGTTACTGCCTAATCTGAGCTTATCGCAAGTTACTACGTCCTTCATCGCCTCTGACTGCCAAGGCATCCACCGTGTACGCTTAGTCACTTAACCATACAACCCGAAGGAGTTTCGGGTTGCTGTTAAACAACCTAGGTGTCACACATTTATTTTTCATGAGTGTGTGACTGATTTTGCCGGACTCAATTTGAAGACTTACTGAATCAGTAAGCTTCGATACCAAGCACACTTGAATGTGTTTGTTGGTGTATTCCATTCAGGAATACATTGAGAACTTTACAAACAACAATAAATTGTTGTTTTGTCAGCTTTCCAAATTGTTAAAGAGCTATGCCACTTTCTATCGAAAGAAACACTTTCTAAGGATTCTCAGCGTCAGAAATCCGAACCACACCCGTTTTACTGAAGTGGTTTGGCTATCCTATCCAAAAATTCTTAGAGAGTGGTGGGCGATACCGGGTTCGAACCAGTGACCCCCTGCTTGTAAGGCAGGTGCTCTCCCAACTGAGCTAATCGCCCACATTATTTGATTTCCTGTGGCAGGAAATGGTGGGTCGTGCAGGATTCGAACCTGCGACCAATTGATTAAAAGTCAACTGCTCTACCAACTGAGCTAACGACCCGTGGTATCCCGTAGGGGAGTCGAACCCCTGTTACCGCCGTGAAAGGGCGGTGTCCTAGGCCTCTAGACGAACGGGACACTAAGATACTCTTCACATTTAAACCGTATCAATCTGTGTGAACACTCATCGCAATAATCATTCGTATAAGGAGGTGATCCAGCGCCAGGTTCCCCTAGCGCTACCTTGTTACGACTTCACCCCAGTCATGAACCACAAAGTGGCAAGCGTCCTCCCGAAGGTTAAACTACCTGCTTCTTTTGCAGCCCACTCCCATGGTGTGACGGGCGGTGTGTACAAGGCCCGGGAACGTATTCACCGTGACATTCTGATTCACGATTACTAGCGATTCCGACTTCATGGAGTCGAGTTGCAGACTCCAATCCGGACTACGACGCACTTTTTGGGATTCGCTCACTTTCGCAAGTTGGCCGCCCTCTGTATGCGCCATTGTAGCACGTGTGTAGCCCTACTCGTAAGGGCCATGATGACTTGACGTCGTCCCCACCTTCCTCCGGTTTATCACCGGCAGTCTCCCTGGAGTTCCCGACATTACTCGCTGGCAAACAAGGATAAGGGTTGCGCTCGTTGCGGGACTTAACCCAACATTTCACAACACGAGCTGACGACAGCCATGCAGCACCTGTCTCAGAGTTCCCGAAGGCACCAAAGCATCTCTGCTAAGTTCTCTGGATGTCAAGAGTAGGTAAGGTTCTTCGCGTTGCATCGAATTAAACCACATGCTCCACCGCTTGTGCGGGCCCCCGTCAATTCATTTGAGTTTTAATCTTGCGACCGTACTCCCCAGGCGGTCTACTTAACGCGTTAGCTCCGAAAGCCACGGCTCAAGGCCACAACCTCCAAGTAGACATCGTTTACGGCGTGGACTACCAGGGTATCTAATCCTGTTTGCTCCCCACGCTTTCGCATCTGAGTGTCAGTATCTGTCCAGGGGGCCGCCTTCGCCACCGGTATTCCTTCAGATCTCTACGCATTTCACCGCTACACCTGAAATTCTACCCCCCTCTACAGTACTCTAGCCTGCCAGTTTCAAATGCAATTCCGAGGTTGAGCCCCGGGCTTTCACATCTGACTTAACAAACCACCTGCATGCGCTTTACGCCCAGTAATTCCGATTAACGCTCGCACCCTCCGTATTACCGCGGCTGCTGGCACGGAGTTAGCCGGTGCTTCTTCTGCAGCTAACGTCAAAAGATACCGCTATTAACGATACCTCCTTCCTCACTGCTGAAAGTACTTTACAACCCGAAGGCCTTCTTCATACACGCGGCATGGCTGCATCAGGCTTGCGCCCATTGTGCAATATTCCCCACTGCTGCCTCCCGTAGGAGTCTGGACCGTGTCTCAGTTCCAGTGTGGCTGATCATCCTCTCAGACCAGCTAGGGATCGTCGCCTTGGTGAGCCCTTACCTCACCAACTAGCTAATCCCACCTGGGCATATCCTGACGCGAGAGGCCCGAAGGTCCCCCTCTTTGAGCCGAAGCTATCATGCGGTATTAGCCATCGTTTCCAATGGTTATCCCCCACATCAGGGCAATTTCCCAGGCATTACTCACCCGTCCGCCGCTCGCCGCCCAACAAATCCCCCGAAGGTTCAATGTTGTCGCTGCCGCTCGACTTGCATGTGTTAGGCCTGCCGCCAGCGTTCAATCTGAGCCATGATCAAACTCTTCAATTAAAGTTTTGGCTCAATGAATACTGATAACATTACTATGTAATGTTGAATTGACTGTGCTCGATACCGAAGTATCAAATTGGTCACTCAGTTCATTGATAAATCTTTTGCGATTATCATCAACGAGTGCCCACACAGATTGATAGGTTTATATTGTTAAAGAGCTTTGCTTTCAGTGCGTTAGCACGTAGGCAGGACGCGTATATTACGCTTCACACCGTGAAAGTCAACATAAAACTCTAAGTTTTTTAGAGCCCTATGGTGACTTGCTTAAAAGTTAAGCAAGTGCAATTTAAAGCCTGGCGATGTTCTACTCTCACATGGGGAGACCCCACACTACCATCGACGCTGTTTCGTTTCACTTCTGAGTTCGGAATGGGATCAGGTGGGTCCAAAACGCTATGGTCGCCAAGCAAATTCTTAAAATTCGGAAAGCTGTTTTTCGTTCTCTCAACACATTCTTATGCGCTTAGCTTTGAGTCCACTACAAAACCCCTTGGGTGTTGTATGGTTAAGCCTCACGGGCAATTAGTACAGGTTAGCTCAACGCCTCACAACGCTTACACACCCTGCCTATCAACGTTCTAGTCTCGAACAACCCTTTAGGATACTTAAAGTATCAGGGAAGACTCATCTCAGGGCTCGCTTCCCGCTTAGATGCTTTCAGCGGTTATCGATTCCGAACTTAGCTACCGGGCAATGCGTCTGGCGACACAACCCGAACACCAGAGGTTCGTCCACTCCGGTCCTCTCGTACTAGGAGCAGCCCCCTTCAATCTTCCAACGCCCACGGCAGATAGGGACCGAACTGTCTCACGACGTTCTAAACCCAGCTCGCGTACCACTTTAAATGGCGAACAGCCATACCCTTGGGACCGACTTCAGCCCCAGGATGTGATGAGCCGACATCGAGGTGCCAAACACCGCCGTCGATATGAACTCTTGGGCGGTATCAGCCTGTTATCCCCGGAGTACCTTTTATCCGTTGAGCGATGGCCCTTCCATACAGAACCACCGGATCACTATGACCTGCTTTCGCACCTGCTCGAACCGTCATTCTCGCAGTTAAGCGGGCTTATGCCATTGCACTAACCTCACGATGTCCAACCGTGATTAGCCCACCTTCGTGCTCCTCCGTTACTCTTTGGGAGGAGACCGCCCCAGTCAAACTACCCACCAGGCACTGTCCTCACCCCGGATAACGGGGCTAAGTTAGAACATCAAACATACAAGGGTGGTATTTCAAGGACGGCTCCAACGCAACTAGCGTCACGTCTTCAAAGCCTCCCACCTATCCTACACATGTAGGTTCAATGTTCAGTGCCAAGCTGTAGTAAAGGTTCACGGGGTCTTTCCGTCTAGCCGCGGGTACACTGCATCTTCACAGCGATTTCAATTTCACTGAGTCTCGGGTGGAGACAGCGTGGCCATCATTACGCCATTCGTGCAGGTCGGAACTTACCCGACAAGGAATTTCGCTACCTTAGGACCGTTATAGTTACGGCCGCCGTTTACCGGGGCTTCGATCAAGAGCTTCGCTTACGCTAACCCCATCAATTAACCTTCCGGCACCGGGCAGGCGTCACACCGTATACGTCATCTTACGATTTTGCACAGTGCTGTGTTTTTAATAAACAGTTGCAGCCACCTGGTATCTGCGACTCTCATCAGCTCCATCCGCGAGGGACTTCACCATCAAGAGCGTACCTTCTCCCGAAGTTACGGTACCATTTTGCCTAGTTCCTTCACCCGAGTTCTCTCAAGCGCCTTGGTATTCTCTACCCGACCACCTGTGTCGGTTTGGGGTACGATTCCTTACAATCTGAAGCTTAGAGGCTTTTCCTGGAAGCATGGCATCAATGACTTCACTACCGTAGTAGCTCGACGTCGTGTCTCAGCCTTAGAGAGAGCCGGATTTACCTAACCCTCAAGCCTACGCACTTGAACCTGGACAACCGTCGCCAGGCCCACCTAGCCTTCTCCGTCCCCCCATCGCAATTGTAAGAAGTACGGGAATATTAACCCGTTTCCCATCGACTACGCCTTTCGGCCTCGCCTTAGGGGTCGACTTACCCTGCCCCGATTAACGTTGGACAGGAACCCTTGGTCTTCCGGCGGGGAGGTTTTTCACCCCCCTTGTCGTTACTCATGTCAGCATTCGCACTTCTGATACCTCCAGCATGCTTTACAACACACCTTCAACGGCTTACAGAACGCTCCCCTACCCAATACGATAAATCGCATTGCCGCAGCTTCGGTTTACAGCTTAGCCCCGTTACATCTTCCGCGCAGGCCGACTCGACTAGTGAGCTATTACGCTTTCTTTAAATGATGGCTGCTTCTAAGCCAACATCCTAGCTGTCTGAGCCTTCCCACATCGTTTCCCACTTAGCTGTAATTTGGGACCTTAGCTGGCGGTCTGGGTTGTTTCCCTCTCCACGACGGACGTTAGCACCCGCCGTGTGTCTCCCGGATAGTACTTACTGGTATTCGGAGTTTGCAAAGGGTTGGTAAGTCGGGATGACCCCCTAGCCTTAACAGTGCTCTACCCCCAGTAGTATTCGTCCGAGGCGCTACCTAAATAGCTTTCGGGGAGAACCAGCTATCTCCGAGTTTGATTGGCCTTTCACCCCTAGCCACAAGTCATCCGCTAATTTTTCAACATTAGTCGGTTCGGTCCTCCAGTTGATGTTACTCAACCTTCAACCTGCCCATGGCTAGATCACCCGGTTTCGGGTCTATATCCAGAGACTGAACGCCCAGTTAAGACTCGGTTTCCCTACGGCTCCCCTAAATGGTTAACCTTGCCACTGAATATAAGTCGCTGACCCATTATACAAAAGGTACGCAGTCACCCCACGAAGAGGCTCCTACTGCTTGTACGTACACGGTTTCAGGTTCTATTTCACTCCCCTCACAGGGGTTCTTTTCGCCTTTCCCTCACGGTACTGGTTCACTATCGGTCAGTCAGGAGTATTTAGCCTTGGAGGATGGTCCCCCCATATTCAGACAGGATAACACGTGTCCCGCCCTACTCGATTTCACTGAACATGCGCTGTCGGCTACGGGGCTATCACCCTGTTTCGCGGTCCTTTCCAGAACCTTCACCTGACGCATGTAAAGCTTAAGGGCTAATCCAATTTCGCTCGCCGCTACTATCGGAATCTCGGTTGATTTCTTCTCCTCGGGGTACTTAGATGTTTCAGTTCCCCCGGTTCGCTTCATTAACCTATGTATTCAGTTAATGATAACTGCTTATGCAGTTGGGTTTCCCCATTCGGAAATCTCAGACTCAAGTGGCTGTTACTGCCTAATCTGAGCTTATCGCAAGTTACTACGTCCTTCATCGCCTCTGACTGCCAAGGCATCCACCGTGTACGCTTAGTCACTTAACCATACAACCCGAAGGAGTTTCGGGTTGTTGTTAAACAACCTAGGTGTCACACATTTATTTTTCATGAGTGTGTGACTGATTTTGCCGGACTCAATTTGAAGACTTACTGAAACAGTAAGCTTCGATACCAAGCACACTTGAATGTGTTTGTTGGTGTATTCCGTTAAGGAATACATTGAGAACTTTACAAACAATCTTTTAAAAGATTGTTTTGTCAGCTTTCCAAATTGTTAAAGAGCAGATTTTCTACTGAAAACCATGTTTAAGAACACTTAAGCAAATGTGCTTAAAGATGGTGGAGCTAAGCAGGATCGAACTGCTGACCTCCTGCGTGCAAGGCAGGCGCTCTCCCAGCTGAGCTATAGCCCCATCAGGTGTTGATACTGTGTGCCAATCCTCTGGGAGGAAGATTGGTGGGTCTGAGTGGACTCGAACCACCGACCTCTCGCTTATCAGGCGAACGCTCTAACCACCTGAGCTACAGACCCAGTATCGTCTCTAAAACGTATAAACCATCAATCTGTGTGAACACTCATCGCAATAATCATTCGTATAAGGAGGTGATCCAGCGCCAGGTTCCCCTAGCGCTACCTTGTTACGACTTCACCCCAGTCATGAACCACAAAGTGGCAAGCGTCCTCCCGAAGGTTAAACTACCTGCTTCTTTTGCAGCCCACTCCCATGGTGTGACGGGCGGTGTGTACAAGGCCCGGGAACGTATTCACCGTGACATTCTGATTCACGATTACTAGCGATTCCGACTTCATGGAGTCGAGTTGCAGACTCCAATCCGGACTACGACGCACTTTTTGGGATTCGCTCACTTTCGCAAGTTGGCCGCCCTCTGTATGCGCCATTGTAGCACGTGTGTAGCCCTACTCGTAAGGGCCATGATGACTTGACGTCGTCCCCACCTTCCTCCGGTTTATCACCGGCAGTCTCCCTGGAGTTCCCGACATTACTCGCTGGCAAACAAGGATAAGGGTTGCGCTCGTTGCGGGACTTAACCCAACATTTCACAACACGAGCTGACGACAGCCATGCAGCACCTGTCTCAGAGTTCCCGAAGGCACCAAAGCATCTCTGCTAAGTTCTCTGGATGTCAAGAGTAGGTAAGGTTCTTCGCGTTGCATCGAATTAAACCACATGCTCCACCGCTTGTGCGGGCCCCCGTCAATTCATTTGAGTTTTAATCTTGCGACCGTACTCCCCAGGCGGTCTACTTAACGCGTTAGCTCCGAAAGCCACGGCTCAAGGCCACAACCTCCAAGTAGACATCGTTTACGGCGTGGACTACCAGGGTATCTAATCCTGTTTGCTCCCCACGCTTTCGCATCTGAGTGTCAGTATCTGTCCAGGGGGCCGCCTTCGCCACCGGTATTCCTTCAGATCTCTACGCATTTCACCGCTACACCTGAAATTCTACCCCCCTCTACAGTACTCTAGCCTGCCAGTTTCAAATGCAATTCCGAGGTTGAGCCCCGGGCTTTCACATCTGACTTAACAAACCACCTGCATGCGCTTTACGCCCAGTAATTCCGATTAACGCTCGCACCCTCCGTATTACCGCGGCTGCTGGCACGGAGTTAGCCGGTGCTTCTTCTGCAGCTAACGTCAAAAGATACCGCTATTAACGATACCTCCTTCCTCACTGCTGAAAGTACTTTACAACCCGAAGGCCTTCTTCATACACGCGGCATGGCTGCATCAGGCTTGCGCCCATTGTGCAATATTCCCCACTGCTGCCTCCCGTAGGAGTCTGGACCGTGTCTCAGTTCCAGTGTGGCTGATCATCCTCTCAGACCAGCTAGGGATCGTCGCCTTGGTGAGCCCTTACCTCACCAACTAGCTAATCCCACCTGGGCATATCCTGACGCGAGAGGCCCGAAGGTCCCCCTCTTTGAGCCGAAGCTATCATGCGGTATTAGCCATCGTTTCCAATGGTTATCCCCCACATCAGGGCAATTTCCCAGGCATTACTCACCCGTCCGCCGCTCGCCGCCCAACAAATCCCCCGAAGGTTCAATGTTGTCGCTGCCGCTCGACTTGCATGTGTTAGGCCTGCCGCCAGCGTTCAATCTGAGCCATGATCAAACTCTTCAATTAAAGTTTTGGCTCAATGAATACTGATAACATTACTATGTAATGTTGAATTGACTGTGCTCGATACCGAAGTATCAAATTGGTCACTCAGTTCATTGATAAATCTTTTGCAATTATCATCAACGAGTGCCCACACAGATTGATAGGTTTATATTGTTAAAGAGCTTTCTTCCTACTTCAGCGACTGAGTCACCGTGGAAGAGGCGGCCATTCTAGCGAGATAATCATCAGTGTCAAACACTTTTTTCAAATCATTTCGTTTTTCTTTCTGGCCTGTCTGACTAGCCTTGAACCCTTGTGAGCCCTTGCCCTGTCGACGAGGTGGCATTATAGAGATCCGAATCACACTGGCAAGTACTTTTTCTGAAAAAATGCAAAAATAACACTTAAGTGATGAATTAACGCTCAAAGCCTTATTTATCCAACTTTACCCCAATGATACGTACAACTTATCCACAGAGTTATTCTATTTAGCACTTGGATCGCGGTTAGCCCACACCTCTTATATATAGAAAAAGCCGCTAGCGCGGCTTTTTCTATATTAGACACATTAGATACCTGACCCATCTTGCTCAGGAGACTCTTCATGCAGCCCACATTCTCGCTTCAAACCAAAGAATCGCGTTTCTTCTTCGCTCATTCCCGGTTCCCACTTACGCGTGGTATGTGTATCACCAACCGACAGGTAGCCCTCATCCCAAAGCGGGTGATACGGCAGATCGTTGTCTTTCAGGTAATAGTGGACATCTTTATTGGTCCAATCGATCACCGGAAGGAATTTGAAGACACCATTTTGAACCGCAAGAATCGGTAAGGTCGCCCGTGACTTCGATTGCTCACGGCGCAAGCCCGAGAACCAAGTACCAACTTCAAGTTCATGCAGCGCACGGCGCATCGGTTCCACTTTATTGATGCGATTGTATTGCTCAATCCCCGTCACGCCCTGTTCCCACAATTTACCAAAGCGAGCTTCCTGCCACGCGGACGACATCTCTGCGGTGTAAATCTTGAGATTCAGATTCAAACGCTCCGTCAGTTGATCAATAAACTGGTAGGTTTCCGGAAACAAATAGCCCGTGTCGGTCAAAACCACAGGGACATCCTTGTTGACTGACGTCACCAAATGCAGCATCACTGCAGCCTGAATTCCAAAGCTGGAAGAGACCGCATGAGTACCCGGTAAGTTTTCCAGAGCCCAAACGACACGTTCCTGCGCCGTGAGCGTTTCTAAATACGCGTTAACTTCGGCCAAGTGGAGCGCCTGCTCCGCCTTGGTGAGCGTTAACAACTCCGTCAAATTAGGAGTCGCGACGATCTCAGGCATAAAAGTCCCTCTTAGACACGATCACTTCTTGGATGATGCCGGTACGAATCGTGAAATCACCAAACCCTTCACCCACCTCACGCTCTTTCGCCCAACGGCCCACCAGCGTATCAATTTCTTCCAGGATCTGTTTGTCGGTGATGTTCTCTTTATACATCTTCGGCACACGGGTTCCCGCGCGGTTGCCACCGAGGTGCAAATTGTAACGGCCAGGCGCTTTACCCACCAAACCGATTTCAGCCAGCATCGCGCGGCCACAACCGTTCGGACAACCAGTGACACGCAGAATGATGTTGTCTTCTTTTGGCAGCGCGTGTTTTTCCAGAATACCTTCGACCTGAGTGACAAACTCCGGCAGGAAGCGTTCAGCTTCAGCCATCGCCAACGGACAGGTTGGGAACGCCACACACGCCATCGAATTCTTACGCTGCTCGCTGACACTGCTGTCCATTAAGCCATGTGACACTGCCAATGCTTCGATCGCGGCTTTTTGATCAGCCGGGACACCAGCGATGATCAAGTTTTGGTTTGCCGTCATACGGAAATCGCCTTGGTGAATCTTCGCAATTTCCGCCACACCGGTTTTAAGTGGCTTGCCAGGGAAATCTAACAAACGTCCGTTTTCAATGAACAGCGTCAGGTGATGCTTGCCATCGATGCCTTCTACCCAACCGATACGATCCCCGCGTTCAGTGAACTCGTATGGACGGCTATCGCCAAACATCACGCCCGCACGTTTTTCCACTTCCGCTTTAAAGACATCAACGCCAACACGATCCAGCGTGTATTTGGTTTTCGCGTTCTTACGGTTTGAACGGTTACCCCAATCGCGTTGTGTTGTGACCACGGCAGCAGCAACGTCTAACGTTTTATCCAGTGGAATAAAGCCGAAGTCATCAGCGCGACGAGGATAAGTCGAGGTGTCGCCATGCGTCATCGCCAGACCACCGCCCACCAACACGTTAAAGCCAACCAGCTTGCCGTTGTCCGCAATCGCCACGAAGTTAAGATCGTTAGCGTGCACGTCCACGTCATTTTGTGGCGGGATCACCACGGTCGTTTTGAATTTACGCGGTAAGTAGTTACTGCCCAGAATCGGTTCCTCATCGGTGGCTTCCACTTTCTCACCATCCAACCAGATTTCGGCATAAGCGCGCGTTTTTGGCAGCAGATGCTCACTGAT